>CAKMKD010000025.1 GCA_927439865.1 uncultured Coriobacteriia bacterium | reverse complement strand
GCGGCGGCGTGACCGCGGAACAGCGGCTGACTAACGATGTGACGCGGGCGTAGTAGCGTTGCCCTGGATGAGTAGTCGGGATGCTAGTCCCGCAGTCGGTCCCAAGGCTCGATGCCCTCCATGACCCGCCAGATGAGCGAGGGTGTCCAGGAACGGAGCAAGGGGTCCGGTGGCTCCGACAAGCCGAATGTCAGACCGTATGACAGAATGGCACTAGAGAGAGACGCCGCTGGAACCGGGGGAGGGTACGGGTGTCACCGCAGTTGCCGGCTGTTACGCTCAGCGACCACCCAGCGTTCGCAGTCATCGGGCAGGACATGGGGAAGTCGCCGCACGTCTTCGCGGCCTTTCGGTATGCACCTCCAGCCGCCGACGAGACGTGGACTCGTATCACGCAGTCCTGTCTTGCGGCATGGAGGCTCACCGCTGCCGCGTACGTCGACCGCGTCGAGGAGACCGGCTTCAAGGGCTGCGACCTCGTTCGTCGTCTCAACGCCGCCGGGGCGGCAAGTCTGCCTCCGACCCCTTCCGAGAACAAAGACGTCACCAAAGACCGGCATGTGACCGACGTGACGGAGGTTCTGGCCCTCGTTGCACTCGATGAACTGGCTGGGCCCGTCACCTTTCCCTACCCTGGAGTGTTGCACCATGACGCCGAGAACGCACAGCATCGTGGTATCGACCTGGTGGGTTACGTCGAGGAGGAAGGCGAGTACGCCCTTCTCATAGCCGAGGTAATGGCAACTACCCAGAAGGCCGGCAGAACCCCGAGCACGGTGAGGGACCACTACGCCCAACTCCTGCAGCAGACGGTCGACCAGGAGGGCTTGGGGAGGCTCCTGTACTCACTGAGGGCGGTTCACGATGAGGCGTCCGAGCCTCAGCAGCAGGTGCTTAACGCGTTCATCACGGCTGCACTTGATGGGAGTCTCAAGACGGCCGGAGCGGTGTTGGCTAGCCCCGTCCTCATACGCAAGAACGGTCAGTTCTCCGAGGTCGACTGGAAGCCATTCCTGGACGGCGTTGACGCGTTTCAGGGGGCTCGGGCCCCCGCTACTGTGGTGTTCATCGCCATCGAGGCGTGCGACTCCTACTCGGAGTGGCTCGATTCCGTGAAGACCGAAGTGTGCGAACCGCTTGGTCAGGCTGAGATGGCCTCAGATGCTTAGGCTACCCGACAGAGACGAGCAGGCTGCCGTTCTCAGGGCGTTCGCCACAACCCATGAGGCGGTTGCCCAGCGAGGCTACCTCCTGGCGGAACTCCAGCACGAACTCGGTACTGCGGCAGTCCGGGGCTCGGCTTGGCGGGAGGCATACTCCACCGCACTCGACGGATTCGAGACCCTGGCGTTCGACTTCGAAGGCAGGCACGACCTTTCGCCCCTTGAGGGGACTCTGCCGTGGCGGGACTTCGTCTGGCCCTCTTTCCGATTCCGCCGGGGTCTGCTCGCTAACTCCACCCACGGCGGACCCGAGTCGGATGACCTGATGTACGAGGTTGTCGCGGGCCTGGTGGCACAGCGGCTTCCCGAGATTCGCATGCAACTCGTCTCCGAACCCCTTGAGTGGACGCCCCTGACAGAGTCGCTCCCGTGGGACACGTTGCTGGAGCACGAGATGCAGCGGGTCTTCCTTCTGCTCGCCCGCAAGGACAACGGTCGTCGCGACCTCGACAGTGCATCGGACGCAATCGAGCGGCTTCATTCTCTCCAGGAAGACAAGGAGAGAGCATTGGCCGCGACAATCCCCGAGGACGCGACTGCGGTTCGCGTGCTCGCTCTGTACAACGCGGTGAGGGCAGTTGAGATTGCCCTGCGATTCGTTGACGGCGGCAAATCCATCGAGCACACGCCCATCACCGAAGTCGGGGCCAAGGACGATGTCGACGCATTTGTCAGCGACGCACGAGACCTGCTCTCAGGACTGGACCCTCGTTTGCGGATGAAGGTCTGGCGGCTCAGGTTTGGACTCCATGCCCTAATAGAGAACAGTGTGTACGCAATGCGACTCCCCAGGTCCGTCGAGTCGCTTGTCACGGCCTTGGCGTCCCGTGATGCAAAGCCCATCCTCGACACATGGTATCCGCAACGCGAGGCCATCTACTCGGGGAGCCTGCTCGACCCGACGCGGTCTGCGGTGGTGGTCAGCCTTCCCACTAGTTCGGGCAAGACCTTCCTCGCGGAGATGGCCATTGCCCAAGCATTGGCTGAGAAGAACGGTAAGGTCATCTACACGGCACCTACTCGGGCGTTGGTCAGCCAGGTCGCACGTAACCTCAAACGCGACCTAGGGGCCTCGGTGGAGGTCCGTATCGCAAGCCCGGCGTATGAACTGGATGCCGTCGAGGACGAGATTCTCAGCGACGATTTCGACGTTCTGGTCACGACGCCCGAGAAGTTCGACCTTCTCTTTCGCATTGGGCACAAGTCGGTCGACCGCATTGCTCTAGTCGTCGTTGATGAGGCCCACAACATCGCGTGCGAGGACCGAGGTGCCCGCCTGGAACTACTGCTTGCGAGCCTGAGACGGGAACGTCTGTGCCGATTCCTGCTGCTCACACCCTTCGCCAAGAACGCGTCTCAACTGGCTACGTGGCTTGGCGGACAAGCAGGAGCGTCTGTTCACATTGACTGGAGGCCGAATGACCGCATGGTCGGTGTGGCATACGCGGCCAGCCGCAACAACGAGCCCTATCTGAAACTCGAAACCGTCGCGAGTGTCCATGGCGACTTCCCCGACGGCATCGTCGCCTCGCTCGGCCCCTTGGACAGTGGCGTCTCCTACAGTCGGAGGGACATCGCCGTTGCATCCGCCGTCCGCTTGGCGGACGTCAAGCGAGGCGGCGTGTTGCTGCTGGCGAGTTCGACCGGCAAAGCAGAGACGATGGCAGAGCAGGCTTCGGCTCTCATGCCCGGAGGACGGCTTCGTAAGGATGCGGCAGCGGTCGCGGACTACTTGGACGCCGAAGCGGGCAGCCCGCATCCCATGCGGGAACTACTGGAGCACGGCGTGGTCTACCACCACGCCGGCTTGTCCCCTGAGGGACGGTATCTGATTGAGCGTCTCGTCGAAGAAGGTGCGGCATCTGTCGTTTGTGCGACGACTACGCTTGCACAGGGTGTCCACTTCCCACTGTCCGCGGCGGTCATAGAGAACACCCATCGGTCAACGCCTTGGCGGGACCGTGACGGTCAGACCCAGTGGGCCAGCAAGCCCATTCCTCCGGAGGAGTTCTGGAACATCGCCGGGCGAGTTGGGCGTGCGATGGAGGACCCTCTTGGCACCATCGTCTTCGCCACGACCGGGTCCGGGACTAGGAAGACCGTTCGCAAGTATCTGAAGGAAGACGCGGACCAGGTGGTGAGTTCGCTGATGAAGGTTCTGCTGGTCCTTCAGACGGACAACATCGACCTCACCAAGTCATCTGCACTCTGGAGGCACCACGAACTCTCCGCCTTCGTCCAGTACATCATGCACGCCGTTGCCGTCGCGGGTGTCACCGCGACTAGGCGAGACATCGACGCTCTCGTTCGCGGCAGCCTCGTCTATCAGATGCTCAAACGCGATAAGCCCCAAGCCGCAGAACGCCTGACCCGTCTGGCGAAGGACTACCTCGAAGCCGTGACCCGGGACAAGGGCGACAGCATCGGTTGGTACTCGAAGATGGCGGACGGAACCGGATTCAGCAGCGGGTCGGTTGACTTGGTGTATGCACGCCTCGCCGAGACGGTGTCCGCGGACCAGTGGCTCGCAGATGAGGTCTTCCCCCTCTCCGGCCACCCGAGCAACGTCCTCGTTCAAGTCGTCGATGCACTCTCTCGGGTTCCTGAGGTTCGCCTGGGTGAGCGGGAATCGCAGGAGAAGTTCAACGCGGAACGAGTTGCCAGCATCACGACGGACTGGGTGAACGGGGCGTCCTTGAGTGGGCTCGCCGCCGATTACTACGGCAATGACTTATCGAGGGCAACCAAGCATGTGCACGGCGTGATATCTACCCTCATGCCATGGGGGCTACGGGCGGTCCATCGCGTTCTGGCTCGCTCGGCAGAGCCCGTGTCGACGGCCGACGTAGTTCCGGCGATGGCGATGTACGGAGTGCGGTCCCCCGAGGCCATCGGACTCAGAATGCTAGGGGTCCCGCGAATCGCCGCCGAGGGACTCGCCCAGCACGCTCGTGAGGCCGCAGTGGCTCCTCGCGAGATGAAGGAGTGGTTGGAGGGGGCGTCGACCGCCACGTGGGACCGTTCGCTCTCGCCAGGCTCCAAGGTCGACGGGCGAAAGTGCTCGCTCATCTGGCGGGTCATGGAGGGCATCGAGCCTTGGGACCGACTGCGGGACTAGCATCCCGACTACTCATCCAGGGCAACGCTACTACGCCCGCGTCACATCGTTAGTCAGCCGCTGTTCCGCGGTCACGCCGCCGC
>CAKMKD010000024.1 GCA_927439865.1 uncultured Coriobacteriia bacterium | reverse complement strand
AACGGTCCAGTACACCGGCGAGATGACCTGCACCGGCAGCAGAAACTTCGGCAGCTGCTCGGTAGGCACCATGGAGCCCCCGGTCGCCGCGAAGAGCATGATTGCCGCTGGCGCAATGCCACCAACAGAGCGCTCCGTCTTGCCGAGGGCCGCGAGCGTCATCGCAAGACCTGCGGCCGCGATCGCCTCGGCGGCGCCGAGCATGACGGAGGCGGCGACGCTCTGACCCCAGTCGACGCCGAAGAGAAGTCGGGTTCCCATGTACAACACAGCGAACTGGGCGATGCCGATTCCGAACACGCCAATGGCCTTGCCGCCCACGATCGAGAGCTTGGTCGCCGGTGTGCGCATCAAACGCGCAAGCGTCTGCTCACGGCGCTCCGCCACGAAAGAGAACGCGCCGAACATGCTGCCGAAGAGCAGGAACATCCCGGTCATCCCTGCCGAGTAGTACGAGATCATCGAGATGCGCGTGTCTATCTCGGCCTCGATCTCGCGTACCGCGACGGCGTCGAAGGTCATCGGCGGCAGCTGCGGCGGGGCACCCGGCGTTGCACCAGGCGGTCCGGTGGGCGCACCGGGAGCACCGGAGAGTTCCTCCTGAATGGTGTGGATCGCGATGATCTGCGCCGAGGCGTTCGCCACGCCTGCGCGCACCACGCTCGCCCAGATGCCGCCGGCGATCTTCGAACCGGGGTCCTGAAGCACCTCAAGGCCGACCGGTTCGCCGGCGGTGATCTTCTCGGATAGGTCGGCGGGGATGATGAGTGCCGCCGTCAGCTCGCCGCGCTCAACATCGGCGCGCACCGCCTCCGCGTCATCCCGGACGTCGATGTTGAAGAGCTCGTCGATCTCGGGTGACCCGGTGAGGCCCTCGACGAAGCGAGCGCCCGTGTCGCCTGCGTCCTCATTCACGATGGCAACGTCGATGTCGAGCGAGTCGCCCTGCCCGATACTGCCGAGTGCAGACCCCAGGATGAAGATGAGCGCAACCGGCATCGCGAGCATGACAAGCAACGCCACCCGGTCCCGGGTGATGACCGTGGCGTCTTTGCCGGCAATGGTGAAGAGAGTGCGCACGTCAGTCCCTGAGGCTCTTGCCGGTGAGGTGCAGGAACACACTCTCGAGGTTCGGCTCGGTCACCGCGATCGACGTTACGTGCGAGCCCTCGGACTCGAGCGTTGCCACAAGCTTGCCGAGGATAGAGCCGCTGCCGGGCGTGAGCACTTGCAGCGCCTCGTCGGTGCGATCGACACGCTCCACACCTGCGATCGCGCGGACCCGCTCGAGCACCTGGTCGCTCACGTGCTCGACCTTCACGTCCACGACATCCATGCCGCCGACCACTGCGCGCAACTCGTTCAGCGTGCCCATCGCGATGATCTTGCCGTGGTCCATGATGGCGATTCTGTCGCAGAGAAACTCGACTTCCTCCATGTAGTGACTCGTGTAGAGCACCGTCATGCTCCGGCGATTGAGATCCTTCACCGTCTGGAGTATGTGGTTGCGTGATTGCGGATCGATTCCCACGGTGGGCTCATCCATGAGTAGCACGCGGGGCCTGTGCAGGATGCCGGCCGCTATGTTGATGCGCCGCTTCATGCCGCCCGAATACTTCTCAACGCGCTCCTTCGAGCGATCCTCAAGCCCGGCGAGGATGAGCGCCTCGCTCACAGCATCCTTGAGCGCCGCGCCGGAAAGCCCGTACATGCGCGCCCAGAACGCGAGGTTCTCGGCAGCGGAGAGTGTGGGGTAGAGCGCGATCTCCTGCGGCACAACGCCCAGCTCGCGCTTCACGGCGGTGGCGGCCGTGCGCACGGCGTGCCCGCTGACCGTGACGTCACCGCCATCGGGATCAAGCAAGCACGAGATCATCGAGATAGTAGTTGTCTTGCCAGCGCCGTTCGGGCCGAGCAGCCCGAAGACCTCGCCTTCCTCGATCTCGAACGACACGCCGTCTACCGCAGTGAAATCGCCGAAGCGCTTCACCAGGTCGGTGACCTGAACGATGCTGCCCATGGTTCCCCTCGACATCCCGAAGCCCGTATCTGGCGATAGTTCGAATCCTGTTCTACCTGAAGAGCGCGGCCGCGTCGAGGAGGGAATTGAGAATCGCCCTGCACTGCTCCCCATGGACCCGTTCGCCTTCAAGGAACTCCTCGGCGTTGACGACGTGACTGGAGGGCACCAGGTCGGCGCCGCAGTTCTCCACGAGCGACTCGGCATCCTCGGCAAGCCACTCCAGATGGAACTGCACGCCGAGGACACGACCCCCGTCGAACTCGAACGCCTGGTTCGCACACGCCTCGCTCGTCGCGGTCGCCACGGCGCCGTCCGGGATCCCGAACGTCTCGCCGTGCCAGTGGCCGGCCACGAACGACTCCGGGAGCGCGCCGAACACACGCGATGCTCGGCCAGCAGGCGTGAGCGTCACCGGAAACCACCCGATCTCCGGCTCGGCGTTGCGGGCCACCGTCGCGCCCAGAACGCTCGCGACGATCTGCGCGCCGAGGCATACGCCGAGCACGCGCTTGCCGGCGTCGATCCCCTCGCGCACCGCGCGCTTCTCGGCAGCAAGCCAGCCGAGCGACGCATCGTCGTTCGCGCTCATCGGCCCGCCCATCACCACGAGGAAGTCGTACTCCCCGGGAGCGGGGAACTCGCCGACAATAGCGTCCACGCGTCGCACCTCGTGCCCCCGCGCGCGGGCCCACTCACCGATCGCGGCCGCTCGTTCAAACGGTGCGTGCTCGATGATGGCGACGCGCATCTCTTCCGAATCGGACCGCCGCGTGGGCACCCGCAGAATTACGGCAGTACCGATTACGGCGCACAGTAACACAAGCATCTTCGCCCAGACCGGATCAATGAAGAATGTCACGGATGAGCCACACATCACCCATATCGTGGTAAGGACGATCCTTTTCGAGCGGAGCGGTATTCCTTTTCCCGAGAGGAAGTCGCGAACGAACGGACCCAGCAGACGATGCCCGAGAAGCCAGGCGTGCGCCTTTTCGCTGCTTCGGTAGAAGCACCATGCCGCGATGAGTAGGAGTGGCGTGGTTGGCATCCCCGGGACAAACACGCCGACGAAGCCGAGACCGACGCACAGCCACCCGATACCAAGCAGCAGCCAACGGGGCGTGCGGTTGCTCGGCGGCGCTTCAGCCACTACGGTATCTTTATCGCTCACGGAGCCTCTTCCTCGAGTGCTCTATCCTAGCAAGAAGTCTTGCGCGCAACGCAGAGGCCAGAAGCGAAATCGCCTCTGGCCTCGTGTGTTGCTATGGTGGAGACGAAGGGGCTCGAACCCTCGACCTCAGGCTTGCAAAGCCCGCGCTCTCCCAGCTGAGCTACGTCCCCGCAGCGCAAGAGTATAGCACCACTCGTGCATTCGTGAACCGCCGAGACGCGCGCGAGCTTCACACCACCGCAGACGCTGGAAGCGAGAATGTGAAGGTCGAGCCCTCGCCCACGACGCTCTCGACCGACAGTGTCCCACCAAGCAGTTCCGCAAGCCGCCACGAGATGGCGAGGCCGAGTCCGGTTCCCTCCGGTCGGTCGTCATGCACGTGGACCTGGGTGAACCTGTCGAAGATCTTATCCAGGTCGGCGCTGGCGATTCCCGGCCCGGTGTCAGCAACAGCTACATCCACGCCGCCGCCCTCTGCTCGAGAGACCCTCACCTCAACTGAACCGTCATGCGTGAACTTGATCGCATTGCTCAACAGGTTGAACATGACCTGTCTCACCAGGCGGCTGTCTGAGACGACTTCAATGGCCTCGTGGGTGCTGGCGCACGTGAGCTTCAGACTCAGGGCATCGGCCTGCGGTCGAACGCTCTCGACAATGGCATTCGCCTCTGCGCACAGATCGAACCGCTCGGCCTCGGACACCATGCTTCCCGACTCGACTTTCGAGAGATCCAACACGTCATTGATGAGGGCCAGAAGATGCTTCCCTGAGTTGTTCACCATCTCCAGCTGCCGCCGCTGCTCGGCGTTCAGCTCTCCCGCAAGCCCCTGAAGCATGATGTCCGAGAAGCCGATGATCGAGTTCAGCGGCGTCCTGAGTTCGTGGCTCATGCTTGCGAGAAAGTCGCTCTTGGCGCTGTCGGCGAGCGCGAGCTCTTCGTTCAGCCGGGCAAGCTCCTTGGCGGACTCTGATGACTCAAGATAGAGCGACTGAAGCTCCTCGTTAGAGGCTTCGAACTCCTCGTTGATGGAGGCGAGTTCCTCCATCGACGAATGCAGCTCCTCATTGGTGGCGGCAAGCTCCTCGTTGGCAGCCTGGAGTTCCTCCGTACGCTCCTGAACAAGGAACTCGAGGTGCTGGCGGTGTTGCTCCAGCTCGGTCTCCGCTGCTCGCCGCACCGTGATATCGCTGATGAGCGCCAGGAAGACGCGCTTTCCTCCGCGCTCCGTGAGCTGCAGATGTATCTCCACAGGGTACGTCGTCCCGTCCTTGCGGCGGTGGTTCGTCTCAAGTACCAGGAGATCTCGCGTTCCATCGAGCAGCGTCCCGACAAGCTCCCGGAACGACTCCTCGGTGTACTCGGGCTTGATGTCGACAGGCGTCATCGTAGCGAGTTCCGTCATCGAGTAGCCCACGTTGGCCAATGCACCACGGTTGAGATACTCAAAGGCAAGCGACTCTGCGTCGAACACGTAGACTTCGTTGAGGCTGCAGTCGATTGCGTTGGCAAGCCAGGAACGTTCGGCCTCGGCTTCATACTGGTCGCGGTAAAGACGCGCTGCCTGCAACCGGAGTACGAGCAGCAGGCCGAGCAGCCCCGAGGCGAGGGCGCCGACCACCAGGAAGATGGTCAACATGAGTCGTGCGCGGATAGGCGCGTAGACTTCAGACGCATCGATGCGGGCGACGACGCTCCATGGCGAGTCGGGCACCTGCTCTGTGGCCGCTACAACCGGGGTGCCGCGGTAATCGATGCCCTCCATGGACCCCGTGGCGCCGAGCGCTGCCTGCACCGCAGGCACGTTCGTTTCGGAGAGTGGAATCCGCAGGTTGAGTGCGGTTCCCTTCCGGTACTTGAGCTCGTTCAGAAAGAGCGCATCCGTGCCATCACGTCTAACAAGGAGCGTCTCCGCCGTTTTCTCGGTACCAGGCCACTGCTGTATGTATGGGTAGAGGTGCTCGTTCGGGTCGACCCTCATCGCCAGTACGGCTATGACAACGCCCGGGTCATTCTCGTCAACGATCGGGACGACCACAGACAGATGAACGCCGTCGGCGCCCACAGTGTCGCGATGGAAGTCCGCCACTGCGATACGGCCACTCTCAACCGCATTCTCGACCTCGGCGCGGAGTCCGACGTCCAGCGTGGCCGAGGCCGGCGGCGAGGACATAACGCGCGAACCGGATGGGTTGATAAGCGAGATGCGGGTGTACCCGCGGGCCTCCCGAATGCTCTCAAACCATGCGGTAAGAGAGGCGGCTGATGTCCCGTTGGGGCCCTCATCGAGCACCCTCTGCACTAGAGATGAGAACCCGGGGCTGCTTCTGAATGCCTCTGCATCGGAAATTCGCTCCGCACGCCACGACGAGATTTCCTGCGTCTTGAGACTCGCGACGGCCTCGAGGTGCGCCCCAACTGCTTCGCGCTGTGCGTCCGCGTAGCCCTGGTACGACCAGTAAGCGGCAAGAAGAATCACACCGAACAGACCAACAAACAGCCAGGTAAGCAACCGTCGAGTCTGTCTGATCTCATCACGCTGCGGCATACGTGAGCGCCTTCCAATCGCATATGGCGTGTTCAGTATCCACCACAACCGACACCGGCGCTACGCAGAGGCTGTCTAGAACGCGAAACAAGGGCGGCTGCGCGTGCAGCCGCCCTTGTGGGCTTTCCGTACGCCGGAGCGGCCTTCGCACCGCCCGAGTCGCCCCTCCAAAGGGCTATCCTTGGGAGATCCTTGGCCAAGTGAGTGGTCCCTCTTGGCCGCACTCCCGGAATCTACAGAGGCTTATGCCCGATGTCCCACTGTTGTGCGGGAATCTTCCTCTGCCACCCCGGCCGAACTTGAGCGGTCATCCTCGGTCAGAGTGTGCTCACCTCCGATGCGCCCATCGAAATCCGGAGATCCGGACGTCCTCCGGCACTCTCTCTATACCCGCGCAGTGACGTTCGGACACGGAAACGCATCACCGGCGGGTGAATGGTGCCTTCCCGCCGGTGACAGGTTGATAATGAGTGATGAACGCTACTTGAGCGCGTCCAGTTGCTCGCGAAGCTGCGCCTCGCTCACCTCGCCGATGATCTCCTTAGCGATGGTTCCATCGGAGTTCACGAATTCGAACGTCGGCACGAACTTCGCGCCAAGCTGCTTGGCGAGCTTTGCCCCTTCGGCGTCCTTCTCGACGTCGTAGAGCCTGAACTCGACCTTACCCTCGTACTCCTTCTTGAGCCCGTCGACCACGGGCTTCATCGTCTGGCACGCAGGTCACCAATCGGTGTAGAACTCGTAGAGCACGGGAAGGCCGCTCGCGACGGGTGGCAGTGAGCCCGCCACGGCGCCGCCGGGGCCGGCCGATATATCGCCGTCCCACGCTACGATGCCGTCCCGCAAGTTGAAGACCGACGTGAACCCCGCCGCAACCAGCATGCGCATCGCTTCGACAGACCGGGAACCCGTCGCACAGTAGACGAGTATCGGGTCGGCTGGCTTCCACGAACCCATCGCGTCGGCGAGCTGGTCCAGCGGTACGTTCTCAGCATCAGGAATGTGGCCGGCCTCGAACTCGGCGACGGTCCGCACATCGATGATGCGCACTCCCTTGTCCTCAAGGGACTTCGCGGCCTTGTTGTCTACGTTTCCTGCAGTCGGCAGCGAAGTGCTGCAACCCGCCACCACCAACGCCGACATGACCAGTACCGCAGCAAGCACGCCAAGTGCGCGGTTCCTTCTGTGTTTCAGCAGATGCACGTGAACCTCCTCGGATAGGGCAGTTATACCCTGCCAGGTATCATGCAGCAAGCACCGTGCCGTGGGAAGAGGCTTTTTGGAGCGTGTTTCGTGGCACAATGATTATTTGGGAACCTTCCTGGTAGCGCGCAGCCGCACGGGGGGCCGGACGCCGAACCGAGAGCGTGGACATGGCACAAACGGACGCTTCGCACTACCACTGGAGTATTCCCTCGGACGACGATCCGCTTCGCGGAGAGTTGCTGAGCGCCGAGCGGCTGGCTGCTGCGGCGCGTGAGTTGGCGGCCGCGCAGAAGTCGGCCCCATCTGAGTCTCTGCGGGCAACACCCCTGCTCCCGCTCCTTGAGCGTGCCGGAGACTCCCTTGCCGCCGTGTACGCGGCCCTCGCCACGGCCGTCCGCACGCAGGTGCCGGTCTCGGTGTCTGCCGAATGGCTGCTCGACAACTTCTACTTGATCGAAGAGCAGATCCACACGGTTCAGGACGATCTCCCTGACGACTACGGCTCTGAGCTGCCGCGACTGCTCGAAGGCGAGCTGCGGGATTACCCGAGGATCTTCGAAGCAGTCGCATGCCTCGTAACTGCCACCGATGCACGGCTCGACCGCGAGCATCTCGAGCGCTTCATCATGGCATTCCAGGACGTCGCTCCACTGACGATCGGCGAGGTCTGGGCTGTGCCGATCATGCTCCGCATCACACTCGTGGAAAACCTCCGCCGACTCTCGCGTCGGGTGCTGTCATCACATGAAGCGAGCGTGGCCGCGGACACCTGGGCGAACGCGATCCTCGAAGCTGCGCAGCAGCGTGACGGCAACGTCGCGGCCGTCGTCGAGCGGATGGCGCGGACGACCACCACGGCAAGCCCGACGTTCCTCATCCGGATGGCCGGGCGACTGCAGGACCAGGACCCGGTCGTGGAGCCCGCAATCGCGTGGCTTGAAGCCATGGTTCACCAACACGCCGAGTCGTTCGAACAGCTCACACTTGCCGAACATCAGTCGCAGGCAGCGGACCAGGTCTCGGTTGCGAACGCAATCACGAGCATCCGCTTCCTCGGCGCGCTTGAGTGGCGCGAGTTCTTCAGGCGAGACGACGACTTCGGTGTGCGTCTCGATGTCGTTGTCCACTCGGTGGTACTCGGCCTTGTCCGCCGAGAAGGTCACGTGATACTCATCCGGCTTGGCGAGCGAGGGCTGGAACGCGGCCGACCAGACATCGCCGCT
>CAKMKD010000023.1 GCA_927439865.1 uncultured Coriobacteriia bacterium | reverse complement strand
TCATGCTGGAGAACGCGTACTACTCGGTGATCAGTCCCGAGGCGTGCGCGTCGATCCTCTACAAGGACGCGTCCCGCGCACCCGAGACCTCGGCGTGTCTGCAGATGACCGCAGCTGATCTTGTGCGTCTCGGCATCGCTGATGAGATCATCCCCGAGCCGCTCGGGGGAGCGCACCGCGAGCCCGACGCCGTGTACGCGGCGGTCGAGCGAGCGATTGCCTCGGCGCTCGACTCGCTTTGTGGGCAAGATACAGGAGAGCTTGTTGAGAAGCGCTTCCAAAGGATTTCGGCCATCGGGGTGTTCACAGAGGGGGAGTAGGTCATGACCGGAACAGCTCGCATCGCGGTACTTACCAGCGGGGGCGACGCGCCGGGTATGAACGCCGCCATCCGCTCGGTCGTGCGCACCGCCATGGCGCGTGGAGCCGAGGCTGTCGCTATCCGCCACGGCTACGAGGGGCTGCTCGACGGGGACTTCCTGCCGATGGAGCTTGGCAGCGTCGGCGGCATCCTCGACAGGGGCGGCACATTCATCGGCACGTCACGCTCCGAGCGCATGTTCAGCGACGAAGGGCTTGCTCTAGCGGTTGACCGGCTTGAAGAACACGGCATCACGGGGCTGGTGGTTATCGGCGGTGACGGCACGTACCGTGCAGCCGAGGAGCTCCACGCGCGCGGAGTGAAGATCATCGGCGCGCCGGGGACCATCGACAACGACATCGATGCCACGGACACCACGATCGGCTTCGATACTGCACAGAACACCATCTGCGACGCCACCTCGAAGGTACGCGACACAGCATCGAGTCATGAGCGCACGTTCATCATCGAGGTCATGGGCCGATCGTGCGGGATGCTCGCGCTCTATTCCGGGCTTGCCGCGGGCGCAGACTGCATACTCGTCCCGGAAGTCCCGTGGCGGCTTGAGGACATCTGCGACTCGGTGGCTCAGGGTACCGCGCGTGGCAAGAAGCACACCATCATCGTCGTCTCGGAGGGTGCAGCACATGCCTTCGGGCTTGCCGAGGACCTCACCCGCTCATGCGGACACCAGGTGCGCGCAGTCGTGCTCGGCCACATCCAGCGCGGCGGTTCACCCTCGGCGTTCGACAGAACGCTCGCGAGCCGAATGGGCGCAGCCGCAGTTGAGGCGCTGCTCGCAGGCGAGAGCGGAAAGGCTGTGTGTCTGCAGAACGCCGATATGGCCCTCGTGAACCTTGCGGACTGCTACGGTCACAACCACGAGATGAAGCGCCACATCTACGACCTGGCGATGGTGCTTGCCCGGTGATCATGATCTCCGACGACCTCTTCGCGTCCTTTCGCGACACCGGACGCGACCTGTTCCTGACCGGCGCGATCTCGAGTCACGGTGGCAACATGAGCGTGCGGGTGGGCGACCGCATCCTGATCACCCGCAGCGGCTCGATGCTCGGGCGCCTCACACGTGCCGACATCCTTGAGACCGGCATCGACGCGTGCGCAGAGGACGCGGAGTGCAGCCGCGAGCTCGTCGTGCATCGCGCTATCTACCTTGCTACCGACGCGCACGCGATCGTCCACGCGCACACGGTGCACACCATCCACCGCTCGCTCGTCAGCGACGTTATCGTCGCGCTCGATTCCGAGAGCCGCGCGATTCTCGGCGACGTACCGGTCGTGAGCGCCGAGCAGACGATCGCCTCGGCAGAAGCAGCCGCGGTCCTTTCGGCGGCGCTGGCCGAGAAGAAGGTCGCGGTGCTCAAGACGCACGGGCCGTTCGCGAAGGGCGCCACGCTCGAGGAGGCGTTCTACCACGTGAGCTGCCTTGAAGCGAGCGCGAAGATCCTCGATCTGGCCGACGCGCGCCGCTAACCCCACATCGAGGCAACACCCGCGCGTATGCTCGCGGTCGTGGTCACCGCGCCGCCGCCCCGGCTCTCGTCGTGCTCGCCATCCGGGCTGGCCTGCGTCTCAGCGAAGAGCGGCCTGAGCGCGTCGGGGATGAAGCGCGTCCGTTGCGCATAGCCGTAGCTGTCCGAGAACCCCCGCCCCGCCGCGTAGTAGCGGAGCGGGTGCGTCACGTAGAGGTGCTCCTTCGCTCGCGTGCAGGCAACATAGAAGAGCCGCCTCTCCTCCTCGATCTCCTCGGGAGAGCCGCACGCGAGATCTGCGGGGATGTTGCCGTCGGCCGCGTGAATCACGTAGACAGCATCCCACTCAAGTCCCTTTGCCGAGTGGATCGTCGACAGGATGAGGTAGTCCTCGTCGAGCGTGGGTGGCTGCGCGAAATCCCCGGTCCAGTTCGGGGCGTCGAGCGTCATCTCGGCGAGAAAGCGCGTGCGGTCCGGGAAGCGCGAGCCGAGGCGCTCAACCTGCTCGAGATCGGCGAGGCGCGCCGTCGCGTTGTCGTAGCGGGTCTCGGCAAGCGGCGCGTAGAAGGTGCGCGCTGCGTACAATTGCGCTGAGACGTCGCCTGACGGAGCGTGCGTGAGGTTGCGCATGAGCGCGACGAAGTCGGGCCACACGCTCGCGGCCGCTTCCGGTGCCCGCCACGCGACCCACGAGTCGAAGTCGCCGCCACTCTCGGCAAGCGACGCCATCAGCTCGCTTGCGGTGCGAGGTCCGATGCCCGGGATGAGCTGCAGCACGCGCAAACCCGCCATCGAGTCGAGCGGGTTCTCGGCGAGGCGTAGGAAGCTGCTCAAGTCCTTCACGTGCGCCATCTCCACGAACTTGAGCCCGCCGTACTTGTAGAAGGGGATGTTGCGGCGCGACAGCTCAAGCTCGAGCGCCGCCGAGTGGTGCGCCGCGCGGAACAGTACCGCCTGACGCTTGAGCTCAAGCCCTTCCTCGCGATGGCCGAGGATGCGCTCGATGACGTAATCGGTCTGCTCTACCTCGTCTCGGCATGTGACGAGCGCGGGCCGCGCGCCGCCTTCGCGTTCGGTCCAGAGTGCCTTGTCGAAGCGCTCGGGCGCCGCGGCGATGATCGCGTTCGTGGCATCGAGCACCGGCTGCGTGCTGCGGTAGTTCTGCTCGAGGGTGAGGACGGTGGCGCCAGGGAAGCGCTCGGGGAACTCGAGGATGTTCCTGATAGTGGCAGCGCGGAAGGAGTAGATCGCCTGTGCGTCGTCGCCAACAGCGGTGACACTGGTGCCGTCTGGCCTGAGCATCGCCACGATGTCGGCCTGCAGCGCGTTCGTGTCCTGATACTCGTCGACGAGCACGGCGTCGAACCGCTCGCGTACGCGGTCGCCGGC
>CAKMKD010000022.1 GCA_927439865.1 uncultured Coriobacteriia bacterium | reverse complement strand
GGGTGCGCTGGATGCATAGCAGGCCCATCGCGCCGACAGGCGCCGCCACGAGTATGCCGATGACGAAGGTGCGCGCAAAGAGCGCGACGCCTGTGGACACGCCTACTTCTCGGCTTCGCTTGCGAGGATGACTGCCTCGGCGATTGCTTTGAGCGACCGGCGCTTGTCCATCGCGAGGCGCTGAAGTCGCTTGAACGCCTCGGGCTCGCTCATCCCCTTCGCCATCAGCACGCCTTTTGCGCGGTCGAGCACCTTGCGGGTCTCGAGGCGCTCGGAAAGATCGCTCACTTCGGTTTCGAGCGCGCTGGTCTCGGCGAATCGGGAGACGGCGACGTGCATCGCCGGGAGGATGTCGCGCTTGGTGAACGGCTTGACGAGGTACGCCATCGCGCCTGCCGAAGCCGCCTGCTCAACGTAGGAGGATTGCGAGAACGCGGTGACCATCACGATCGGCGCGACCCGCTCGGCGGCGAGCACGCCGGCTGCCTCGATGCCGTCCATGCCGGGCATCTTCACGTCCATGAAGATCACGTCAGGTGTCAGCTTCCGCGCGAGCGTGACCGCCTCGGCACCGTCGCGGGCTTCGCCGACGACCTCGTGGCCCTCCTCGGTCAGCATCTCGCGCAGGTCCATGCGGATGATGGCTTCGTCTTCGGCAATCAGCACGCGCATTGGCGAGTCACAGCTCCTCGGTACGATCAGGAATGGGCACACGGATGGTCACGGTCGTTCCGCGCGCGGTTGAGAACGCGAGCGTACCGCGAAGGTCGTCGGTTACGACGGTCTTGACGATCGCCAGCCCGAGATTCGCCGAGGACTCCAGATCGAAGGATGCCGGTAGCCCGCCCCCGTCGTCGCGCACAACGAGGTGCAACTCGCCGGGGAGCCGTCGCATGCTCACCGAGACCGCGCCGCTTGGGCGCTCGGCGATGCCGTGCTCGATCGCGTTGTGCACGAGCTCCGCGCACACGAGCGCGAGCGATGTGGCAACAGCGGCCGGCACGAGTCCGGTCTCACCGTCGACTCGCACTGTGACGTCCGAGCCGCTGTGAGCGACGCTCTGCCGCACCATATCCACGACCGTGCGTGCCGCTGCCGAGAAGTCGACGTACTCCTCGGTGGAAGCCGCGAGCATCTCGTGCACGACCGCCATCGATGACACGCGTTCGACCGCCTCGGCAAGTGCGCGGGCGGCCTCGTCGCTGCCGGTGCGGCGCGCCTGGATGCGTAGCAGAGAAGCAATCGTCTGCAGGTTGTTCTTCACGCGATGGTGAACCTCGCGAATGGTGGCCTCTTTGACGCGCAACTCCTGCTCACGCCGCGTGACGTCAGTGACGTCCTCGACGAGCACGAGCGCGCCGGGTGCGAAGCCGATCGTGCGATACAGCAGCGAGCGCTCGGCAGCTTCGATCGTCACCGCCCGGGCTCCGGGACCGCGCACGACAGGTTTGATAGCGGTCGACCCGCCGGGCAGTGTTGCGGCGCTTCTGCCGATGACGCCACCCTCAACGCCAGCAAGACGCATGATGTTGACCGCGTTCGGGCTCGCGTACGTGACAACGTCGGCAGCGTCGACTTCCATGACGCCGTCACCCGCTCGGCGATACGTGGAGAACGGCTCACCGGTGTCGACGTCCATAAGCGGCTGACGCTCCAGGATCTCGAACACGTGCGCGGCCAGCGCCATGAACGCGAGCTCCATCTTGCCGGGCGCCTCAAGCACCTGCTGCGCGACGTCGCGGATGACGACACCGTACGGCACTGCCAGGGGTCCTATCGGGCGAGCCGAGGTGGAGTACGAGATGCCCCGGGTCGAGCGACGACGTTCGCCGAAGACCGCCGTTCCGCCCTCGAATGCGGCGTATGCTTCCGGCTCGTCATCGCGGGAAAGCAACTGCCCTACGCGTGAAGTAACAACTGCCGCCACTGCTGTCATGGGACGGGCGTCGGCCACAACCCTCAGCGACCCTGCGTCTGCCACGGCGAGGGCAACATCGCCATAGCCCAGGTCCGCCACCAGCTGTAGGTTGCAGGCGACGTTCGTCAGGTGCACGACGACGTCTTCGGGCAGCGGCTTGGGGAGCTTGATCTCGGCGTCCATAGCAGCAGTATACGTGACCTGACCTGCCGAGACCGTGGGAATTCGGCATCTGCGAGGGAGTGCCGTTCATCATCGTTATTCTACCTTAAGAACTCTCCAATAGTTGACTACTACCGTTCGTCGCTTTCTAGTAACCTTTCGTCATGCAGAAACCGATAGGAAAAGTGACGGGATCGGCGGGTATAAGGGGGCACAGGGCAATGGATCACCAACTGAGTAGAGTAATGAAGCGCGAGGGTCAGCTGAACTTGCTGTCCTACATTGTCATTCTCGTACTGATCGCCCTCACTGGCGTCCTCGCCTTCTCGGCGCTGGCACGCCTTGACCTGGCGAACATCTGGCTGCTGCGCAACGACATCGTCAGGGTGGTCTTCCCTGGCTTGCTGCTCATGGTGATTCTCTACATGGCGGACCAGCACGGCAGGCTGCGGCACGAGCTCGTTGCCATACACGACGACCTTGAGTCGGCCCGCACGGAGCTGCAGGGCGCGTACGATCGGCTTTCGTTCGCTCATCGCACTGCCGAGATCATGGCCTCCCTCACTCACGATAACGGCATCGACCGCGTTCTCGAGGAGTCGGTCGCCTACTTCGGCGCAGATGCAGCGGCAGTCGTTGGTGACGATGTCCGGATGTTCTCGCCCGACTCCGTGCCACGCGGTGACGCCCAGCGCGCCATCATGCACGTCGCGCTCAACGCCGTACGCGCCGGTGAACCCCTGACAGTAAGCGCATCCGGGAGCGGCTCGGCGGCAATCGCAGTGCCGCTGCGCGTGAAGGGCCGACTCGACCGCGTGTGCTGCTTGTGGAGGCAGACGGGCGAGTTCACCAACGATCAGCTCGAAGGACTACAACTCGTCGCACGCATCCTTGAGATGAGCCTTGAGAACCGCGTTCTCCTCGACGAGGTGCGCGAACAGCTCCAGGGAACCCTCATGGCGCTCTCCAACCTCGTCGAGCTCCGCCAGCCGGACTACGTCAACCACTCGAACCGCGTGGCAGACCTCTCCACCAGCGTCGGTGTGGCGCTCGGACTCGATGCCAGAGACGTCGCCGACCTGAAGCTCTCCGCGATCCTCCACGATGTGGGCATGCTCGAGGTACCGCTCGACATCCTCTCGGCACGACGCCCGCTCACCGCCGAGGAAGAACTGCTCGTAAAGCGTCACCCGGTCGCAGGCTCTCGGATCGTGCGTACCGCCCGGTTCAACGACCAGATCCAGCAAGCGGTGCTCGCACATCACGAGCGCATGGACGGATCCGGCTACCCCAACGGAATCCGCGGAGACCGCATTCCGCTGCTCGCACGCATCATCGCAGTGTGCGATGCGTACAACGCGATGATCAGCAACCGTCCGCATCGGCCTGCGATGACGCAGAGTGCGGCGATTGCAGAGCTGCGAAGCGGCAGCGGCCGAGTATATGACGCGATCGTGGTCCAAGCTCTCCAGACCGTCACGGGTCACGGTGGCACAAAAGTCGCGAAGGCCGACGTTGCGCTGATGCTCGAGCAGGTCAGCTAGAACCGCAGTCCGTTCGGTCTAGGCGTGTCGCAGATATACCGCTATCATCGATGAGTGCCGCATGCGGTTGAGCAACACGCTCGTTGGAGGGACCGGGAGGCCTCGGTGACGTTCTCGTCGTCATCCACCTACATTTACACCTACGTTCTGTTCAGCCGTGCCGACTCGCGCATACCAAGGACGCCGAAGGCGACTGAAGCGATCGTTGCAGCGATCGTGAACGCGA
>CAKMKD010000021.1 GCA_927439865.1 uncultured Coriobacteriia bacterium | reverse complement strand
AAGCTGTCACCTCGTGGCTCGCCGACCGTGGCCTGGGTCGCTTCAGCATCAACTTCCGGCTGCGCGACTGGCTTATCAGCCGTCAGCGGTATTGGGGCACTCCGATCCCAGATCGCACCGTCATTGCGCGCGTCGCAGTAGCGCAGGTAATACCAGCTCGAACAGGTGAACGTGTCCATCGTGTCGGTCTCGCGCCGGGCAGCGCCGCCGCACGTCGGACAGGTGGTCTCGTAGAACTCGGGGTGGTCTGCAAGCGTCTCGCCGCGGGTGACGTCCACGTCCATCGGCAACAGCACCGGTAGGTCGGCTTCGGGCACGGGCACGAGACCGCATGCCGGGCAGTGGATCGCCGGAATCGGATTGCCCCAATACCGCTGACGGCTGATAAGCCAGTCGCGCAGCCGGAAGTTGATGCTGAAGCGACCCAGGCCACGGTCGGCGAGCCACGAGGTGACAGCTTTCATCCCCTCACTACCCTTGCCGCCGCGCATGCCGGTGAACTCGCCCGACTGCACCATCACGCCGTCGCCCGCGAACGCGATCTCCCACGGTACGTCGGCAAGCACGCGCTCGGACACGTCCGAGAGATGCGCGAAGAGCGCGTCGTCCTCGGCTACCACGACAGGCGGAATCGGGAGGCCGTACTTGCGCGCGAAGTCGAAGTCACGCTGGTCGCCACTCGGCACGGCCATGACCGCGCCGGTGCCGTACTCCATGAGCACGTAATCGCTCACCCAGACCGGCACCTTCTCGCCGTTGACCGGGTTGATCACGTACCGGCCGGTGAAGGCGCCGCGCTTCTCCTTCTCCGCCGAGGAGCGATCGATCGCCGATTCCTTCCCGGCGACGGCCACAACGTCCATCACAGCGGCCTCGTACTCGGTGCCGATAACGAACTCCTTCACGAGCGGATGCTCAGGCGCAAGCAGGAAGAAGCTGCAGCCGAAGAGCGTGTCCGGACGCGTCGTGAAGACCGTGATCGTCGTGTCGCATGCCTCGCCGGTCTCATCGCAGAGCGTGAAGTCGACTTCAGCGCCTTCGCTCCGGCCGATCCAGTTCGCCTGCATCGCCTTGACGCGATCAGGCCAGCCCGGCAGCTCGTCGAGGTCGTCGAGGAGCTCCTGGGCGTACTCGGTGATCTTGAGGAAGTACTGCTCGAGCTCGCGCTTCTCGACAACGCTCTTGCACCGCCAGCAGACGCCGTCGCCGATGACCTGCTCGTTCGCGAGAACCGTCTTGCACGACGGGCACCAGTTGACAGGCGAGCTCTTGCGCTCGACGAGTCCGCGCTCCCACATCTTCAGGAACGTCCACTGTCCCCAGCGGTAGTACTCGGGGTCGCACGTGCGGACCGTGCGGTCCCAGTCGTAGCTGAAGCCCATGCGTCTGAAACTCGCGGCCTGCTTCTCGATGTTGGCGTACGTCCACTTCGCAGGATGCGAGTTGCTCTTGATAGCGGCGTTCTCGGCGGGAAGCCCGAACGCGTCCCACCCGATCGGATGCAGCACGCTCATGCCGCGCATCGTGAAGTAGCGGGCCACAACGTCGCCGATAGAGTAGTTGCGAACGTGTCCCATGTGGATGTCGCCCGAAGGGTACGGGAACATCTCGAGCACGTACTTCTTAGGCTTCGAAACGTCCTCGGTCACCGAGTAGAGCCCTGCGGCATCCCACTCGGCCTGCCACTTCTCCTCGATTGCATGGGGGTCGTACTGACGGGTCACGCGGACCTCCGTGGAATCGGCTGCAGACAGGTGTACAGGATAGCCGACAGATGCAGCTTCCGCGACCCGCGGCCGAGCTGCGTCGCTAGTGGCAGCCGCTGCAGTACCACTCGCAACAAGCAAGAAGAACGGACAGCTGTCCGCTCTTCTGATCGATTCTAGTGGTGGAGCCAAGGGGGATCGAACCCCTGACCTCTTGGCTGCCAGCCAAGCGCTCTCCCAGCTGAGCTATGGCCCCACATCTGGGTGCCGCAAAACGGCAAGCGCTAGTATAGCAGCACCAACCGCATGGTCAACAGCATCATTCGACCGCCGTTTCGGCGTCGCTTTCGATGACCGCAACGGAAGGTCCCTCGAGTGATGGCTCCAGCTGGACGTGCTCGCCGGAGCCGCCTCTACCGCCCAGAAACTCGGCGACGAGCATGCCACTCAGGATGAGCGCGCTGCCGGCCACCCCTCGAACCCCGAGCGCGTCTCCTGCAAGCCAGCCGAAGAGCCCGCCGAACACGGGCTCCATGATGAGTACGAGCGCGGTCTTGGCAGGCGAGAGAATCCTCTGTGCGTATGTCTGGACCGCGAATGCCACAGCGCTTGCAAGCACCCCCGTTACCACAAGCGCGACCCAGACACTTGAGGTCGGCCAGACATACGGGCGCTCGAACACGAGTGAGACAGCAGCACACGCGAGAGCCGTGACACCGAGTTGCACGAGCGTGAGCGCGCGCGCGTCGTGCTTGCGACCCGGACCGCCGAGCACGATCATGTGAGCCGAATACGCGATCGCACAGAGTAGCACGCGGGTGTCACCCGCAGTCCACCCGTCGGCGCTCGCTCCGGACAGCAACCACAGACCGACCACCGCCAGCGCCACGCCCGCAACAGTCGTGGCGCGTGGCGGACGTCGCAGAACGATCGCCTGCATCGCCGGCGTGATCACGACGAACATGCCTGTGATGAACGCGGCCTTCGATGCGGTCGTGTCCTGCAACCCCCAGGTCTGGAAGACGTAGCCGGCTATCAGGAAGACGCCTGCGAGCGCGCCAACCTTGACGGTCCCCGGCGCGAACCTGCGAAACGTCCCCGGAAACAACGCGAGGAAGGCGACTACCGCGATGGCGAACCGCCAGCCGAGAAATCCGTAGAGCGGATACGTTGAGACGGCATCCTTCACCATAACGAAGGTGCCGCCCCAGACAACACAGACCCCGACGAGCGCCAGGGTCACGAGAACCCGCTTGGTACCGTCAGTCACGACTCGTCGTTCTCCGTGTCTGCGATGGGAGATGCGTTGACGACCTCAGCGGGAAGCGCGAGACGATCCGTATCGTTCCAGAGCTTCTCAAGCCGGTAGAACTCACGCTCATCGGGCTGAAAGACATGAACGACGATATCGCCGAAATCGAGAAGAATCCACTTGGCCTCGCGCTCGCCCTCACGACCGATAGCGCGAAGTCCGGCCTCCTTCAGCTGCATCTCGATCTCGTCCGCAATCGCACGCACCTGGCGATCCGTCGAACCCGAGGCGATGACGAAATAATCCGTGATCACGATTGAGGTCGCGACATCAAGGACCACGACGTCTGCGGCCTTCTTCTCCGCTGCGGCGTGTGCCGCGAGCATTGCATACTCTCTGATCTCCAGCGGGCTCATCCTTTCGGGGGCTTCCAGTCCTGACCAACGATAACGATGATATCAGCCACGTCTTGCTCGGACGGTTGGTCCACCACCGTGCCGATTCCGAGAATCTCCTTGATGGTCGCACCGCCCTCAAGATCACCGTCTTGAACAACGATGAGGGTTTCTTTGTAGTCGAACCTATCCGCGTTCTTCGTGTCGACGACCCGCACGCCCGCCGAGATAAGCGCCTGTGCGACTTCACCCGCGACACCCGGGCGTCCCGCTCCGTTGTAGATGATCGCCCGGATGACACCCTCGTCGGATCCGAGCTTCACTCCCCACCACAGCAGGAGCAGGTCGGCGACCTGATCGCGCTGCGGCTCGAAGTACGTCTGTTGTCCGAGGTTGATCGGCTTCACCGGCAGCGGAACCAGCGCCACCTTCTCGCTCGTCAGTCCGTCCATGAAGGCGCCGAGGCGGGCGCGGTCCGCATCGGTGAGGTCCGTCTCTATGACTGCGGCCATGAGCCCCTTCATCGACTGGTCGGTGAGCGCGGCCTGATACGCCTCCTTGCTCACCACCACGTACTGCTCGAACGGTACTGTAAGGTAATTCGAAATCGCGGCCATCGAGACTTCCGGTCCCGCTTTGAACGAATCGCCGATGCGCTCGAACCCTTGTCCCGGCACCTCCATGAAGGCGCCGTCGGGTACTGCCACACCGAAGACCTGTCCGGCCTTCTCGTCGAGCCGCACGGCGAGGAAGTCCGCGCCGCTCGTTCCGTCTGTGCCGATGATCAGCAGGTTGCCCCGGGATCGCTCCTTGACCGCCTCGGGTGAGTTGTCCTCTGCCGCCTGACGCTTGGCGAGGAAGCGGGCTGCGCCGTTGATGCCTGTGGCTACGAGTACGAAGACGAGTACAAGCACCACGATCGCGCCAAGGCCCATCCCTGCGTACTTGAGCCCGGTACCAGCCACACGACCGACACCATCTGCAGTCTCAGACACCTCGGCCCGGATTCGTGCAGTCGCCGCAGCACGACGGAGTTGCTTGCCACCCTTAGAGCTTCGCTTTGAGGCCCGGTACCCGAAGCTCGGCAGGGACGGCTTCTCAACATGCGTGCGCCGCCGCGGGTAGTCAGAATCGATATGCTCTTCCGCCTCGAGTGGCGGCTCCCGGCGGGCGCGATCCCGTTTCGACCGGCTCATCGCTGATCCTCCGAGACGAGCTTGTTCCAGAGCGCGACCGTCGCCGGATGGATGCGGCGCCTTGAGTCAACCAAGTGCCGAAGCGAGTTGGCATACGCCAGCATGAAGAGCTCCTGAAGCGGCACAACGCCGGCCGCAGCACGGAGGAGCTCCACGCCCTCATGCGACCTGCCGGGCGCGATCGTGTCGGCGATGTACACGACAAGGTCGAGCGGCTCCATCGTCTCGGTGCCATAGGTATGGGCCGCCACCGCAGCTATCACCGCGGGACTCAGTCCGGGAAACACGGATGTCAGCTCTACCGCACCCACGGGCGCGTGTAGCAGGTACGGAACCGCGCGATCAACGTCGGTAACGGGAATCCCGAGCAAATCCGCAGCCGCAAGCAGCTCGTCCGCACCGGTGTCTTTCGACCAGTCGTGAAGCAGTCCGGCCAGTCGGGCGTCCTCAATGTCCACGCCGTATGCCTCGGCAAGTCGACCAGCTGTCTCCGCCACGGCGAGCGAATGACGTATGCCACTCTCGCTCAGCCGCTCCGTGAGCGCCGCGCGCGCCGTATCCCAAAGCGCGCTCACCTGGTCGTTCCGTCCGAGTAGAGGCTGTTCTTCTCGGCGTACGCCGCAACCGCTTCGGGTGTCAGATACCGCACGGGGCGACGCCCGGCGAATCGCTCGCGGAGATCCGTGGACGAGATCGCGAGCGCGGGGACCTCCATCGTCTCGATCCGGATGCCGCGTTCGCGCTCTTCCGAGAAGCGACCGAGGTCGAAGCCGGGACGCGTCGCGGCGATGAAGGTGCACGCTTCGGCGAGTTCCGCCGAATCCTTCCATGTGAGGATGTCCCAGACGGCGTCCGCTCCGGTGATGAAGAACAGGTCCGCATGAAGACCGTACAGGTCACGGAGCGCGTGAATCGTCTCGACCGTATAGGTTGGTCCGGGTCGGTCGATCTCGAGCCGGGACACCTCGAAATCCGGGTTGCTCGCGGTTGCGATCACCGTCATGAGATATCGATGCTCTGCAGATGTCACAGCACGATGGGTCTTGCGCACAGGGATACCGGTAGGCATGAAGACGACCCTGTCCAGGTTGAACTGGACAAGCGCCTCCTCGGCCGTCACGAGATGACCGTAGTGGATCGGGTCGAACGTGCCGCCCATTATGCCGAGCCTGAGCTGCTTTCTCACTCGCGTATCTGACCGCTCCCCATCGCTACGAACTTGGTTGTCGTCAGCGCAGTGAGCCCCATTGGCCCTCGCGCGTGAAGCTTCTGTGTCGAGATGCCGATCTCGGCGCCGAGGCCAAACTCCCCGCCGTCAGTGAACCTGGTCGAGGCGTTCACGTAGACCGCTGCCGCGTCCACCTCGTTCATGAAGCGCAGTGCCGCAGCGTAGTCCTCCGTGACGATCGCTTCGCTGTGCTTCGTGCCGTAGGTATTGATGTGCCGAATGGCCTCATCGAGCCCGCTGACCACCTTGCACGATATCTTCATGTCGAGGTACTCGGTACCCCAGTCGTCCTCACTCGCAGGCTGGATGCGCATGACCGCGCCGAGCGCCCGTGTCTTCTCATCGCCGTAGACCATCACTCCGGCGTTCTCGAGCGCCTTGAGGATCCGCGGCAGAACCATCTCGTGCACCGACTCATCGATCAGCAGCGACTCAGCCGCATTGCAGACGCCGGGACGAGTGCATTTCGCGTTCACGACGATCCGCTCCGCCATCCTGGGGTCCGCCGCCGAGTGGACATACACGTGGCAGTTGCCGACACCCGTCTCGATGACCGGAACCTTCGCGTTCTCCACAACACTCTGGATGAGCTTGGCGCCACCGCGAGGAATGAGCACATCGATTTTGCCGTGCAGGCTCATGAGCTCCTCGGCTGCGGCATGATCGGTCGACTCCACCGACTGGATGCACCCCTCGGGCATCCCGGCGCCAACAGCTGCCGAGGAAAGCACCTTGGTGATCGCGAGGTTCGACTCCTGCGCAAGCGAGCCACCCCGTAGGATGACCGCGTTCGCTGTCTTGATGCACAGACCGGCGGCGTCAGCTGTCACGTTCGGACGCGCCTCGTAGATCATGGCGACCACGCCCATGGGAACGCGTATCTGCTGAAGCCAGATGCCGTTGGCAAGACGCGAGCCGCTCGTTACCTCACCGATCGGATCGGGCAGCAGCGAAAGGCTCTTCAGCGCCTCGGAGATCGACTTGATCCGCGACGGCGTGAGCTCCAGTCGGTCCAGCAGCGGGGCCGCGGTGTTCTTCGCGCGAGCGGCGTCCATGTCCCGGCCGTTCGCAGCGAGGATCTCGTCTTGCCGCGCGACCAGACCATGCGACATCGCCAGTAGTGCGCGATTCCGCTGATCGGTCGAGGTCGCCGCGAGCGCGTTCGCCGCATCGCGTGCCCGGTGTGCGAGTGCGAGCACTTCCGACATGTGTAGCCCCTTCCGATGAACCCATTTTGGCCGCACACGCGGCGTGTGCTCTAGACGATCACAAGGTGGTCGCGATGCACGACATCCTGCCCGGCCCACCCGGGTAGCACCGACGGGATCTGCGACGAGCGCATCCCCTTGATCCTGCGAAGGTCCTCGGCGGAGATCCCCGCCATACCCCGGGCGACCACGGTTCCGCTCGCGTCTGTCAACGTTACCGCGTCCCCTACGACGAAACTCCCGGTCACGTCAAGAACCCCGGCCGGGAGCAGGCTGCCGCCCCGCAAGCATAGCGCGTCCTTCGCGCCATCGTCTATCGAGATCGAACCCGCGGTTCGTCCCGCATACGCGAGCCAGAGCTTCCTGCCCCGCAGCGCGGCTTTGCCACCCGCGAAGAGCGTCCCGACCGGCTTGCCGCTCACAGCGTCAACCACGACCTGGTCGCGTCGGCCGTCACACACGACGAGCGGGATGCCGGCGTCGATGAGCAGCCGGGCGGCTTCGATCTTGGTCGCCATGCCGCCTGAGCCCACCGCCGAGCCGGCCCCGCCTGCCGAGGCGAGGACCTCCTCGGTCAGCTCCTCCACACGTTCCACGAGCCGCGCCGACGTATCATTCCGAGGATCCGCCGAGTAGAGCCCCTCGATGTCGGTGAGGAGCACCACGAGCTCCGCATGCACCATCACGCCGACGAGCGCGGCGAGGTAGTCGTTGTCGCCGAAGCGGATCTCGTCTACGGCCGTGGTGTCGTTCTCGTTCACGACCGGGATAGCGCCGAGGTCAAGCAAGCGCTCAAGCGTGTGGCACGCATTGAGGTACTGCTGGCGCTGGCCGACATCGTGCCTGGTGAAGAGCACCTGACCGATCGCCACTCCCTGTGCAGCGGCGAATTCGGCATACGTCTCGACGAGGCGCACCTGACCGATCGCAGCCGCGGCCTGCAGCGTCGGCATGTCGCTCGGCCTCATGTCGAGTCCCAGCGCCTCGAATCCCGCCGCGACCGCGCCTGATGTCACGAGTACGGTCGCGTACCCCATAGAACGAAGGGCGACCAGCTGATCGACGAGCATGCCGAGAAACGCGCGGTCAACGCGCCCATCAGCTCCCGTGACCGTGGAGCTCCCCACCTTGACGACGATCGTTCGCCTACTCATCCCCGGCTTCCTGCGCTTGAGGCGTCGCCTCCTCGGCGATCACCTCGTCCTCCACGTCCGACTCGATGGCGTCCACAGGCGCTACTGCGGCCTGTCCTTCGAAGTCGAATGATACCGGCCCGATGGTCACCGTGTCGCCGTCGACAGCTCCGGCCTCGACGAGCGCACGCTCGACGCCGGCGCGAGCCAGACGTCGCTGTAGGTACGCCACGGCTTCTTCATTCGCCATATCGGTCATGATGACCATGCGCTCGACGAAACCGCCGCGCACACGATACGAGTCTGCTGTCACACGCTCGACCTCGATGACGCGCTCCGTGGGGGGCTCGTACACGAACGTCGCTTCGAAGCTGCCTTCCTCCGGCTCGATATCTGCCGAGCGAAGCTCGCGAACGATCTCCGCGATCGCCCGGATCATGCCGTCGATACCGACACCGGTGACGGCGGAGACCTCGTAGTACGCACGTCCCGCATCTTCACACCATGCAGCGACACGCGCTGAGGTCTCAGCGGCCCCTTCGATGTCGCACTTGTTCCCGATGATGATCTGCGGGCGCGACGAGAGTTCCTCGGCATGGGCCGCAAGCTCGCGGTCGATCACGCCGATATCCACGATCGGATCGCGATCCTCGTAGCCACCGGAGAGATCGACCACGTGAAGGATGAGCGCCGTACGCTCGATGTGACGCAGGAACGCATGGCCGAGGCCCGCGCCCTCGCTTGCGCCTTCGATGAGCCCGGGCACGTCAGCGACGACGAAGGAGTACTCCCCCGCCTTCACGACCCCGAGGTTCGGCACGAGCGTCGTGAACGGGTAGTCAGCGATCTTCGGACGCGCAGCGCTCATCCGCGCGATGAGTGACGACTTGCCGACGCTCGGCAGCCCCACGAGCGCGGCATCAGCGAGAAGCTTCAACTCGAGTGTGATCCAGCGGTCCTCGGCAGGCTCACCGAGCTGCGCGAACGAGGGAGCACGGCGCGTCGGCGTCACGAAGTTGGTGTTGCCGAGACCCCCGCGCCCGCCACGCGCGACAACAACGCGCTGCCGGTGCCGCGACAAGTCGGCGATGAACTCGCCGGTCTCCTCCACACGCGCCACGGTTCCGACCGGCACCTTGAGTAGCAGCTCGGCTCCGACGGCGCCATCGCGGCCGCCACCCTTGCCGTGCGTCCCGCGCTCAGCCTTGAAGTGGCGCTTGTAGTGAAAGTCGATCAGCGTTGAGACCGCCTGGTCGGCTTCGAGGACAACGCTGCCGCCCTTACCGCCGTCGCCGCCGTCGGGACCGCCTTTCGGCACGTGCGCTTCGCGACGAAACGACGCACTGCCTGCGCCCCCGTCCCCGCCGTACACGTGGATCTTGGCTTCATCGATGAACATGTCATCTCCCTGGCGTGCCTTTTTGGCGGCGACTGTGACGCCTCGCCGACCTGATACTGACAGAAGGCCCCCCACCCGGTGGTGGAGGGCCTCCGAACAAATCGAGCTTGCTCGAAGCGGCCTGCTAGCCGACGAGCGGTCGGATGTGAACCCGACGATCCTTGCCGTGCGAGAACTCGACAACGCCGTCCATCTTCGCAAACAGCGTATCGTCACGACCGATGCCGACATTCACGCCGGGCTTGAGGCGCGTACCGCGCTGGCGAACGAGAATCGAGCCGGACGTCACGATCTGACCGGCGAACCGCTTGACGCCAAGTCGCTTCGACTTGGAATCGCGGCCGTTCTTCGTTGAGCCAAGACCTTTTTTATGGGCCATCGTTCACAACCCCTTCGATACTACTCGGCGGCCCTGTCGGCCTTCGGTGCGGTCTTCTTCGCTGCGGGCTTCTTAGCGGCAGGCTTCTTCGCCGCCGGCTTCTTGGCGGGTGCCTTCTCGGCAACCGCGGCATCGGCCTTCGGCGCGGCCTTCTTGGCGGCCGGCTTCTTCGCAGGTGCCTTCTCGGCAACCTTCGCTTCGGCCTTCGGCGCGGCCTTCTTGGCGGCCGGCTTCTTCGCGGGCGCCTTCTCGGCAGCCGCAACGGCCACGGGCTCCTCGGCCTTCTCGGCCTTGGCTGCCTTCTTCGGCGAGCCGATGACGATATCGGTCACGAGCACTGCCGTCAGGTTCTGGCGGTGGCCCTTCTTGACCTTGTAACCCTTGCGCTTCTTGAACTTGAAAACGATCTGCTTGTCACCCCTGAAGTGCTCGACCACAGTGCCGGTCACGGTGACGGAAGCGGCGTCCGCGCCATAGACGACAGCGTCGCCATCAGCAGCGAACAGAGCAGGCAGCGTGACGGCTTCGCCGACTGCTGCATCGAGCTTTTCGAAGACGGTGACAGCGCCAGTTTCGACCTTGGCCTGCTTGCCGCCGGTTGCCACGACTGCGTACATCACTTGCTCCAGTCTCCGGAATCAAACGCGAGGAGAAATGCTAACACAGGGCATGGGTAGGGTCAACGCGAGCACCCTACAGGTTGGATAACTCGCCAACTCCCCCACGACCCTCGATGATCACTTTCACCTCTGTGGGGGCGCAGTCCCTGTCGGCCACGATCGTCACAGCTCTGCCGGTCTCGGCCCTGAGTATGGCGAGCGCGTTGTTACCCGGAGCTGTGACCAGGGCGAACGTCTCAGGATTGAGTCCCAGAAGGTACGCTGCCGAGCGGCCGGTGAGTAGTATCTCACGAATCCGGCGCTCTGCCGCGATGCGGCGCGTGGTGTCCGAGACGATCCGCCCCTCACCATTACAGAGGGGGCACGGCTCAGTGAGCACGCCGTAGAGGCCGTCGGTCACGTTCTTGCGCGTCATCTCAACGAGTCCGAGACGGGAGATCTCTGTGGCCCGGGTCTTCGTGCGGTCCCTCTCAAGTGCCGAGGCAAGCCGCTTCGAGACCTCCCCACGATGGTAGGGATTCTCCATGTCGATGAAGTCGATGACGATGATGCCGCCGATGTCGCGCAAACGCAGCTGCCTGACGGTCTCATCGGCCGCCTCAAGATTCGTCCGCAAGATGGTGTCCTCGAGGTTCTTGCGACCGACGTAGGAGCCGGTGTTGACATCAACTGCCGTCAACGCCTCTGTCTTGTCGATGGTGATGTGCCCGCCCGAGGGCAGCGGCACATTGCGAAGCGTCGCGGTGTCGATCTGTTCCTGAAGCTCATACGCCTGGAAGAGCGGGGCCCGGTCCTTGTGCTGCGCCACGCGCTTCATCAGCTCGGGCGAGGTCTTCTTCAGGAACGATACGACCTTCTCGTAGAGGCGCTTGTCATCAACGACCAGTCGCTTGTAGTCATCGCTGAAGGCATCGCGCACCATCCGCAGCGCAAGGTCCATCTCGGTGTAGACGACCTCGGGTGCAAGACCCTCGTGCGCCTGGTGCTGCACACGTCGCCAGAGCCGCAGCAAGAACTCGAGGTCATTCTCGAGATCGCGCTGACTTGCGCCGGCCGCAGCCGTGCGGACGATCACGCCAAGGCCCTCCGGCATGATGGGTGCGATGATGCCGTGCAACCGGTCGCGTTCGTCGTCGGGCAGCTTCTTGGAGATCCCGACGAATGCCGAGAACGGCATCAAGACCAGGAACCTGCCCGGAAGCGTGATCTCGGTCGTGACTCGCGCGCCCTTGGTGCCCATTGGATCTTTCAGAACCTGCACCATGATCTGCTGACCGGACTTGAGCAGTGACTGGATGTCACGTCGGGGAACGTCGCTCACGCCCTCGGGCGCGACGACCTCATCGACGTACAGGAAGCCGTTCTTGTCGAGCCCGAGGTCCACGAATGCCGCCTGCATTCCGGGCAGCACGTCACGCACCTTGCCGAGGTAGACATTGCCGACAACGCTGCGTTTAGGTCGTTCGATGTAGAGTTCGACCAGCCGGCGTTCCTCAAGGATCGCCACCCTGGTCTCATGGACGTCATGCGAGATCAGCATCTCGCGGACGATGTCGCTCACAGTCCTACCCCCGATGTCACAGCGGAGCGCGCCAGGAACCGTCCTCTTCCACGAGCAGTTCCGTGCGCGTCACAGACGCGATACGCCCATCGAGCGCTTCGCGCGTCAACGCCGCCGTGACCAGGGCCTCGGGACGGAGCGATCCTCGCTCACCGATCCTGACCGTCAAACCGACGGTCGTCCGTCCCCCATCCGTGCTGACAACAGGCTCTTTCGGGAGCGTTGATGCCAGCTCGAAAATCTTCTGCTTGCCCTTGTGCTCGACGGCCAGGACGCCCTCGGCGATGATGGCCGCGAAGGAGCTTCTGAGCCCCTCCGGCAGTGCCGGCCCTCCTTCCAGAACCACATCATACTTCGCGATAGTCAGAATCGCCCCGAGAGATGCCTCACGATCCGGCACGTACCTCACTGCCTCAGGTGCGAGGCCATCCGCCGAAGCGCCAACGAGCAACGCCAGCGCATCCTCGGACGCAACGTACGACCGAAGCCACACATCAAGATACTCGCCGAGACCGGCAGTTCCAACCGGAAGCGCGGGCCCGAACGAGATCTTCATGTGCGGGCTGAATCCCTTGGTGACAGCATACGGCAATCCCGCGCGACGTGCTGCACGCTCCAGGCCGTGCACGACTTCGAGGTGTGACAGGAACCGCAGGCGCCCGGTCTTGCCGTACCTGACCCGGAGGCGGAACGTCGTGTCAGCCACGGCGCTCACCCGCCAGGATGTTCGCGACCAGCGAGGATCCGCACACGCCGCACCCGGTGCAGCCGTCGAAAGTGCAGTCGACGGTCGTTTGTGCCGCAAGCGCATTGTCCCGTTCGATGCGCAGGTATGCCCGAGTGACCCCCACCGAGATGTGATCCCACGGAAGCGTCTCATCCACCCTGCGGACGCGATTCGCGATAGTGGTGGGATCGATGCCTGTCTCCTCGAATGCGGCGGCCCACCGCTGCGGCTTGAACTCCTCGGTCCAGGCGTCGAAGCGTGCTCCGCCCCGCCACGCCGCCTCGATCACATCGGCGACCTCACGACCGCCTCGGGAAAGCACGCCCTCCAGGAATGAAACGTCGCTGTCGTGGTAGGACAGGTCCACTCCCTTGCCGGGCATCGATGCCCGAAGCAGCGCCTGACGCCTGCGAACCTCCTCAAGCGGTATCTGCGCCTCCCACTGAAACGGCGTGTGCGCCTTGGGCACGAACGTGGAGACTGACACGGCGACACGCATGCCCCCTCGCTCGCCCGGGGGAGTGACCTCGCGTGCGGCACGGAAGACCCGACCGACAAGCTCGCCGATACCCGTGATATCCTCGTCGGTCTCGGTAGGCAGGCCGATCATGAAGTAGAGCTTCACGCGACGCCATCCCGCGGAGAACGCCTGCGTGACTGTCCGGAGCAGGTCCTCCTCGGTCACGTTCTTGTTGATCACATTGCGAAGTCGCTGTGTGCCGGCTTCCGGTGCGAACGTGAGCCCGGTCTTCTTGCCGCCGCCCAGAAGTCGCGCGACCTGCACGTTGAAGGCATCCACCCGGAGCGACGGCAGCGAAACCGTCACCCCTGTGCCTTCGAGACGCCGCGACAGCCGCCTCAGCACATCCTCGAGCTGTGAATGGTCCGCAGTAGAAAGCGATGTGAGCGACACCTCGTCGTAGCCGGTGCACTGCAACGCCGCCGTCGCATCACGCACGATGCTGTCCGCACTTCGCTCCCGGACAGGCCGATAGACCATGCCGGCCTGGCAGAACCTGCAACCCCTCGCGCATCCGCGCAGAACCTCAACACCCGCCCGGTCGTGAACCACATCCATGAACGGCACGACTGTGCAGATTGGGGACCGATACGTGTCCAGGTCCGCAAGCACGCGCTTGCGCACGACTGCCGGAGCGTCCGCCGAGGCGGTGACGCCAACGAACACCCCATCCTCGTACTGCGGCTCGTAGAGCGCAGGAACGTACACGCCTGGTACGCGGGCGAGCGCAGCCAGTGTCTCAGCGCGCGATAATCCCGATGCGATCGCCAGACGGTGCGCCGAGACGATCTCCGCGGCAGCATCCTCACCGTCCCCGACCAGGATCGCGTCGAAAAACGGCGCCATCGGCTCGGGGTTGAACGCGCATGGCCCGCCGCCGATGACGAGCGGATCGTTCTCGGCACGGTCTGCGGCTCGCAACGGAATCCCGGCAAGGTCGAGCACCTCGAGGATGTTCTGGTACGTGAGTTCGTACGGCAGCGTAATGCCGACAAGGTCACACGCCGAGACCGGCGTGCACGATTCGAGAGTGTAGAGCGGCACCGCTGCAGCACGCATCGCATCGGCCATGTCGGTCCACGGCACGAACACGCGCTCTGCCGCCACGCCATCGATGGCGCCGAATCGATCGTAGAGAATCTGGAGCGCCTGATTGGCCATCCCGATCTCGTATGCATCCGGATAGACGAGCGCGACGCGATAGTCGGCATCGCCATGCCGCGCGCCCCACTCGGAGTTGATGTAGCGTGTCGGTCGCTCGACGCCGGCGAGCAGTGGCTCGACCCGGCTCCACAGGTCACTCACCGGCCACTCCGGGCGCAAGCGCAGGCATGTCCGAGAACCCGGGAAGCTCCCGCTGCACCGAACCAGCAGCGTCAGGAGCCGACACCGGAAGCTTGTGCCCGCGCTTCGGCAGCCGTTGTGCAACCCCTCCGGCTCGCTCGCGCAACCGACGCGCGACCTCGGTGATATCGGCGCCGTCCTCGAAGTACTCGATGGCAGCCTTGCCCATCGCAACCGTGCCGCCATACCCGATGCCGCTCTTCACGGCCCATCCAAGGACGGGGACGAAGCCGAGCACCTGCCGCGCGATCGTCCGAAGCACGAACGCGCCACCAACGATCGCCGCGAGCTCGCGAAGTCGCTCGGGCCCAAGCTTTTCTCCGTACGCAGCGGCAATCTGCAGCAGCATCTTCGCCTGATTTGCGGTCATGATCGGCATGTCGGCTCCGGGCACGAATGCGACCGCGCCAACGAGTGCATTCTGCATCGCTGTCGCCTGCACCGCCTCATTGGCCACCGCACGACGCATGAATGGGAAGTTTGCCGCGAGCGCGAGACGCTTCGAGGCAAGCTCATCGGCGAGCCAGTTGGCAAGCCGGGTATCGGTGATCTCCTCTACGTCATCGCTGGCGATGAGATCCGCGAGCGGATGGGTGAGCACATCGGCAAGCCGGGTTCGCAGAGCTTCGTCGCCGAGGGCAACCACAGCAACCGGTGTGTGCGCCTGCCGGGCCGGGCGAATCGCGTCAGCAAGCGCGGCTCCGCCACTGCCAGCGACCGCGATCACTGCATCGCACGCGTGCAGCACGACCGGAGATGCCGGGTTCGCAACCTCCACTTGCAGCGAGGCTCCGACAGTCTGGGGGCGAAGCCGCTCGCGCAGTCCGTTGACGAGCGCTTCGTCAGCATCGAGCTCGATGACGACGGCGATCGTCACAGACTGCTGGCGCTCGGCCTGTAGTTTCGATCCCGACTTCACGAGATCGCGCATGTCCATAGTAAGTGCCATCTGGCCGTCCTCCTTAGTGAGCAGACGCTACGTTCCGTACCGCCTGGACCAGACCGACAGCAGCAAGCCAACGCCACCGAGGTTCGTCACCATCGACGAGCTACCGAAGCTCATGAATGGAAGCGGAATGCCTGTGATAGGCATCATACCCACGGTCATGCCGATGTTCTCGAGTATCTGGAACAACCACATGCCCATAACACCTGCAACGATCAGTGCCCCGTACAGATCACGTGACGATGCAGCGATGGCGAGCGAGACCACGAGCAGGGCCAGATAGAGCCCGAGCAGCAGTAGCGCGCCTGTGAAGCCGAGTTCCTCGCCGAGTACCGCAAAGATGAAGTCGGTATGGCGCTCCGGCAAGAAGTGGAGATTCGACTGCGTCCCGCTCGTAAGGCCGGTTCCAGAGACCCCGCCCGATCCGATCGCGATCTTAGACTGCGCGAGGTTGTAGCCGGCACCCGCGGGATCACGGGTGGAATCGACGAAGACGAGCAACCGATCCTTCTGGTAGTCCTTGAGTGCGACGTCCTTGCCAGCCATGCGGTCAAGCGTAGAGTCAGCTCCGAGAATCCCCGCAACACCCACGATCGCGACAAGCGCGAGGACCGCGAAGTACCTCCCCTTCATGCCCCCAACAAGCAGCATCGTGAAGGCGATCGCGACGAAGACGAGACCAGTGCCGAGGTCAGGCTGCAGCAAGATGAGAACGATCGCTATGCCGAGATAGCCAAGCAGGCGCACCGCATCTCTCGGCTTATCGATCCGTCCCTCGTACTCCGCGATGAGCGCGGCCATGACGACGATGAAGACCAGCTTCGCCGGCTCCGACGGCTGGAACAGGCGGACATCACCAATGGCCAACCATGAGGTCGCGCCTTTCGCCGTGGTTCCAAGACCCGGAATGCGCGGGCTGATAAGCAGGAATGCGAGGAACGTGAGCAGCGGCCCTGTCCAGTGCTTGAGCTTCTTGTAGTCGATAGCCCACGCGACGGCCAGCGGGATGAGCCCGACCGCGATACCGACCAGGTGGCGCTTGAAGAGTCCCGGTCCGCCAACCATACCTGCGGTCGCCGAGTTGACCACGATCGAGCCGTAGACCATCAGCGCGATCGTTATGAGCAAGAGCGGCACGTTGACCGAGTCACGCACCTGTTTACCGAGCGACTTCTCTACGCGTCTCATCGCGAAATGTCCGTCGTGTGCACAGTCACGATCTTCTGGCCGAGGAGCTTCGCGAGGATGTTACGCGCGGCCGGAGCCGTCACCGACCCGCCGTGACCGCCCTGCTCGACGACCACAGCGACCGCGTACTTAGGAGTCTGCGCGGGCGCAAACGCGCAGAACCACGCGTAGTCGTCCTTGCCGTAGACCTCTGCGGTTCCAGTCTTACCTGCAACAGTCACGCCGAAGCCCTGGAAGGCACCTGCGCCGGTTCCCTGCGTCGTCACCCGGACAAGCGCGTTCTTCATGATCGCGAGGTTCGGCGCCGAGACTCCTGTGTTTACGAGAACCGAAGGCTCGTAGCTCCTGGCGACTTTGCCGTCCGATCCGAGCACGTCTTTGAGCACGTGCGGCGTCATGACCGTGCCGCCATTAGCGATGCCGGCGTAGACCGTGGCCATCTGGAGCGGCGTTGTGAGCGTGTCGCCCTGGCCGATCGACATGTTGACAGTGTCTCCCGGCAGCCAGGTCTGGTACTCGGGGTAGTTCTCGTTGAACGCCTTCTTCCACGCAGCATCAGGGATGCGCCCGCTAACCTCGCCAGGAAGGTCGATCCCGGTGTCCGAGCCAAGCCCGAAGGTCCGGGAGAACGACTGAAGCTCCTCCGCCTTCCGCTTGTAGAACTCGTAGCCGATCTCGTAGAAAACGACATCGCACGACTCCTCGACACCGCCGTCAAACGAGATGGATCCGTGCCCCGAGTGTTTCCAGCACATCTTCGGCCACTGCGTACCCATGCCGACCCACTTGCCTGCGCACCTGTACGTCTTGCCGCTGTTCGTCACGTCGTACTGCAGGCCGGCAAGACCGGTGATCACCTTGAACGTCGAAGCCGGAGGATAGGCGGCCATAACGACCCGGTTGTTGAGCGGATACTCGCTAGCTTTGTCGGTGAGCCTGGCCCATTCTTCCTGGCTGATTCCGCCGAGGAACACGGCCGGGTCATAGGTCGGGGCACTCGCCATCGCGAGCACTTCGCCGGTCTTGACGTCGATGACCACTGCCGAGCCGGCTTTCGCCTTGCGGAAGTTCTGGCGGTGGGCCTCGGCCAGCGCATCGGCGAGCGCCTGCTCGGCGACCTTCTGCACCTCGATATCGATGGTGAGCCGTATGTCGCGGCCGGGCACGGGCGATTGCTCTTCGATGACGCGCTGCGGCTTGCCGGAGGCGTTGACCTCGATGAGACGCCGACCCTTGTCGCCTTGCAGCACATTCTCGTACTGCGCCTCGACGCCGGCCTTGCCAACGATATCGCCAAGCTCGTACGCAGCAGTCGGGTCCGATGCGGCCATCTGCTTCTCGGATATCTCACCCGTATAGCCGATGACGTGCGCTCCGAGTCGGCCGTTTGGGTACTCGCGCACGGCTACCTCATCGATCCGCACGCCGGGGAACTCCTGCTGTCGCTCAGAGAGCTGCGAGACGACATCGAGCGGGACATCGATGGCCACAACGCGCGGACGAAGCGCCTCAACCCGGGAGTCTGCCACTTTCTCGAAGACTTCCTGCGGTGTCATGCCGAGCAGTCCTGCGACTCCCCCGAAGACGCGCTCGAGATCGGCACGCGTCGGGTCGTCCGCCTTATCGGCACTCTGCCCGGAGATGATCAGCTCCCTGACCTCATCGTTGGCGGGGTCGATCGAGACGGCGAGAGTCGCACGGTTGGTGACGAGTTCCTTGCCGTTGCGGTCAAGGATTCGGCCACGCGGGGCGTCGAGTGAGATCTCTCTGATGCGGTTGTTCTTCGCTGCGGCCGCATACTTCTCGCCCGAGAGAACCTGCATCGACCAAAGGCGCAGCAGCAACGACGCGAGCACAAGGATCACGATCAACCCGAGTGCCGCGAAGCGAGACTTCAACTGCTGTTGGAATGTCGTCATGAGGTCACGACTCCCCGAGGGCGCTTGGCCCTCGTGAACGGCGCGTGCATGTTATGCCAGCCTCCGGAATGACTTGACTGAGCGATCGGTGCGCAAGAACCGCGCCAACCACGGATAGAGCAGCATCGCCAGGACGCTGATGTAGATGCCCCGGGGGATCACCACACCGATCACGGACTTCCAGAACGACACGTCCACGCCCAGAACAGAGAGCGAGAGCAGATAGGCGAACTCAGCTGCGATCCCGGCGATCATCGCGACTGTGACCGGCATCAGCCATCCCTCGGCAAATAGGTTCGCTTCCAGCATGCCCGCCAGATACCCGATGACCGTCAGCACGAGCGCCCAGGCGCCAACGGGGCCATTGCCGAGAAGATCGAGCGCCAATCCGGCGGCGAATCCCGCTGACGCACCAGATCCGGGGCCCTGCACAAACGCCAGAGTGATTACAACGAGCAGCGGGAAGCTGGGCGTGACGCCGAACGGGGCGACGTGAGAGGCCAGCATGACCTGCAACACGACAGACGCCGCAATCGCGCCAGCTGCGGTCCAGAAGCGGTTCACTCGACCACCCCGACATCGCCACCGGTCACAGGACCGAGCAAGACAAGCACTTCCTCAAGCTGGTCAGCCTGAACTCGAGACGAAACGGTGATGCGGGGGTAGAGGTCAGCGCGGCGGGCATCCACAGCGATGACATCGCCAACAACGAGCCCCTTCGGATAGACGCCGCCAAGTCCGGACGTGATGATCACGTCGCCGACCAGCGGTACGCTCTTCTTTTCCACAAAGTCCATGCGAAGGGACCGGTCGATGCTTCCCCGTACAACGCCGACGGCCCGGTTGCTTTGCACCATGGCGGCGACACCGCTGTCTTGATCGGTGATGAGGCGGACGCGCGACGAGTTCGCCGAGACTTCCTCGATCTGCCCGACGAGGCCCTGTAGCGCGAGAACCGGCATCCCGCGGACCACGCCATCAGCGGACCCGCGGTCGATGACGATCACACCTTCCCACGCACTCGTCGGCCGCCCGATCACACGGGCCCCGAGCTTCGTGAGCTTACGTTCCTCGGCGAACTGCACGAGTGCACGCAGGCGATCGTTCTCCTGTCGCGCTTCCTCGAGTTCAGCCAGGCGTGCGCGGAGCTCGTCGTTTTGCGCGCGCACCGTGTCGATGTCCTTGCGTGACACGCCGAGACCCGCGAACCAGTCACCAGCGGCCGTGAAGGGGCTTGCGATGGTGTCGCCTATCTGCGCGAGGGGCGCCGTGACTGCGAGCGTGACCGTGCGGGCGCGATGCAAGACGCCCGTATCGCTCTCCCGGAAGTACATGGTCACCAGAACGAGTGATGCGATAACCAGCGCTACAAGCAGCGCCGGATTGCCTCGTTTAGGTTCGGAACTCGTGATTCGCATGGGCTGCCCGGCTTAGCGGGTTACGGTGAGGACCTTCTTGAGCACGTCGATCTCCTCAAGGGCCATCGCCGATCCGAGTACGACGTTGATGAGTGCGTTCTCCGACACATGGACCGGCATCCCGGTCTCGTAGCGAATGCGGTCGTCGAGGGCTTTGAGGAGGGCGCCGCCACCCGTCAGCACGATGCCGTACTCCATGACATCGCTCGCAAGCTCCGGTGGGGTCTTCTCAAGCGTTCCCTTGATAGCCGAGATGATCGCCAGCGTCGGCTCCTCGACGGCAACACGGATCTCCTCGGAGGAGAGCTGGATGGTGCGCGGCAGTCCGGTCAGCAGGTCACGACCTCGGACCTCAACGTCGAGCTCCTCAGCGAGGGGGTGTGCCGAGCCGATCTCGAACTTGATTTCCTCGGACGTGCGCTCACCGATGAGGACGTTGTACTCCTTCTTGATGTGCGCAACGATCGCGTCGTCGAACTCGTCCCCGCCGATTCTGATGGACTGCGACACGACGATGCCACCGAGGGAGATGATTGCAACCTCGGTTGTGCCGCCGCCGATATCGACGACCATATTCCCGGTCGGTTCTTGAATGGGAAGACCCGCGCCGATCGCCGCGGCCATCGGCTCCTCGATGAGGTACGCCTGGCGCGCCCCGGCCTGCATGGTGGCCTCGAAAACGGCGCGCTTCTCGACCTCGGTCACTCCAGAGGGAACGCACACGACCACGCGGGGCTTCGGCTGCCACGGGAACCGCTTGACGCGCGTCTTATTGATGAAGTACCGCAGCATCGCCTCGGTCACTTCAAAGTCAGCGATGACGCCATCTTTGAGCGGGCGGATGGCGACGATCGAACCCGGAGTACGTCCGAGCATGCGCTTGGCCTCGATCCCGACCGCGAGCACACGCTTAGTGTCGCGCTCAACAGCAACGACCGACGGTTCTATGAGCACGATGCCGCGACCGCGCACGGACACCAGCGTGTTCGCGGTGCCGAGGTCGACGGCCATATCGCTGGCCCACGAGTTGAAGAACATATCGACAAGCGACAAAGCGCTCTCCTTTCGCATTCACGCCTCGGGGCCGGTTCTCAGGCGGCGAAGCGGAAGCGCACACAAAGCGCGCGGTCAGGACTCTGTCACCGCGCGCGGACTCATTACCGTCGCGATTCTACCATACGGCAGACGTCCGACACGTGGAACGCTCGTATTCAGTATAGCAACACCGCAGGTCGTCGGCGGTATTCGAGCCATCCGCCGTCACATAAGGCCCAGTTCTCTCAGGCTCGCGTGTGCCTCCCCATCCCCGATGACGACATGATCAAGCACCTCGATGCCAAGGACATCCCCCGCCCTGACCAGCCGTCGAGTCAGCTGCGTGTCCGCGCCCGAAGGCGTTGGATCCCCACTGGGATGGTTGTGTACGACGACGACCGACGCGGCAGAAAGCCTCACGGCCTCCTTGAAGAGCTCCCGCGGGTGCACGATCGACGCGTTGAGACTGCCAATGGACACCTCGATGATCTTGATCAGTTGGTTCTTGGTGTTGAGCGCGAGCGCCCAGAAGTGCTCCTTGTCTGCGCCGGCAAGTTGAGGACCGCACAGGCGCATGACATCCTCGGGTGTCGAGATGACCGGACGAGGAGAGCCGGTCCAGCACGATGCGCGACGACCGAGCTCAAGGCATGCCAGGAGCGAGGCTGCCCGAGCGGGGCCTACACCTCCGTGTGCGTAGAGATCCTCGGCGCGGACCCGCCACAGCCCGTGCGGGATCGGGTGCTCCTGCAGTACAGTGCGTCCGAGTTGCTCGTCCGTCTCCCCCAGGACGAGCGCCACCAGCGCGGCATCGGACACCACGTCAGGGCGCCCATCAAGCAGTAATTCTCGAGCAGCACGTTCTCGGCCCATCAGGCGCGGCGCCACAGCGCCACCCCCCTTCCGTCATCGTCCCGTAAGTGTGCTTCCTTCCAGACGGGAGATGACGAACCGGGCCGAAAGACCCGTCGCGATGCCGAAGAGGAGGCTCGCTACAAGCGCCACTGACGCAAAGCTGAGAACACCGGGGGCACCTGTGATGAAGGCCGCCGTCCCGAACTGCGCCAGCACGTGCGCTGCTGCCCCAGCGATGGAGACGCCAACGAGCGAGAAGCGCGCGCGACTACCCAGTGTCGCCGCCATCGCGAGCCATGACGCAAGCGCGCCTGTGATCGCAAGCGCTGACGTGGGGCCGAACAGGCTGCCAGTTGCGATTCCGACGATGGCGACCCGAAGAAGGCTCACAGCCAAAGCCTGGCCTCTGCCAAGCACCACGAGCGCTACGAGCACGGCGATGTTCGCCAGCCCGAGACGGACGCCCGGCACCGGCGACGCAACACTCGCTTCGAGCAGGCCGAGAATGCACGCGCCGGCGAGCAGCACTCCCGAAAGAACGGTACGCCGGGTCACCTTGGCGGACACGCCCGCAGAGACGCTAGCGTGCGACAGCGTCGAGTCCATCGTCGCGCTCGCCCCCGATCCGCACAGTCACGCCGTTAGGAATGCAGGTCAGCGCCTGGCCAGCGGACGAGATGGCACCGGATCGGACACATACATGGTCAGGGCAGGACGACTCCTCGACTCGCACCTGACCGGATTTGAGCACGACACGCACGTCGCCCCCAAGACCCGTGACGCGTAGCGAAGCATCGGTGCCCAGAGGTACTTCAGTGGTGCCGCTCGGTCCCTTGATCATGACCGTTGAGGCAGGGACGAACGCGAGCGCGCCACTCACAACCGGACCGATGGCGAGCGCCAACGCGAGGATGCCAACAGCAAGGAGTCTGTCCGCACGGGTCACTTCCTACTCCCCCACGGTCAAGACAAGAACCTCGCGGTTGCCAGTTCCGTCGGCGTCAGTGGAAGCGCTCGCATACACGTCGATGCAGTTCTGCGGACACACCCGAACACACGTGCCACAGCCCGTGCACTTCGAGTAGTCGACGACCGCGAGAAGATCGACCACATGGATCGCGTCTTCGGGGCACTCCTTCTCGCACTTCTTGCAGGCGATACAGCACATGGAACAGGTCGCCTTGCGCGCCTTAGGCTTGTCGTGCGCGTTGCAGCGGACCACCACGGGAGCGCAATCAGGCACGAGCTCAAGCAGCGATATCTGACCTCTGGGACACTCCCGGACGCAGATGCCGCACCCCGTGCACTTCGGGATGTCCACCACAGGGAGTCCGCGGTCATCGAGTTCGAGTGCGTCGAAAGGACATGCCCGCACACAATCGCCGTAGCCGAAGCAGCCGGCGGAGCACGCCAACGACCCGCCTGCGAGTTTCGAGACCGCATTGCAGCTCTGGACACCGGCGTAGGCGTACACCCTCGCAGCGTTCGTTCCGCCGCCACAGTGGCGCGCTGAGATCACAGCGACCATGTCGCAGGAATCGGCCCCCATCAGCGACGCGATGGCCTCGGCAACGGACTTGCCTCCGGCCGTACAGGCGGTCACCGGCAGTGTTCCACCCACAATCGACTCTGCGACCGCAAAGCACGAAGGATTGCCGCACGCCCCGCAGTTCGCACCGGGAAGCGCGGAGGCCACAGCTTCGACACGTGGGTCGACCTCCACGTGGAACTTACGCGCCGCCAGCGCAAGCATCGAAGCGGCGATGACGCCAAGCGCCGCCAGCGCAGCGGAGGCTATCAGAATGGTCTTGAGCATCAGCACTCCCTACAGCCCGAACCAGCCGGCAAGACCTACGTACGCGAGCGAAAGCAGGCCAGCCGTGATGAAGGACATCGGGCTCCCCTTGAGAAACCGCGGCACCGGTGCGATGTCGAGCCGCTCGCGAAGCGCCGTAAACGTGAGCAGGGCGAAACCGAATCCGACAGAAACGCCGAGTGCGTACACCAGCGCCTCGCCAAGGGTGTAGCCGTATGGCATCGCCATCTTGAAGAATCCAGGCTTTGCGACCTCGGTTGCCGCGGCGAGGACTGCACAGTTCGTGGTGATAAGCGGCAGGTAGATGCCCATCGCCCGATAGAGGGCGGGGCTGTACTTCTTCACGTACATCTCAACGAATTGCACGAGCGCAGCAATGATCAAGATGAAGGCCGGGATGTAGAGAAACTCACCCAGCTGCAGCGGGAAGAGCAAGAACTTCCATACGAGCCATGTCGTGGTGCTCGCCATCATCATGACGAACACGACCGCCGCGCTCATCCCAAGCGCAGTCCCCATGTTGTTCGAGATGCCGAAGAACGGGCAGAGGCCAATGAAGCGCGTGAGCAAGATGTTATTGATCAGCGCCGCGCCAACGAAGAGCAGAAGGAAGTGCGAGATCGGCATCATGTCAGGCCGCCTTACGTGCAGTGGACCGATTGCTCAACGCACGAACGATAGCGACAACGAATCCGAACAGAATGAACGCTCCCGGGAACATCATCAGAATCGTCGGAGCGGCGTAACCCTCGGGCATCCTGAGTACGGTCGCACCCATGAACTCGATCTTGCCTGCACCGAAGAACTCCCTGATGAACGCCAGTCCGACAAGGACAAGCGAGAATCCGGCACCCATGCCAAGGCCGTCAGCGATCGAGAGCCACACGGTGTTGTGGTACGCGAACGCCTCGGCACGACCGAGGATGATGCAGTTCACCACAATGAGCGGGATCCAGATGCCGAGCACGGCGTAGATCGGCGGGAAGAACGCCTTCATGAACAGGTCGACGACCGTCACGAATGACGCGATGATCACGATGAAGATCGGGATGCGAACCTGGCTGGGAATCACCTTGCGCAGCGCGGCGATGAGCGCGTTGCTCATACCCAGAACGAAGATGACCGCGAACCCCATGAAGAGAGATCCTTCGACCTGGCTTGAAACCGCGAGCGTGGCGCACAGACCGATCATGAGCACGGTCAAGGGATTGTCGATTGACAGCCCGGCCTTGAAGACGCGGAGCCACTCCTTCATCATCGCACCTCCCCTGCTGCTTTGAGGACCTTCTCGTACACTGCGGATACCGCCATGCCGCTGTCCCGCACAGCGCGGGAGGACTTCGTGGCACCCGATATCATGTCGAGCTCCTTCAGGTCCTTTTCGGCGAAACCGCCCGGCAACACCCGGTACTGCTCGAGGAAACCAGGCTCGGTCTTGATCCGAGTGCCAAGACCGGGTGTCTCGGTCATCTTCAAGATTGTAAGGTCCGTGACTTTACCATCCCTATCCAGACCCCAAACCATTTCTACATAGCCGCTGTAGCCGCGTGAGCCGACCTTGATTCCCCAGCCGATACTCTCGCCGCTCTCGTCGCGCGCGTGGTACACAGCAGCGACCTTCGAGTCGCCGGCCACGCCTGCTGCTTCCGCCAGAGTCGCAGCATCGACGGCTTCAAACGCGTCGGCATCAGGCAGGACGCTCTTGAGGGCTTCCTCCTCGGCCGCCTTCTCCTGCGCGATGATCAGCGGCTGCGTGATGGTATAGGTCGCGGCGAGCCCGGCTGCCGCCACGATGCAGGTGACGACGACCGGGATGATGAGCCGGAGCGCGCTACTCTTCATCGCGCTTCACCCACCCGAAGGTTCGCGGTACGAACATCTTGTCTATCAGTGGCGCAAGGCCGTTCATGAACAGGATTGCAAAGGTCGTCGATTCCGGGGCCGGCCCGTAGAACCGCCCGACGGCATTGAACACGCCGCAACCGATGCCGTAGATCAGCCTGCCGTTCTTGGTCATCGGCGACGAAACGTAGTCTGTGGCCATGAAGAACGCACCCAGCAGTACACCACCGGCAAGCACGTTGAAGATCGGGTCCGAGCCAAACGCCCACGACAGCAGCCCCATCGTACCGATGTAGCCCACTGGAATCCGCCAGTCGATGATTCCCTTTACCAGCAGCACAACGCCCCCGAGAATAAGCAGCGCCGCCGAGACCTCGCCGAGGGAACCCTGGAGGTTTCTCCACAGGAGCGGCTGGTACTGTGCCGCGAGGTCAAAACCATATCCTCCCGAAGCCGCCCTGTCCGCAGCGGCGACCGCAAGACGCGTCGCACCGCTGATAGCATCAAGTCCGCCTGTTGCCTCCACGTCGATGGTTCTGAACCACCCCTTGTCGGGAAGCGTCGAGAGGACACCGGCCCACGACAACAGAACAAAAGCGCGTCCGACGAGCGCCGGGTTGAACAGGTTCCACCCGAGACCGCCGAAGATGAGCTTGCCGAGAGCGATGGCGATGAAGCCTGCTGCAACCGACATCCACCAGGGCAGCATCGGGGGCATGCACATGGCAAGCAGCACACCGGTGACGAGCGCGCTGCCATCGAGGAGCGTCTGCGGCTTCTTGGCAATCGCATTCCATGCCGCCTCGGTGCCGAGCACCGAGCCGATACAGAGCACGTACACCTGCACGGCAGGCAGCCCGATGCTGATCATCGACCAGATCGCTGCAGGCGCAAGTGCCGCCACAACCCACAACATGATGCTGGTGCATGACTCGGATGCTGCGATATGCGGCGACGAAGCGACCGAGAGCTGCTCCGTCTGTTCTTTGTGCTCGGTCACAGCTTCGCTCCCTTCGACATGGCTGCCGCTTTCGCGAGTCGAATGAGTTGCAGCAGCGGGCGACGCGTTGGGCAGACGTACGAGCATACGCCGCACTCGATGCAATCGACCGGATGGAACAGCTCAGCTGTCTTCCAGTCGCGCCTGTTCGCGTGGTTAGCGATCGCGAACGGCTGAAGGAACATCGGGCATCCCTCGGAACAGCGTCCGCAACGGATGCACGGCTGATCGCCCTCGACGAGCGGCGCGATCTCGTCGGGGCCGAGCACCACGATTCCCGAGGTGCCTTTGGTGATGGGGACTTCGAGGTCCGCAAGCGCGGGACCGGTCATGGGACCGCCGGCCACGACACGCGCGACCTCACCTGAGAACCCGCCAGCGTGCTCGATCAGATCGCTCACCAGCGTGCCGAGTAGCACGCGGTAGTTGCCGGGCCGCTTCACGCGGCCGGTCACAGTCACGACACGCTCCATGAGAGGCTTGCGCAGTTCAACCGCATCGGCGATTGCGGCCGCAGTCGCTACGTTGTGCACGAGCGCGCCCGCCGCCGCCGGGAGTTTGCCGTGAGGAACCTCGGACTTGAGGAACGCCCAGATCAGCTGCTTCTCGGCGCCCTGGGGATACCTGGTCACGAGCGAATGCACCTCGATACCGTCGCCCGCCGCAGCACGGAGCGCCGCGATGGCGTCGGGCTTGTTCTCCTCAACGCCGATCACCACACGCGACGCGCCGATCGTCTCGGCCATGATCCGCGCGCCGGCGATTACGCGCTCAGGTGACTCCACCATGAGACGGTGGTCGCAGGTCAAGTACGGCTCACACTCGCAGCCGTTCATGATAACCGTTTCGACCGAAACGCCTTTCGGCGGACTGAGCTTGACTGCCGACGGGAACGTCGCGCCGCCGAGTCCGACGATACCGGCAGCCCGGACGGTTGCGCGCACGTCGCCCTCCGGCACCGGTACGAACGTCTCGAGGTCCTGCTCGGCATCTGGCGTAATCGTCACGCACGGGACTCGCATACCACCCGTCGTGAGGCAGACGCCGATAGAGGCGACCTCGCCGTTGACGGGACTGTGAACAGGCGCGCTCACCATCGCGTCAACCGAGCCGATCACATCCCCTCGACGCACGCGGTCTCCCGCAGCGACGATGGGCGCACACGGCGCCCCGAGATGCTGGCTCATCGGCACGACCAAACGCGCCGGAACCGGCATCCATTCGATTGCCGCAGCTGCCGTTGCTTCCTTGTGCTCTGGCGGGTGCACCCCACCCCGGAACGCCGCCTTACTCAAGCGCTCACCCTCCGTCGCTGATGTCTTCCGTATGAGAAGACCCGATTCGCCACATGCGCTGTGGCACCTTTATACACCGAGCAGGCGTTCCGTGGACGGCACGCCTGCTCCGGTGAACGGTTAATGGACTGAGCAGGACAGGCACGGATCGTACGCCCGCACCAGCTTCTCCATGCTTAGAATGAACTCTTCTTTCGGCGCATCGGCGATCGTCGGCGCGTACGCCCGCATATCCGCTTCAAGGTTGCCGAGGTTCTGCGCGGTCGGGGTAATGACGTCCCCTCCGACCACGATGCCATCGTCATCGATGGTGTACGCATGGTAGAGCGTACCGCGGGGCGCCTCGGTAGCCGCAGCCCCCGAGCCCGCGCGAATCGCAAAGGGCTCCGGCGCTACCGTTCCACCCATGTCGAGGAGCTGCTCGATGTACATCCGGCACCGCTCCGCAGCATCAACGAGCTCGACGGCTTGGCACACGTTGTTGACGAAGGTGTTCTTCGAGGGAACAGCGATGCCGAGGTTAGCGAGCGTCTCGGCGGCTCTCGGCATGAGCTTCCCTGCCGAGAGATTGATGCGCGGAAGCGAGCCAACCATGAACGTTCGCCCGTCTACCGTGCTGTGCTTCGCATTGCTGTGCCCCACGACACGCTCGGTGATGAAGTCGCGATACGTTGCAGCCGGCTTGCGCCAACCAGCGTCTAGAGCCGCAGTGTCTCCGCCGTAGATCGCATAATCGCCATCTTCGACGAGCGCCAGCATCTCACCCGAGGTCTCGAACGCCGGAACCTGGAATGACTGGAACAGTTCTGCAGTTGCCGCGGTATCGGCGACAAGCGCCTCGAGTCTGGTTGCCAGAGCGCGCAACTCAGCTGCGCCCGGCTCGGCAGTGAAGCCGCCCACGACCGCGGTAACGGGATGCACCGGACGTCCGCCGATGAGTGTCGTGAGGTCATTGCCTGTCTTCTTGATCCGAAGCGCGCGCTCAACGATATCGGGGTTTGTCTGCGCAAGCGGAAACACGCTCGGCAGGCCGACGAAATCGGGCGCGGCGAACACGTACAGGTGCGTCGCGTGGTTCTGCAGGTACGAGCCATAGACGAAGAGTTTGCGCAGCAGCGCCGTGCGCTCGGAGACCTCGATGCCAAACGCCGCTTCAACCGCTTTGAGCGATGTGAGCGCGTGATTCGGCGAGCAGATGCCGCAGATGCGGCTCGTGATCAGTGACACCTCATCGAAACGCCTGCCGACGACCATAGACTCGAAGAAGCGTGCGGCCTCGATGACGTCGATCCGGACATCGCTCACGACGCCCGAATCCATCTCCACGGTTATCGTGCCGTGACCCTCGATACGGGCCACGTGTTCGACCGTCAGCGTGCTCATACCACGACCTCCCGTGCTGCGTTGTATAGGTCGAACAGGCGATCGAGTTCGAGCGGGTCGAGTCCCTTGTCGGCGTAGACAACGCGGGCAGCCGGGATGTTCGCCTCGGAGGAGATCCCACGACAGCCGGTGCAGGGACGGCCAAGTGACACGCACTTAGCTGTGCATCCGGTGCGGGTCACAAGGCCGAGGCACGCGCGTCCGCGATCGAGGAAGCATACGTTCTCCTGCGTCTTGCAGATAGCGCACATCGGGTCCTCGGACACGTCATCCTTCAGCCCCATGATCGCGCGCGACAAGACCGACACGAACTCGGCCGGGTCGATGGGACACCCTGGCACGTGGTAGTCGACCTCGATGACCGAGGAGACCGGCAGCGGTGACTGGCGGCCCCGCGCAACGGCCACGCCGTCGCCGTACACTGCGCCGTAGCGAGCATCGTACTCCCCAGTTCCGGCCAGCGCAGGAATGCCGCCGGTGACTGCGCACGAGCCTATCGCGATGACGACCCCGGCTGTCTCGCGCACCGTGCGAAGCGTCTCGACGTGCCCCGCGGTGGTGACAGCGCCTTCGATGACGGCCACGTCGTACTCATCGGGCAGGTGACCGCTTGACGCGAGCTGCCAGTACACGAGATCCATGAGGCCAAGGACGTCGAGCAGGTGGTCTTCCATGTTGGTGATCTGAACCTGGCAGCCAAAGTCGCTTGCCAGACCGATGATCGCTACTCTCGGCGCCATCTAGATCGCCCCCTGCAGGTTCATGGCTTCCCAGTAATTGAAGACCGGGCCGTCGACACAGGTGTACTGGTGGCCGACGCCGCAGTGGCCGCACTTGCCGATGCCGCACTTCATCCGTCGCTCAAACGACACGTAGATGCGATCGACGTCCATGTCCTTCTTGCGCATCTCATCAATCACATACTTGTACATGACCGGCGGTCCGCAGATGGCGCCGTACGTGTTGTCGGGGTCGACATCGATCTGATCGAACAGCTTCGTCACCAGACCGGTCTCGCCGTCCCAGGTGTCGTCGGGCTGATCGACGGTGAGAATCAAGTCGAAGTCATCGCGATGCTTCCACATGTCGAACTGATAGCGGAAGAGCACCTCGGCGGGGTTCCGCGACCCGTAGAGGATCGTGACCTTCCCGAACTCGTGGCGCTCGTCGTGAATGTGGTTGATCAGCGACTTGAGCGGCGCGATGCCGAGACCGCCCGCAACGAGCAGCACGTCGTGGCCTTTCATCTCCTCGAACGGGAAGCCTCGACCGTACGGCCCACGCAGCCCGACAACGTCGCCACACTGCTTCGCGTGCAACGCTCCGGTGACGTCGCCTGAGTCGCGCACACAGAGCTCGATGAACCCCTGCTTGCTCGGCGCCGAGGAAATCGAGATGGGCGCTTCGCCAACACCGAAGATCGAGAGCTCGACGAACTGACCGGACTGGAACTCGAACGCTTCTCGGACATCCTCATCGATAAGCCGAAGCTCGAAGAGCTTCTCCTTGTCGGTGAGATTCGTGATCGACGTGATCCTGGCAGGCCACGGATGGTAGGGATTCGCCTGTATGTCGCGTGCAGCCACGCCCTGAGTGGTGCTCATCGGACCTCCCCCGTTTGCAGCGCCGCGATGACATTCACCGGGTTGATGCCGGCAGGACAGGCGCGAGCGCATCGGCCGCAGCCGACGCAGAGCACGCGCTCGAATTTGCTCAGGTAACCCCACTGCTTGTGGTAGTAGCGGTACTTGACCCTGCTTGCGCGCGAGTCGCGGAAGTTCTGACCGTGCGCGACAGCGGCGAACTCCTTGAACTGGCACGAGTCCCACGTGCGGGCGCGAACGCCTGACTTCTGGTCGGGGTCGAGTCGATCGTGAACATCAAAGCAGTAGCATGTCGGGCAGACCATCGAGCAGGCTCCGCACGACAGGCACTTCTCGCCAAACTCATCCCAGATCGGACTATCGAACTTCGCATCCAGAAGAACGGGAAGCTGCGTCGTGTCCACGTCCCGGTGGAATGCGTCCTTGAAGTCATGGACGACGGACTGGAACTCGCGCGTGTCCTCATCAATGACGGCCCGATTCTCCACGAATCGGTCGATGATCTCGGCGCCCTTGACGGTTCGACACGAGGCGAAGTAACGGTCGCCCATGTCGGTCAAGAACACGTCGAAGCCCCAGTGGACCTCATTGGTGTCCCAGACGTTACAAAAACAGGTGTCGGACGGCGTGCACGAAACGCCGATGAGGAGCGTCTTCTCACGGCGACGCATGTAGTAAGGGTCCGGATACTTGCCCGTGAACACATTGTCCATGAGCAGCAGCGCATTGATGTCGCACGGATGCAGGCCGAAAAGCACCCGGGGTGCGACCGCGACCTCGTCGTTGAGGACCTCGTTGTCGGCCACACGGAACCGCATGAGCGTTTCCTCGGCAGGGAAGAACCACTTCTTGGGCGGCAGCAGCGTGGTGTCATAGTCCAGCCGCAGCAAGCCCGGATCCTCAAGCGGCGCGTAGACGAATCGCCCGTCCTTTTCGACGGGAGCAATCACTTCGTACTCGGTGGCCAGACCCCTGACGAGGTCGGGCAGGCGCACTTTATCGATGACGCGAAAAAACATCGGACACCCCCAGTGTTCCGCCGTGCCGGCACGCGGTGGGCCGGTGGCTATCCGAAGAAGATCGAGAGTTCGCGCTCGGCGCTCTCAGGCGAATCCGAGCCGTGGATGATGTTGGCGTCGAGCGACAGCCCGAAGTCTCCGCGAATCGTGCCGGGAGCAGCGTCCTTGGGATTCGTCGCGCCCATGAGCTTACGCATGACGGGCACAGCTTCCTCGCCCGAGATCTGCATCTTCACTACGGGACCGGACGTGATGTACGCCACGAGCCCGTCGTAGAACGGCTTGCCCTGATGCTCGGCATAGTTGGCGGACGCCTGCTCGAGCGTGACCGAGCCAAGCTCCATGCGGTCGATCGTAAGGCCAACAGCCTCGACCCGACCCACGATCCTGCCGACAAGTCCACGGGCAACAGCGTCAGGCTTAATCATCACATATGTCTTCTGAATCACTCGCACTCCTCCGTTAGGGTGGCGGACTTTGTAACATTAGCAACAAAGATTCGCCCCCCGCAACGGATTCCCTGCGAGAAGTTCTATGAACCGCCGCCTGTTGAACGCCAGTCGTTGGTCACGCCGTTGACCTTCCAACCAACACCCTCACGCACGAGAGAAACCCGGTACGTCAGCGGGGCACCCTTATCAAGCACGATTGTGACGTCCACGGTGGACGTCTTCGCGCTCCGGACGATGCCCCCGATGCTATACGACGTGAACTGGGGCGGGAGATTGCTCATCTCCCTCTCGACATCCGCCGACGGGACCGCGACCCAGTACGACGCGACAGGTTCAACGCCGCGATGCGCATCGAGCAGCCCGCGTACGGTCATCGATTGCGTTGGGAAGCCGAAGCCCCCTAGCCAGGCAAACGCGATCGCACCCATGACGATAAGGACGCCGACGGCCCACACGGCGATGCCGACCCATGGCTTCTTGCCTGACGTGCGTTCCTTGCGTTCTGACTTCCGGATCTCCCGATCTGCAACTCGCATGTCCTCGTCTGTGCGCGTGAAGAACACAGAATCGTCAGCGGCGTCCGGTTCATTGAACACCGGCGGCATCTCGCCCGTGCTCCAACCCTCCACTACCTGCGGCGAGTCGACAGCGGCGCGCGATACGACCGCGGCGGCGGCTGCAGCTCCCGTAAGCTCGTAGCCGAACTCGCCTGTGGCTCGATCGAACGCCTTCAAAGCGCTGGCGTGCTGGCCGAGGGCCGCATACGCGAGTCCCATGTTGGCCGCAGCTCTGCCTCGGCCGGAGTACCCTTCAAGATCCAAAGCCGCCCGGTACGCCTCGACTGCATCGGCGGGACGACCGAGCGCCATGAAGCATAGGCCGAGATTATTGAGCGCCTTACCGGGATCAGGGTTCGCATCATCGAGCGCCGCCCTCCGGTACGAGTCCCCGGCGTCCTCGATCAGCCCGACCTCGTACTGTGCTCCCGCGAGCCCCTGCAACGCCCTGTAGCGCGACTCATAGTGAGGATCATCGAGCGCACGCTGATACGCTGCGAGCGCCCGCTGGTGCATCCCCGCGCTGCAGAGTGCAGCGCCGAGATTTGCATTCAGCGGACCGGTCTTCGGGTACTCCGAATCCCGAAGGGCGCGCTCGTACACTGCTGCAGCGTCGTCGAACCGCTTCAGCCGCATGAGCGAGTTGCCGGCAAGGTGAAACGCCTCGCCTGTGCCCGGCCCGCCTTCACCGGCAGCCGCCAGGTACTCTCTGGCCGCTGCCCGCCAATCACCCGCCGCGTACGCTGCGGCTGCCTGATCCAGTTGCGCTTTGTCCACGATCGCCTCCCGGCGTTACTTGCCAGTCTCGACGCGAACCGACTCCATGACGTCGCCGACCTGGGTAGCCTTCACGACGTCCATGCCTTCTGTGACCTGGCCGAAGACGGTGTACTGTCCGTCAAGGAACGGGGCGGGCGCAAGACAAATGTAGAACTGCGACCCTGCCGAGTCCGGACTCTGCGAGCGAGCCATCGCGACCGTGCCCTCCAGGTGCGGCAGCTTGTTGAACTCGGCCTTGAGGTTGTAGCCGGGGCCACCCGTGCCAACAGGACCTTCCCCGGTCTTCGAGTACGGGTCGCCGCCCTGAACGACGAATCCGGGCTCAACGCGGTGGAACGTCGTGCCATCGTAGAAGCCCTGTCGAGCGAGCTTGATGAAGGCCTCGACGTGCTTCGGAGCCTCTTTCGCGTAGAACTTGAACTTTATGACCCCACGCGCGGTCGTGATGACCACGATCTCGGAACCGGTCACTGCTGCATCTGATTCGGACATCGAACCCTCCCCTGTCTGTGTTGCCGACTGAGCCGCATCGGGCTCGTTCTTGTCACTATTCTGGTTGTACTCAGTGGACGACGTGCTCGAGTCTTCGGAGACGTTCCCGCAGCCCTGAACCCCGACCACGAACAGTGTGAGCGCGACCGCGAAGGCCACAGCGGCGATCTTTGCGAGCCGGTTCCTCATGCTGCAGCGTCCTTTCGCCGTACGAGTGATTGTGACTCAAACCGCTCCATTCTAGCAGGACGGCGCGACAACGCGCAGGCGCTACATGGTGCATCGATCTCACCCCTCTCACGCGCGTGTGTGTGCTATCGTCTGTGATTGTCGGGCATTGACCGATGTACCGCGTTCGTTGGCTTCTCGCCCGGTCTCCCAGACCAGGGGCCCGGGTGAGCGTTCTTCTCAATCATCCGTCCTGAGGAGGCGATGCTCATGGGAGCGTCCAGCACCGCGAAGGTCCGCAATGTCGTCCTGGTTGGCCATGGAGGCGCGGGGAAGACGTCCCTCGCCGAGGCAATGCTCTTCATGGCGGGACAGACCAAGCGCCTCGGCAGCGTCGACGACGGTCATTCGACCCTCGACTACGACCCCGAAGAGATCAAGCGCAAGATGACCGTGAACCTGGCTCTGGCTCCGGTCGAGCATAACGGCGTCAAGATCAACATCATCGACACCCCCGGCTATGCGGACTTCGTGGGCGACGCCATCGCCGGCATGGAGGCCGCCGAGATGGCGCTCTTCGTCGTCGACGCGGTATCGGGGCCCCAGGTCCAAACCATCCGACTCTGGAAATACGCCGGTGCGATGGGTATCGCGCGTGCGATATTCATCAACCGTATGGACAAGGAGCACGCCAACTTCGAAGGCGCCATGGCTGCACTCACCAAGGCGTTCGGCCATCGCGTCGGTGCCGTCCAGCTCCCGATCGGTTCAGAGCACGACTTCAGGGGCGTTGTGGACATCATCCGCATGAAGGCATACCACCACGAGGGCGATGCCGAGCAGGTCATGGACATCCCTTCCGACATGGTTGACACCGCAGAATCGGCGCGTGAGAAGCTCTGCGAGCTCGTGGCCGAGGCCGACGACGAACTTATGGAGAAGTACCTCGAGGGTGAGCGCCTGACTCAGGAAGAGCTCGAGAAGCTGCTCAACGAGGCGATCGCCCAGGGCATCTTCATCCCGGTGTTCGTCGGCTCGGCAACCACGCTCCAGGGCGTCGAGGACCTCATGGATGAGATCGTCACCTTCTTCCCTGAGCCCACTGCGCACGGACCGTTGCTCACGACCGATGACACCGAGGTTCCGTTCAGCGTAGACGGCGACCTCGCAACACACGTCTTCAAGACGCTCTCGGATCCGTACGTGGGACGCCTCAGCTTCGTCAAAGTCGTGTCAGGAACCCTCAAGCCGAACGCCGAGATGATCAACTCGCGAACCGGCAAGAAGGAACGCATCGGACATGTTCTGAAGCTCGTTGGCAAGGAGTCGTCGGACATGGACGCTGTCCCCGCCGGCGATATCGCGGTTCTGCCGAAACTCACCGAGACGCTCACGAACGACACTCTCTCGGCAAAGGGCGAGATCGCATTCAAGCCGCTGCCCACGCCTGAGCCGCTCTACCCCGTCTCGATCGTCGCGAAGACGAAAGCCGATGAGGACAAGCTCGGAACAGCGCTCAAGTCGATCGTCGATGAGGATCCGCTGCTGACCATGCGCCGCGATGAGGAGACGCACCAGACGGTTCTCTCGGCGCTCGGCGACACTGCTATCGATGTCGTGATCAGCAGGCTCCGTGATCGCTTCCACGTGGAGGCGGAGCTTCAGGACCTGCGCATCCCCTACCGCGAGACGATTCGCAAGACCGCACAGGCACAGGGCCGCCACAAGAAGCAGACGGGTGGCAGCGGCCAGTTCGGCGACTGCTGGCTGCGCGTCGAGCCGAACCCCGGCAAGGGGTATGAGTTCGTCGACGAGATCGTCGGTGGGCGCATCCCCCGGCAGTACATCCCGGCAGTCGACAAGGGCATCCAGGACACGATGGTTCACGGCGTGCTCGCGGGCTACCCGATGAACGACGTGAAGGTCGCCGTCTACGACGGCTCGTACCACGCCGTCGACTCCTCGGAGATGGCGTTCAGGACGGCTGCGCGCATCGGCTTCAGGGCCGCTGCCGAGAAGGCAGACATGGTGCTGCTCGAGCCGATCGCCACGCTGTTGATCGAAGTGCCGGAAGCATACGCCGGTGCAGTCATGGGCGACATGTCCTCGCGGCGCGGCCGGATCCTCGGCATGGAGCCCACTGAGGACGGCGGGCAGAAGATCCGCGCCCATGTGCCGTATGCCGAAGTGATTCACTACTCGCCGCTGCTGCGCTCGCTTTCCAGCGGCACCGGCTCGTACACGATATCCATCGATTCGTACGAGGACGTGCCCCGCGAGATGGCGACCAAGATCATCGAACAGCACGAGAAGGAAAAGGCCGAGGATCACTAGCCCGGCAGTGTGCCCATAAGCGAAGGCCCGGTCACGATGACCGGGCCTTCGTCATTTCCAGGTGGTGCCCCCTGCAGGATTCGAACCTGCGACCTTCTGCTCCGGAGGCAGACGCTCTATCCCCTGAGCTAAGGAGGCAACTGCGGGCTCCGGCGAGCCGCCCGAGAACAGTAGCATACAAGCCGAGACGTTTCCAACCCGACGGGCAGCGGCTATTCTTAGGTCACGAACGCGTCTCCGCACGTTCGCAAAGGCCCTGCCCATCGATACGAGGAGTGCGGATGTCCCTCGGCCGGACGCTCGTCATCATCAACCCTGAAGCCCGTCACGGCGAGACCGCCGCGCTGATTCCGGTCGTCGAGCAGCTGCTCGGCAGCATCCCGCACGAGTCGGAGATCACCTGCCACACGGGTCACGCGGCCGAGCTTGCCGAGGCGGCCCGAGGATATGACGTCGTCGTGGCCGTGGGCGGTGATGGCACGGTACACGAGGTCCTGAACGGACTGATGGCGCACCCGGCCGAGCAACGCCCCGCGCTCGGCCTGCTGCCCACCGGCTCCGGCAACGACACCCGGCGCACCCTCGGCGTCCCCACTGAGCTTGCTGAAGCTGCGGTGGTTCTCGGCACCGGTGTGCGCAAGCGCTTCGATGTGGGGATGTGTAACGGCGCGTACTTCAATAACAGCTTCGCTGCCGGCCTTGACGCCAAAGTCACCGCGAAGGCAGTCGAGTACAAGGTCACCACGAAGCGCTCGGGCCTCTGGCTCTACCTCACGGCTCTCCTCCACGTGCTCTTCAACGATCTCGAGGGCTTCCCGGTGCGCATCGCATTCGACGGGGAGCCGGCAACCGACTTCGACATGCTGATCGTGGCAGTCACCCAGGGAAAGACGTACGGCGGCGGCTTCTTCATCACGCCTGATGCCGTTCCCGACGACGGGCAGTTCGACGTCTGCATGATCGATCCGCTCTCCCTGCCGCAGGCACTCATGCGCCTCCCGTTCGTCATCGCCGGCAAGCACACGACCATGAAGCCGGTGCACATGTCGAGACACACATCACTCGTCATCGAATGTGATCGGCCGATTCCCGCGCAGATCGACGGCGAGGTCCTGTTCGAGCCACGCTATGAGATCACGATGCTGCCTGCAGCCATCGAGTGCATCGTCCCTCGAGCGCCGCGATGAGCCCGCTGCTGCTGGTCGCCCTCGTCGGTGTCGCCTCGTACCTGGTGGGCTCTCTCCCCTTCGCCTACACGATCGTTCGCGCTGTCACCGGTGAGGACATCACCACCCACGGCAGCGGCAACATCGGTGCGATGAACGTCCGTCGCACAACGGGCTCGTGGGCGTGGTTCGTCGTCGCGATGGTGGCCGACATCCTCAAAGGGTTCGTCCCGGTCCTCGTGGCAGGGACGACCGCGCGCGCCCTTGGTGCCGATGAGAGCCTGGCTGCCTCGGCGCAACAGATCGCGCTCGCCGGAGCGGTACTCGGCCACAACTACTCGGTGTGGATGGCGATCAAGAAGCATACGTTCGCGCGCACAGGAAAGGGTCTGGCAACCGGAGGCGGCGCGCTCCTCGCCTACGACTGGCGCTACGCGATCGCAGTGCTTGTGGTCGGCCTCGTCGTCATCGCCGTCACCAAGTACATGATGGCGGGCCAGGTCGCCGGTGCGCTGTCGCTCCCTGTGGTCGCTCTCCTGCTGCGCTCCCCCGACTGGCCGTTCGCACTCGTAATGGGCCTTGTGGTCTATGCTGCCCACCACCGGCGGTTCGTCGGCATGCTGCAGGGTCAGGAGCCCCGGCTCTACATATCTGACCGAATGGGCCCCAGGGGATGACCAACGAGAAGGCCGGGCACGATGCCCGGCCTGTCGCGTCAGTTCACGAAGTCGGCGCTACGGAAGCGTGATGGCCTCGTTCGGGCAGACGTCCTGGCACGTGCCACACTCGGTGCAGTCGTCCGGACGGGCGAGAACAGCCACGTCCTCAAGGTCGAGTGCGCTCGTGGGGCACTCATCAACGCAGATGCCGCAGGCCGTGCACAGATCGAGATCTACAACTGGCTTGCCCATACTCCGGGTCCCTTTCTCTCGTCACACGGCACATCGCCGTGTCGGATGCCGCACCATGATACACCGGCACGGCGCTTCGGCGAGGGGTAGCTCATCGAACCTTGTCGGCGACCTCCAGCGGATCCCACAAGCAGAACGGATACGTCCTGTCGGTCAGGATCTCACCAGCGTCCCGTAAGGCCTTGAGGTCGGCGAGCTCGGCCTCGGTTTCCCGAACGAACGGTGCCATGAGCGCAATGATCTCGGCGTTGACGTCCTTGATCCTGGCGCCGAGGGTCTTCTTGTCTGCATCGGGCGCTGCGATCGCCGCAACGAGCGAGCGCTTCTCGGCAGCAAGCGCCATCACACGATCCCGCTCGGCAATGCTCTCGAACGCGACCTCGCCCAGAAGCTGATCAGGGTTGTGCGCGAGTCTATTGAGGCGCTGTTCGACCGCTGAGACTTCCTCGTCGGTAACCTCATGAGCCCCGAGCGGCAGGTAGAGCGTCATCGACGCAACGACGAACTGCGGCGGCTCGATGCCGAGGAACCTCGCGATGACGCCGTCGGTGACCTGGTCGTACCGTCCGCCGCCGACGCCGTGGATGAAGAGATCGGCGACGAACACGCGCTCGAACATCGTGAGTGCGAGCGCCTTCGGGGCGATCAGGAACCCACCGGCGGCAAGCCGGTCGAACGCCTCGGCGGGATCGCGGCTCAGGTTCACGAGCACCTCGTCTCCCACCATGAGCGCCGGCTCGTCCCCTGTGCGCGCCCGCAGGGTGGTGCGCCTGTTCTCCAAGATCAGCCAGAGCGGTAGTTCCACAACACCGTCCTCGATCCCCAGATCGGGGAACGGCTGCGCGGCCGAGCGGGTGCCGGTCCGCTCGCGAAACGCCGCTAGCTCAGCGTTGTATGCCTCCGCGAACTCGGCCGCTTCAAGAGCGAGGTGCGTCACGAATCGGATGAACGAGGCCGTCGCCACGTGCCGCGTCAGCGGCAGCTCCAGATACGTCGTGCGCGCCGGCGCCTCGTAGCGCCTTCTCGCGACCGTGATCGCCGAGGCCAGGTCGTCGTTCTCGGCGCTCGCGGATGCCAACGCGTCGCAGAAGCCGTCGAAGTGTCGCGCGAGCGCGGGTGCGTGCAGCGTCTCGAGCGCATGGGTACCCGCCTGACGAAATGCGGCGACATCCTCTGAATCAGGCGGCGGTGTGCAGCCGTAACAACCGTCAGGCCCAGACTCGGCAAGCACCGCAGCGCACCTGCCGACAGCCGCACCAAGGCACGGGGTTCGTAGTTCCACCCGGTCGAATCCGTCCGAATCGACCACTATGTCGATCGCTATCGCATCGGTCTCGTCGGCAACTCGCTGGAGCAAGAAGTTCTTCACCCAGATTCCCGGGTGAAAGAGCTCAGGCTGGTGGCCCGTCATCACGATGAGGGCGTCTGCCCGGTCGGCCGTCTGCACAGGTACCCCGAGACGCGCCGAGAATCCGCGTGCTGCCTCAATCGCCTCGGCGCGGGCGCTCGTCCGGAGCTCGCCGATAGGGAGCCCGGCGACGGTACCGGACCAGACCTCGGCCATGCGCGCATTCTCGGACGCGTGGCCGGCCCATGTGGCGTACGCCGGCTCTGTCAGGACTTCGCCGTGCCCCGCCGGAGTCTGTCGCCGGACGCGCATCAGCTACACCAGGTCCCGAATGCTCGCGATGCCGATCTCCTCGGGGGAGAAAAACGGCTCGCCGGCAGGAGCGCCGATGAGGCCACCCCAGTAGCGTGCACGGGTCTCCATCGTTCCGATGATGGCGGCGTTGCGCTCATTCGCCTCGAACTGCGTCCGATACGCGCGAATCGAGGCGAGCTTGAGTTCCAGGTCGTTCTCCTCGGCAGCGATGATGAACGACGGCTTCACGTGGAGAGCGAGGTGAACCGCGATGTAGTGGTAGAGGCGGGCCGGGTAATACGGCTCGCCCGGCATGTCAGTCTTGGTGAACTTCGCGTAGAACCGGGCAGCGACGGCGATCGCAGACGCCGCGATATGGTCGGGATGCGCATCGCTCGGATACGGTGCGAAGATCAATCGCGGCCGAAGCTCCCGAAGCACGACAGCCAGTGCGGTGCGTGCTTCGACCGAGTCGAAGAGATAGCGGTTCGGCATCGTGAGCGTCCGCCGCGTCACGCCGAGGGCAGTTGCAGCTGCGGCAGACTCCGCCGCACGGCTCTCCGGCGTGCCAAATGGAGTGGGCTCGCCGTTGGTGAGGTCGACGATCTCGACCGTCAGGCCCTGGCGCACCATCCCTGCGATCGTGGCGCCCATGCCGATCTCGACATCGTCCGGATGAGCTCCGATGCACACAACGTCGACCATCAGACCTCCCCGTCAAGGGTTCTGGACCATACCCGAAGGTAGTACGCCAACCGCCGCTCGGGATCATCGAGATCCTCGCCGAATGAACGGTCGCCATCGAAGTATATGCGCTCTACAGGCAGCTCCAACACCGTGAGCCCAAGCTTCCATGCGCGCGCCCAGAGCTCAAGCGGCATCGCGTAGCCGGGCTCGGTGACGTCAAGGAGCTTAAGCGCATCGCCCCGGTACGCCTTGAAGCCGCAGAAGGCATCGGTGATCCCCCAGCCAGCGACGGCGTTGATCTCGGCGGTCACGCAGGCATTCACCGCCTTGCGCTCGGCCGGAACCGAGCCCATGCCTTCAGACGCCGCGAGATACCGACTTCCCGAGACGATATCGGCATCGGCAAGCGCATCAAGGAATGCCGGGATGTGCGCCGGTTCATGTTGGCCATCACAGTCCATCGTCACGATTCTCCGTGCGCCGATCGACTGCGCGACCGCGAACCCGTCGAGCAACGAACTCCCGTATCCCTGATTCTGCTGGTGGCACACGCACACGATATCGCGGCGCCCGGCCAGAACCCCGGCCGTGCCGTCCGTTGACCCGTCGTCCACCACGATCACGACCCCGTCGAACACCTGACGGACGGCCTCAAGCACGCCACCGACCGTCGTGGCCTCGTTGTACACGGGCAACACGACCGCATCGGGACCTGACAACGCAGTTCCGAGCCGTTCAGGCATTCTCGTCCGGCCCGTTTACCTCGAACGAGGTGGTGACCGTCACGTGATCCCCGAACATCCCCTTCACCGAGCAGTACTTCTGCTCAGAGAGTTCGATGGCGCGACCAACCGCAGCCCCGGTGACATCCGCTCCCCGAACGACGTAGTGGACGTTGATGCGCTCATAGTAGTGCGGGAAGTCGTCCTCACGCTGCACGCCCTCGATCTCAAGCTCGATGCTCGTGGGGTGCTGCCGCTTCTTCTCAAGAACCGAGACGACATCCATCGCTGTGCAACCACCAAGCGCGTACAAGACAAGCTCCACCGGGCGCGCGCCCGAGCCCTCGCCCTTATACGTTGCCGAGGCGTCCATCACAACCCCGTGCCCTGCCGAGTCCCAGCCGACGAACTGCCTGCCTGAAGCCCATCGAACGCGAACGGAATCCATGCGCTGCCCCTTTCGTGCGCCGGAATAATCGCTGACTGAGGAGTGTGTACCCGACTATATCTTTCGGCCGAGCATCTGCGCGAGTTCGCGCGGCTCCTGCGCCTTGCCCATCGCTTCTTCGAATGTGATGCGACCGGCCTGGCAGAGCGCCTTGAGGTGCTGGTCGAGCGTCTGCATACCCATCGAGGCGCCGCCCTGGATGATCGTAGCCATCTGGTGCGTCTTGCCCTCGCGGATGAGGTTGCTGATGGCAGGAACGCCCAGCATGATCTCCATCGCCATCACGCGGCTCTTCCCATCGGTGGAGCGAAGCAGCACCTGCGACATGACACCTTCGAGCGAACCGGAGAGCTGCATGCGAACCTGCTGCTGCTGGTGCGGCGGGAACACATCGATGATGCGGTCAACAGTGGCCGGACCGCCGGTCGTGTGCAGCGTCGCAAGCACGAGGTGGCCTGTCTCGGCGGCGGTGATGGCTGCCGAGATAGTCTCGAGGTCGCGCATCTCACCAACGAGAATGACATCGGGGTCCTGGCGCAGAACTCTCTTGAGCGCCGAGGCGAACGAGTGAGTATCCTCGCCCACTTCGCGCTGGTTCACGTACGACTGCTTGTTCTTGTGCATGAACTCGATGGGGTCTTCCATCGTGATGATGTGGAGAGACCTCGTCGCGTTGATATGGTCGATCATGGCAGCGAGTGTCGTCGACTTACCTGAGCCGGTCGGCCCGGTCACAAGCACAAGACCGCGCGGGCGCTCGGCGAGGAACCGACAGACCTTCGGCAATGAAAGGTCATCGATCGTCGGAATCTTGATGGGGATGACGCGGAAGACGGCACCCATCGAGTTGCGCTGCTGGAAGACATTCGCGCGGAAGCGAGAAAGCCCCGGGATGCTGTACGCGAAGTCGAGTTCGAGTTCGGTTTCGAAGCGCCGACGCTGCTCCTCGGAGAGGAGACTGAGAATCATCGCCTGCGTGTCGCGCGGCGTCAGAAGCTTTGCTCCCTCCAGTGGCAGCAGCTCCCCCCGCTGGCGAATGCCAGGAGGACTCCCGACCGCGATATGAAGGTCGGACCCTCCGCGGTCGATCATCAAACGCAGAAGGTCGTCGATGTGCGGCGCATCGCTCTTGTCTGGATTGGAGGGTGTCTCAACCTGTGGCGGCGCCTGCTGCTGCGGGATCTCGGGAGAATACCCCTGCGGCGCGGACTTCGGTGCGCCGTAGCCCTCTGGGACTGCCTGCGGAGCGCCGTACCCTTGCGGAGCCGGCTGCGGCGTAGGCTGCGGAGCGCCATAGCCCGCCGTCTCCGATGACTGCGCGGATGCCTGCACCGGCGCGGAAACCGCAGATTGGGTCGCTGTGACCGACGCGAGCGACGCGAGCTTCTGCACCAGCGTCTCGATCTCGATCGACACGGGCAGGTGAGCAGCCGCGCCGGACTGGCGCGCCTTGAGCGCGCTCGCTTCATTGGGGGCAGACGCGACGATTATGACCGGGATAGCCGAGAGATCGGGATCCGATTTGAGCTCGGCGGTGAAGGCGTAGCCGTCCATGCCGACAAGATCGCCGTCGGCGATGATGACCGCGGGCTTGCGGGCCTTAGCGATGCTCAGAGCACGAGGTCCCGATATCGAGTTGTAGACCTCGACACCGGCAATAGCCGCTTTGCAGGCGTTGCTTACGCGCTCAAAGTACGCCGCGTCATCGTGAACTATCAGGATTCCGATTTCTGCCACAGTCCTGAACGACCTCCCGATCCAAGGGCGTACCCCCACCCTATCTACAGTAGATGCCCGCAACCGGGCACGAATACTCTATCGGCAGCGGCTGCCGGGTTCTGAACCACCCGTGTGCGAAGTGCGGTTATCATGGAGCGCGAACCGACGAGAAGGGGTACGAATGCGAGTCATTATCGACAGCCTAGCATACGGCGGAGCCGGAGTGGCACGCGCCGAGGACGGCCGCATCGTATTCGTCGAGGGCGCCTGTCCCGGCGACACCCTCGAAGTCGCCATCACCGAGGAGCACCCTCGCTTCGTACGCGCCCGCATCGTTGATGTGCTCGAGGCTTCGGAGTCTCGCGTCACGCCGCCCTGCCCGTACTTCGGCGCGTGCGGCGGGTGCCAGTGGCAGCACGTTGCGTATGGCGTACAGCTTGAAAGCAAGCGACTCGCTATCGCTGACGCGCTCACCCGCATCGGCAAGCAGTCCGGCGTCGAGGTCGCGCCTGTGACCGCCTCCCCGGACGAGTACGGTTACCGAAACAAGATCGAGCTCTCTGTGGGGTCAACGTCCACGGGCCCCGTGCTTGGCTTCGCGCGACACGGCAGCAACGAGATCGTCGCGATTGACGCTTGCCTGCTCCTCCCCAAGAACTCCCGCAAGGCGCCCCGGTCGCTCTCCGGTGCGCTTCGCTACCTGAGCACCCGCATCCCGACGCCAGTGGAGCGCGTCTCACTCAGGGTCTCCCGCCGAGGCGAGATCGAGGTCGACCTCTGGACCGCTCCCGGTGGATTCCCGAGACAGCTCGCGGCCAAGGTCATTGGCGATGCGGTTGGCGCGAAGACCGTGACCCGCGTCATCACCAAGGGCGAAGCCGATGAGCGCAAAGTGACTCGCGTTGAGGTGCTGTCGGGCCCCGGTGCGTGGCGCGAGAAGCTCGGTGGCTACGACTATCTCGTCTCGGCGCCGTCCTTCTTCCAGGTGAACACCCGGGCCGCCGAGCTCCTGCAGGCGGCAGTCCTCTCGGCGGTCGGTGCAGATGGTACCACGCTCGTAGCGGACCTCTACGCGGGAGTCGGCACCTTCACGCTGCCACTCGCCGCCGCTGCATGCGAGGTGGTCGCCGTGGAGTCATCCTCGCACGCGCTATCGGACCTGCGCCGCAATCTGGACGCTGCTGGACTTGAGGCCGACATCATGCCCGGGGACGCGGGTCGCATCGCCGAGGAACTCGAAGGCGTCGACACCGTCGTGGTCGACCCGCCGAGGGCGGGGCTCTCGGAACGCGCGGGGCGGGCCCTTATGGAGGCCCACCCTCAAACGATCGTCTACGTTTCGTGCGACCCCACGACCCTCGCCCGCGACATCCGGACGTTCGCCGAATCGGGATACCGCTTGAGCACCGTGAGCGCCGTCGACTTGTTCCCGCAGACGTATCACGTCGAGACAGTGGCAACGCTCACCCGGGATAACTAGACGAGCTTGCCCACCTCGGGGAAGTCGAGCACGTGCTCATCGTGCGGAGCATCGTCATGGTCAGCAGTCAGGTCGCCCCCGGCAGCGTGCATACCTTCGTGATCCCCGTCGATCCACATCGAGCTCTCGGTGAGATCGTAGACCATACCCTTGTATGCGACGTACGCAGGGCGGCCCTCCTGGCCGTCGAACTGCTTAAGGTCTTCGAGCGTGAACTCCTTCATCGCAACCTCCTGGACGCTTCACGGACTGTCCATGTGAGTATTCCCATCTGAGCTCGGCCTGTTCACCGCATAGCGCGAACCAGCATGGCCGCTCCCTTGAAGAGCCCTGCAGCCACTGCCGCCACGACGGCCAGCCCGCCAAGTCCGCGAGAACCAACGCCGCCCTGCACGGCATCGCCCAGATCGAGTGCGATGTCGTGCGGTTGACCGTCGACATCTAGGGTGACGGTCGCGCCGTTGGCTCCGAGCGCGACTTTGTCGAGATTGCTGAGCACCTGAGAGACGAGCTCGACGCCGCTGACGGTCTCGGTCTTTTGGGAAACCACGACCGCGTCCGCCGGAACCGCGACTGCAGGAGCAACAAACGCCGCACCGATGAGAACTGCGAAGGCAAGCGACACACAAGCCCTGACACGTCCCGACATCACGCCCACCTCCCAGCGCTCGGTTCCTTGTGTCCGAGTATCGGGACGAGCGCGACGCATAGGAGTGACTCACATCACTGTGTGACGGCTGAGCAGACGAAAGGTCGAAATAAGACGCCCAACGGACTTGCGGCAGTTGCTAGTCGTGCTCGATCCGGTCCCGGAGCGCGAAGAGGTCGACGATAACCCGGCGACCCTTCGTTCCCACGACTCCATCTTTGGCGAGTTGCGAGATGACCCGGCTTGCAGTCTCGCGCGAGGTACCGGCAAGCGTGGCGACCTCGTAGTGTGTGAGCCCCTCAACGACCGGCACACCGCGCGCTTCATACGACGCCGTCGCAACGTTGAGCAGCACCCTCATCACGCGATGCGTCGCATCGTGGAACGCCATATCCTCAAGGCGTCCGATGAGGTTGCGCACCCTGCGCGACAGCGTCGCGATGAGCGTGAGCGCCAGCTTCGGTTGCACCTGAATCGCTGCCGAGAGATCCTTCGCGTCGAGACTCAGCACCTCGACGTCGGTAACCGCGATGACGTCTGCCGAGCGAGGTTCCGCGTCAACAAGGCTCATCTCGCCGAAGTGGGACGGCGCCTCAAGGTAATTGAGGGCCAGCTCCTTACCTTCCGGCGATGCGAGAGACACCTTCACCCTGCCCGCAACCAGCAAGTACATGACCGAGCCCTTGTCGTTCTGGGATATCACGAACGAGCCTTTGGGGAATTGGCGCAGGGTCACCATGGCAGCAAGAGCCGACAGATCGTCAGCAGACAGATCCGAGAACATCGGGAACGATCTCAGCTTGCCAATGATGGGTTCCTGCTGCACGAGCCCGCCCTTCGGCGTGGTTGCCTGTAAGTTACACAGTACACTCATACACGAAGGACGACGCCATTTGAAGCCGTCGCCCTCCGTTTGTGCGCTCTCGGTGGCGGGCGAACTACTTCAATTCGTTCTTCACGTACTCCAGCATCTTCGGTACGAAGTCGTCCATGATGAGCGGCAGCATGTTGGGCAGCAGCGCGTCCATCGTCTCAGGGAGCAGCGAGGGCATGAGCGCTTCCATGTCCTCGGGCAGAGGACCGACGCGCCTCGACACCTCGACCAGCATGGCAGGCATGACCTTCGGCATCATCGCGGGCAACATCTTCGGCATCATCGCGGGCATCATGGCGCCCATCGCCGCAAGGCCGCCGGGGACCGCACGCGCCGCCTTCATCATCGGGAGCATGCCCGTTGGCATCGCCTTCATCATCTCCGGGAGCAGGGTGACCATGATGTCGGTGATCGACTCCGGCTTCATTAGCCAGATGAACTTCTCGAAATAGCCCCACATCTCATTCGCGTATGCCGATGGATCCGGATGCGCTATGCCGAGGCCGTCCATTGCCAGATGCGCGAGGTCGACGACCTCCATCGGGATGTCCTTCTTGGCGATCGAGTCGCGGAACTGGACCTGGCAGCAGGGGCAGAGCGCAACCATGGCGTCCGCCTCAACCGCGACCGCCTCATCAAGGCGCATTTTGCCAAGCTCCGGCGCCACCGGTGTTTCGCCGATGAGCGTCAGAACCGAACCGCAGCACAGGGCGTCCTCGTGGTGATGCTCCATCTCCACGAACTCGACTCCAGGGATGGCCTTGATAAGATCCCGCGGCGGCTCGTAGTTGCCTTGAGCACGGCCCATATGACACGAGTCGTGGAAGGTCAGCTTCTTGTTTACCTCGTGATCGAACACAAGCGACCCGTCGGCGATAGCGTCAGCCACAAGCTCCGAGTAGTGCTTCACCTCGAACTCGTACTCGTCACCGCGCTCGGCGGCAAGGTTCGCGTAAAGTTCCTTCCAGACCAGGCCACATGCCGGACACGAGGTCACGATCGTCTTCGCGCCACGTTTGCGTGCCTCGGACGTGTTATGCAGGTAGATCTCCTCAAACGTGTCCCACCGCCCTGCGACCTTCATCGGGATGCCACAGCACGCCTCATCTTCACCCATGTAGTTGAACTTCACGCCGGCCCTGTCCAACAGCTCGACAGAAGCCTGTGCAACATCGGTGTTCACGAAGCTTGCCGTGCATCCGGCGAAGTACAGGATGTCGGAGGTCTCATCGATCTTGGGCTTGATGTGCTCGGGCACCCAGTCTGCGCGCTTCTCCCTCTTCGCCGCCCAGATGTTGAGCTCACCACGCAGCGACGCAGCCATCATCTCGAATGGCGGGAAGGTCATTCGGCCCTCATCCTGGATCAGTTTGCCTCGCATGGTCATCCATGAGTGCTCCACCGGCAGTTGCAGCTGGCATCGCGTGTTGCAGACCTCGCAGGTCGTACACACCAGGAACGTATCGACCATGTGCTGGTCGAACTTTTCCCGGCCCTCGATGACCTCACGCAGATAGAGGTACTTGCCTCTCGGCGAATGCGACATCCATCCGCGAACGCTGTACTCCTCGCATGTGGGCACGCAGTAGCCACACTGCGCGCACGCATAGCTGTAGAAGGCGACATCAGCAGGTATACCGTTCTTGTCCTTGGCGCCGACCATATCACCGGTCGGAGCCTTCGCCGCATTGGCGATCGGCCGCACCAGTGGTTCGAACGCAAGCGCAGCGCCCATGAGCGCGTTTATTGCGCCCGTGCCGAGGACTTTCTTGGGATTCATCACGTTCTCGGGATCGTTCGCGCGCTTGTACTCCTCCAGTGCCCGATACTTCTTCTCGCCGAGAACGCTCTTGGCCTCCTGACGGAAGAAGAGCCCGGTGGAGTACGCACCGCCGTGATGCTGCTTCGCGATCTTGATGACAACAAGCGACAGCGCGAACGCGAGGTTGAACGCCAGGGAGCGCTCGTCGTGCGGGATGAACCCGAGCAGCACGACCTTGTCGCCCTTGCCGAGCATCCCTTCGAGCACGAACGGCTGCTTGACGCGTGTGTCGATCTCGCCGAGCACAGCGCCGAGTTCCTCAAGCGGAACGACGACCTCAGTAGGAACGATCGACGGCCCGACGCGCTTCAGGCGCATCGGCGCGAAACGCTGCTCCCACTCGTGCTCCGCGGCCTGAGCGTCGAGCTCGCTGCCGTTGTTCGCCGAGAGAATGGCTCCTAGCGCGGTATCAATCGCGCCACGTCGGGAACCGGGGTACGCGATCACAACGATGAATGCCTCGGGCAGTTCGGGCTCATAGCCGGGGTGGCGCATCTCCCAGGGGTGACCGTGGCGGTGCGGAATGGTTCGCTTCAGCCGTACCGATTCCGGGTTGAGGAACGTGAGCGACCAGATCGGGAGCTTCTGCACCGAGATGGCGTTCAGAGCGGCCTGCAAGTCAGCAATCACCGGAAACGTGAGAACGCGGTGCACCTCAGGTTCAAGATCGCGAAGCGCGATGGTCACCTCGGTAATGATGCCGGTGATTCCCTCGGCATCGGCAACAAGCGTCTCAAGCTCGACGCCCGTGAATGTGGTGACCGTTCCGTCGGGTCCGACAACACGCGCCGCAAGAACGCTGTCCTTGAAGAAGCCGTACTCGAAAGAGCCGAACCCGGCGCCACCCTGCGCAAGCCATCCGGCTACGGTCGATGACGGCAGGGACGAGGGGTACACGCGCAGATCCAACCCTTCGGCGTTCAAGGTCTTCTGGAGCGGTTCCCAGAGCGCACCCGCCTGTACGCGAGCTGTCTTGGCGGCGTGATCGATCTCGAGAAGCTTTCCCATGCCGGAGATGTCGGCAACGATCGCGCCGGGCAGCGGCAGGACGCCACCGTAACCCGAAGTGGACATCCCGCGAGGCACGATGCTTACCTTCTCGGCACGGGCAAGCCGGACGAGAGCGACAATTTCCTCTTCAGTCTTCGGCCGCACGACGGCTCCGGCGACACCGGTCGGCATCAGAGGCTTCACGAGTTTGGGTAGCGACCCGATGTCTGCCGAGTAGAGCTTCCGTTCAACCCGATCGGTCCGCATCCGGTCGCCGAAGATGTCCCTCAACCCTGACTCAACCCGCGCGCTCAATACCGGCATCGCTATCCATTCCTTCCTGCCGGGCCTGACCCGACAGCAGACACATCGCTCTACCCCCATCGGGTACCCGCGAAGCATACCCCCCCTGGTATTTCGAGTCAACGACGCACCGGGCACAACGATGCCCCTGAACTGCTCACGTGATAGAATCCTCACCCTTAGCCAGCAACATCGACGGGGGTTCACATGGTGCGCGCGGTCCTATTCGATCTTGATGGCACCCTGCTCCGTATCGATCTTGAGAGCTTCCTCGGCAGGTACTTCGCTGCGCTTCGAGATGTGGCCGTAGGCTACGCCGGCGAACCCCACGCGGACACCGTGATGAGCGCCATCCAGAGCGCCGTGCGTGCGATGTGCGAGCCGCATCCGGGAGTCACGAACCAGGCAGTCTTCGAGGAGGAGTTCGCGCGAGTCTCAGGGAGCGTCCTGTCGGAGGTGTGGCCCGCCTACGAGCGCTTCTATGCCGAGGTATTCTCCACGCTCATCGATGATGCCGGACCGGCCGCTGGCGCCCGCGACGCGGTGGAAGCCGCGCTGCGGCTCGGGCTGCCTGTCGCCGTGGCGACGAATCCGATCTTCCCTCGGCAGGCAGTGCAGCATCGCCTCGCATGGGCGGGACTCGCCGATATCGGGTTCGCGCTCGTCACAAGCTACGAGGATATGACGGCATGCAAGCCGCATGGGGAGTACTACAGGCAGGTTGCCGCGCACCTGGGAGTCGACCCGCGCGACTGTATCATGGTCGGCGACGACCGCTACCTAGACCTGCCTGCCGCAGACGTGGGAATGCGCACCTTCTACGTGGGATCGCACGAAGACGCGGCATCAGATTACCGGGGGACGCTCAGTGAGTTCGCGGAGCTCTTGCCGCGCCTGGCCGCTACGTCAGACGACGCCTGACAAGCGCCACCCATGCGCCGTCCATCCGCTGGTCGCAATCAAACTCGTAGCACCCGCGAGACTCGCGCCGCAGGTCGAGCTGATAGCCAAGCCCTGAGGGATCGTGGTCGCAGATGAGAACGAGACTGTCCTGACAGTCGACCTCGATCATCTTGTCCACGATTGAGAATACGATGGGCCTGCGCATCGCAGGCGCAAGTCCACGCAGATCGACTACAAGACCATGCGCTGCAGGGCTCATGCCGAAAACCCTTCGCGCTGTAGAGAACGGACGATCACGAGCGGATTCCTCCCCGGGGCGGAAGAACGCAGGAGAGCGTTCATAGGTGAAATTAGGCATCCGTGCCCGAATTCCTGCACGATTCAGTGAATCCTAGCAGGTTGCAGGCGACGCGCGCAGAATCCCTCTCGTAAGGTAATCGAAGAAATCACGTTCCGAACTTGTTACGCTCTTGCTACACTGAGCAGCAGGTGTTCTATGCACACAGCCGAGGGGGACATGGACAGCATCTGGTCTGTGCGGGAGGGCTCAGCAAACGGGATCGCGACATCTGCCCAGGATGTCCGCTTGATGCCTGTGCAATCTTGCGACCCCTTTCATCTTATCGGCTCATCTTGATCGAACCTCCGGGCAGGTCTGCCCCATCTGATGGTGAGAACAGCTACACCGTCGCCGCAGCCCTTGCCGCTTCTTCCTCCTGTAGGCCCCGGGAGACGCCACGCCGCACCGGTCACGGCTGTCGTCGCATTCCCGTTTGCGGCTGAGAGTATCCCATCTTTGTGCGCGAAAGGAGGAGTGGCGTTCGCATAGCGCACGTGTCGGGCTGAAGCCCGACGAGACTCGTACTTTGCCAGTACTGTTGGTTCCTGTACGACACCAAGGAGGTGTATGGCATGGCGCAAGAGGCGCACGGCGCGCTGCACGACCTGCTTGAGGTCCGTGGCGTGACCCGTCGCGACTTCCTCAAGTATTGCGGCTCCGTAGCCGCGATGCTCGGGTTGTCCGAGACGATGGCTCCTCAGATCGCCGCCGCACTGGAGGGGGCGCAGAAGCTTCTGCCCGCTCTGTGGATCAACGGCGGTTCGTGCACCGGCTGCACCGAGTCGATCGCTCAGGTCGATTCGCCCGACGTCGCAACGATCGTCCTCGATTACCTGTCATTCGAATACTTCGAGACGATCATGGCGACGGCCGGAACGCAGGCCGAGCACAACATCACCAAGAGAGTCGAAGAGGGCGGCTATATCGTCATCTATGAGGGCTCTGTCATGACGGGCTTCGAGGGTCGCGCTCAGACCGCCGGAACCCCCGACAAGACCGGCCTTGCGATTCTTGAAGAGGTCGCATCGAACGCCCTCGCGGTCATCGCGGTTGGCTCGTGCGCGGTTGACGGTGGCTGGGTCAAGGCCCACCCGAACCCTGCCGGAGCAACAGGTGTTGCCGCATGGCTGCAGAAGCAGAACATCAAGACCCCCGTCGTCAACCTTCCCACCTGCCCGGTCAACCCGGAGTGGATCGTTGCGATGGTCGTCCAGCTGCTGCTCGTGGCCGACCGTGACGTCGACAAGTTCGTCGCCGCCACGAAGTGGGTCACGCGTGAGTACGCGGATGAGGTAACCGATGCCTCGGTCAGCCTTCTCATGCCTGCCGGCATCTACGGCCAGAGCATCCACGACAACTGCCCGCGTCGTGGTCATTTCGAGAACGGCGAGTTCGTTGACGTGCTCGGCAGCGAGCAGGAGGCCATGGGCTACTGCCTCTACAAGGTTGGCTGCAAGGGTCCCCAGACGTTCACGCAGTGCCCGGTCACCCGCTGGAACCGCCGCGTTAGCTGGTGTGTCGAAGCTGGCAGCCCGTGCATCGGCTGTGGTGGACTCAACTGGGTCGATAACAACGCACCGTTCCTCATGCGTATGTCTGACATGCAGCTCGGTGGCGCGCTGGGCAACGTCCAGCCCGGTACCGTTGGTGCAGTCGTCGGCGGCGTCGCAGCCGCTGCACTCGTTGCGCACGGCCTCGGCATGAAAGCCGCCGGTCGCGTTGGCGACGGTCCTCCCATGGAGACGGCGAAGGCGTACGACCGTAAGCGCGGAGCAAAGAAGGGAGGCGATAAATAGTGGCTCGCACCGTTGTTGATCCGTTGACCCGAATCGAAGGTCACCTGCGTGTCGAGGTTGAGGTTGAAAACGGCAAGGTAACCGACGCCTGGGTATCAGGTACGCTGTGGCGCGGCATGGAGCTCGTTTTGCAGGATCGCCACCCCGAGGATGCGTTCTGGGTCTCCCAGCGCATCTGCGGTGTTTGCCCGATTTCTCATAGCCACGCTTCAGCACAGTCCACGGAGCAGGCTCTGGGCATCACGATCCCGAACAATGCGCGCATCATCCGCAACATCATCGAGGGCGCACAGTATCTGCACAGCCACATCCTGTGGTTCTACACCCTCACGGCGCTCGACTACGTGAACCCGCTGAACGCCCTCAAGGCGAACATCGCTGACACGTACGCGCTCGCCGAGGCTGCAGGTACGCGCGTAGCCGACTTCGGCGCAGTCCAGAAGCGTCTGGCTGCGTTTGCCGAGAATGGCCAGCTCTCCATCTTCACCGGTCACTACTTCGACCACCCCGGCTATGTGCTTCCGCCGGAGCTTGACCTGATCGCAACCGCCCACTACCTCGAGGCTCTCGAGATGCAGGCTGTTGCGGCCGAGATCATCGCCATCATGAGCGGCAAGTTCCCGCACCCGATGACATCGATCCCGGGTGGTACCGCGTTCGTTCCGACCGAGCAGAAGCTCGACGACATCCTCTTCCGCCTTCTCGCGGTCAAGAACTTCGTCGATACCGCGCTCATCCCGGACACGCTCGCAATCGCACCGTTCCTGCTCGGCGCTGCCTCCTTCGGTGGCGGCTGCGGCAACTTCCTGTCGTGGGGCGTCTTCGAGGCCGCCGACAACGACCCCTACAAGCGCTCCCTGCCTCGCGGCTTCATCGAGAGCGCCAAGGGCCTCACGGTCGACAAGGTCGGCCCCGAGGATGTCACCGAGTACGTCGCCCACTCGTGGTATGACGACAAGACCACCGGTCTTACGCCTGACAAGGGCAAGACCGAGGCGAAGTACGAGGAGTACAGCGTTGACGGCAAGTACACGTGGGGCAAGGCCGCTCGCTGCAAGGATCTCCCGGCTGAGGTCGGTCCGCTCTCCCGCATGCTCGTCGGCTACCTCAGCGGCGTGAAGCCGGTTGTGGAGATCATCGACGTCGCGCTCGCCGCGCTCAGCAAGGCCGCCGGCGCAACGTTGCCTCCGACGGTTCTCGTCTCTCTGCTCGGCCGCATCGCTGCTCGTAACCTCGAGACAGCAGTCGTTGCCCAGTGGACGGTCGAGTGGGTCAACGAGCTCATCGGCGCCATCAAGGGCGGCGACAGCGACTACTTCGTGACCGCACGTGGGTCCGACGGCGAAGGCGCCGGTCTCTGGGAAGCTCCCCGCGGCTCCGTTGGTCACTGGATGTCAGTCAAGGGCGGTAAGATCGCGAACTACCAGGTCGTCGCACCGACCACCTGGGACATCGCACCGCGCGACGACAAGGGCGTCCTTGGCCCGATGGAGCAGGCTCTGGTCGGCACCCCGGTCTTCGACACCGAGCGTCCGCTTGAGATCCTGCAGGTCGCTCATAGCTTCGACCCTTGAATCGGTTGTGCCGTCCACGTTGTGGACACAACGACCGGCAAGGGAACCACGGTCATGTCTTCACCGCTGGGGGTGATGTAGATGTCAGGCCACGCTCACTATCGTGAGGCGCACCCGCTGGTCTTCGTGATCACGCACTACATCAACCTGATATGCATGATCATGCTCGCCTTCTCGGGCTTCTACATCCACTTCCCGTTCTTCAACGGGTTCATGGGCGTAGCCCGCGGCATGCACTTCGTCGCGATGTACGTGATCATCATCAACCTCACCTACCGCATCATCGCCGCCTTCTTCGTGAAGACAGCGACACAGCTCGGTAGCCGCGAGGTCGACACGGACATCAAGAACTGGCTGCCGCAGGAGGAGAACAAGCATCAGCTGTTCGAGACCGTGAAGTACTACCTGTTCTTCCGCAAGGAAGGCGTCATCTCGGCGAAGTATGGCTCGCTCCAGAAGATCGCGTATCTGGCGACCATTCCGCTCACCTACCTGCAGGCCTACACCGGCTTCGCGATCTACGGGCCCACGATGAACATGGGCATCTTCTCCGGTGGTCTGGACATGGTCGGCGGTCCGATGAACATGCGGATCATCCACTACTTCATGATGTGGGTGTTCATCGTGTTCACGATGATCCACGCTTACCTGGCGAACATCTACAACCTCAATCCCTCGAAGATCATCTTCCTGTGGAAAGAGACCGATCACTAATCTGTGATCAGCTGGCAGCGTGAGCTGTCAGAAGCGGACGGGCCCCGGAGCTACTCCGGGGCCCGTTCCGTTATCATGAGGATATTCACCAACAGGGAGGTCATCACGTGTCGCAGCGCCGCGTTCTCGTCATCGGAGTCGGCAACACGCTCATGCGCGACGAAGGCGTCGGCCCTCGAATCGCCGAGGAGTTGCGCACACGGTTCATCTTCCCGGATGACGTCGAGGTCATCGACGCCGGGACGATGGGGCTCGGCATGCTCCACCTGTTCAGGGGCGTTGAGTACATGCTGATCGTCGACGCGATCGACGGTACCGGTCACGTGCCAGGCACGGTCGTGCAGATCTCACCCGACGATTTCGCGCCGAACCAGGTGATGCACTCACTCCACGACATCCGGCTCGTCGACGTCCTGAACGCCGCGAGCCTCATCGGGGCGCAACCCAAGCTCACAGAGTGCGTCGGCGTTCAGATTCGCGATATCGCACCCAAGGAGTTCAGCGTCGGGCTCACGCCGGAAGTCGAGCACGCGGTTCCTCGCGCCGTCGCGGCAGCGCTCACGCTGCTTGCGGAGCACGGGATCGAGGTGTCGGAGACTCCCGGCGAGTCAGACGCGTTCCTCGGAACGGTGCGAACAGCACGCGAGGAGATGCGGGCCAAGCGCTCTCAGCCCTAGCTCGCTACGGGGGCCGCAGCGGCTGCCGCCGGCAGAACAAACCCGACGATGGAGCCAACGCCTTCGGTGCTGGTTGCGAAGACCTGACCACCCTGGTCCTCGATGATGTGCTTGGAAATTGACAGGCCGAGCCCCACGCCGCCTGTGGCAGAAGCGCGGGAAGCGTCTGCCCGATAGAAGCGCTCGAAGATGAACGGCAGGTCCTCTGCCGGAATCCCCTCGCCCGTGTCCTCCACGGACAACCGAACCCAGCCGTCCACAGATTCCACGCGCACCGTAATCGACCCCTCCGTCGTGTGACGAACAGCATTGCCGAGGAGATTACGGAGCACCTGTGCCACGCGGAAGGCGTCGGCTTCCACGATGCACACCGGTTCTGAAAACTCGGTCAGAATCGAGACCGTGCCGGCAGCGAGCAGGTCTGCTCGCTCGGATTCGCGACGTGCGAGCTCACACAGGTCGAACTGCTCACGATCGTAGCGGAGTCCGCCGGCCTCAGCGGTAGAGAACTCCTGCAGGTCCCCGACAATCCGGGACAGGTGCGCCAGGTCCTCCACGATGGAGTCCATGCGCTCACCGGTCATCGGCAAGACGCCCTCCGACATCGCCTCGGCCTGCGCACGGAGCGCAGCGAGCGGATTGCGGAGTTCATGTGCTACGTCGCTCACAAGCCGACGCCGCATTGTTTCACTACCCTGCAACGAGCCGGCCATGTCGTTGAACGCCTCGGCGAGCTCGCTCACCTCTCCGGGCCCGCCGACATCAACCCGGTGCTCAAGATCGCCCCGGGCGACAGCTCTGGCACCGTCGGTGAGCAGCCGCAGCGGCCTGGTGAGGTAGCGCGCCAGCAGCAGCGCCGCGAGCGCGGCGAATCCAACCGCCGCGAGCGCTGAGAGCATGATGCCCCGATCCACACCACTCATGAAGCTCTGCTCTGCCACGCCGAGGAAGACGCGGCCGAGTCCCATGCCCCCGTGCCCTTGAACGATGCCCATGTGTGTGGGTGCCGCCACCAGATACGCTTCGAATGCGGCCGACAGGGCTCGCCGAGCGATGATTCCGGTGACGAGAATCGACGCGAGCGAAACGGCAAGGATGGAGACGAAGACCTGCCAGATGAGCTTATTGCGCATCAGCGTCAGCCCACCTTGTATCCGACGCCGAAAACGGTCTTCACATACCGCGGGTTCTTGGGGTCATCGCCGATCTTCTTGCGGAGGTTCTTCACGTGCGCGTCGATCGTGCGCTCGTACCCTTCGAATGCGTCGCCCGAGACGGCCTCGAGCAGCTGTAGCCGACCGTAGACGCGGCCGGGATGCGATGCCATCGTCCCGAGCAGCTCGAATTCGGTGCGCGTCAACTCCACCACCACGCCCGCGACGGTGACCTCACGTCGCTCGTTGTCGATTCGCATCTCATCCACCTCGATCACGGGTGGCGAATCAATCGGATGCGAGCCGTCGACACGTCGCAGAACCGCTTTCACACGGGCGACGACTTCGCGCGGGCTGAAGGGTTTGGAGACATAGTCATCCGCCCCAACCTCGAGACCGATCAGTCGGTCGATCTCCTCGGTCTTTGCCGTCACGAGAATGACCGGAAGGTCGTAGTCGCGCTGAAAGCGCCGCGTGAGCTCGATGCCGTCGATTCCCGGCAGCATGATGTCGAGCAATGCCAGATCCGGACGCTGCTCGGCCACTGAGTTCGCAGCCGAGGGACCGTCGAACGCAGTGCGGACATCGAACCCTTCTGACTTCAGGTACGCCGAGAGAACCTCGACGATCTTCGCGTTGTCATCAACGACGAGCACGGTTCTGCTCACCACACACCCGCTTCCTCTCGGACTCAACGTACCGATGATGCCCTGACTGTGTGAATTGACTGTGAAGCCGATACGCGAAGCTCGTGCGGCGCCGCGAATCGCTACACTGAGGATACCCGATGCGACCGGAGGTGGTCCCCGTGGATACTGTGCTCCAGGCAGCGATCGACGCCGCATGCGCTGGCGGCGTCGTCCTATCCGAGCGTGCCGGAAATCTCGGACAGGTTCGCACGAAGTCGAGCACGTTCGATATGGTCACCGAGGCGGACATCGCCTCAGGCGTTGCAGTGGTCCGAACGATTGCCGAACGACTCGAGCATGCGCGCTTCGTTGTGGAGGAACCGGAGGTCTACGACCTCGCAGGTGTGACCCGCGGGGAGTTGGACGACCCGGAGGTCTGGGTCATCGACCCGCTCGACGGAACCACATCGTTCATTCACGGATACCCGTGCTACTCAGTCAGCGTGGCGTGCCTTCGGGACGGGCAGCCAGTCGCAGGCGCGGTCCGCAACGTGCCCGCCGCAGAGAGCACCTGGGCATCGCTCGGACAGGGAGCGTTTCTTGATGGCAAGCGTCTCACGTGCACCACGACGCAGACCATACCAGAATCGCTCATGATCACCGGGTTTCCTTACGATCGCACGACCACGCTTGACCGCCAGCTGCTGGTCTTCGAGCGAATCATACGGGATGTGCACGATGTCCGCCGCGATGGCTCGTCAGCGATCGACTGCTGCCATGTGGCAGCGGGGAGAGCAGACGCGTTCTGGGAGTTCGGTCTGATGCCCTGGGATCTCGCCGCAGGGGTGCTCGTGCTGCGCGAATCGGGAGCGATCATCACCGGATTCGACGGCGGCGACTGGTCGCCCTCCGTCCGGGACGTCTGTGCCGCAAACCCGGCCTTGCACGCGGAGCTACTCGCGGTCATCAGGTCCTCACTCGGACTGTAAAGCAGAGAGGGGCTCCGACTACTCAGCCGGAGCCCCTCCTTGTATGCGCTTCAAGCCAGACTAGACTTCCGGAGCGGTATCCAGGATCTTCTGAACGATGCCCGGATCAGCCAGCGTCGAGATGTCTCCGAACGCATCCATCTGCCGTTCGCCTGCTGCGATCTTGCGCAGGATGCGCCGCATGATCTTGCCGGAACGGGTCTTCGGGAGCTCCGGCACGATGTGAATGAAGTCCGGCTTCGCAATCGGGCCGATCTCCTCCCGGACGTGACCGGCCAGGATCTTCAACAGACCCGGGTTCGTCTCGTGTCCCTGCCGCAGGATGACGTATGCGTAGATGCCTTCGCCCTTGATCTCGTGCGGATAGCCAACGACAGCGGCCTCCGCCACCGACGGGTGGCTAACGAGCGCGCTCTCGACCTCCGCGGTGCCCATGCGGTGTCCCGAGACGTTGATGACATCGTCCACGCGGCCGAGGAGCCAGTAGTAGCCGTCCTCGTCCTTGCGGGCGCCGTCACCCGTGAAGTACTTGCCGGGGAACGCCTTGAAGTAGACCTCTTTGATGAGCTTGTTCTCGGGATCACCCCACGTGCCGCGCAGTATGCCCGGCCACGGCTTGGTGATGCAGAGACGACCTCCGCTGCCAACCGGCGTGGGCGAGCCATCCTCGTTGACGATCTCGGGCACGATGCCGAAGAACGGTCTCGTCGCCGAACCAGGCTTCATTGGAGTAGCGCCCGGAAGGTTGGTGATCAGGTGTCCGCCGGTCTCTGTCTGCCAGTAGGTATCGACGATCGGGATGCGCTCTCCGCCGATGTACTTGTAGTACCACATCCAGGCTTCCGGGTTGATCGGCTCGCCGACGGTCCCGAGCACGCGAAGGGTCGAGAGGTCGTACTTCTCGGGCCACTCCTCGCCGGACTTCATGAGCGCACGAATCGCGGTTGGTGCGGTGTAGAACTGGTTCACACCGTGCTTCTCGATGATCTCCCAGAAGCGACCGGGATCCGGATAGGTCGGGATACCCTCGAACATGAGCGAGGTTGCGCCAACGGCGAGCGGTCCGTAGACGATGTAGCTGTGCCCGGTGACCCAGCCGATGTCGGCGGTGCACCAGTACACGTCCTCATCGTGATAGTCGAAGGTGTAGCGGAACGTCGTCGCGGCGAAGAGCAGGTAACCGGCGGTGGTGTGCAGAACACCCTTCGGCTTCCCCGTGGAACCTGAGGTGTAGAGGATGAAGAGCGGATCCTCAGCGTCCATCCATTCGATCTCACAATGCCGACGAATATCCGCAGCACGGACCTCCTCGTGATACCAGAAGTCACGACCAGGCTCCATGTCGACCCGCGTGCGGGCACGGGATACGACGATGACCGACTCGATGGTGGGGCACTCGTACAGAGCGTTGTCCGCCTCGGCCTTGAGCGGCACAACGCGTCCGCCGCGGATGCCTTCGTCAGCGGTGATCAGCAACTTCGCACCGCAGTCCTGGATGCGATCGCGGAGCGCCGCCGAGGAGAATCCGCCGAACACGATCGAGTGGATCGCGCCGATACGTGCACACGCAAGCATCGCGATTGCGAGCTCAGGAATCATCGGCATGTAAATGGCGACTCGGTCACCCTTCTTGATGCCGTGCTTGCGTAGTACGTTCGCGAACTTGCAGACCTTGTAGTAGAGCGACTGGTACGTGTACATCTTGGTCCGACCCTCGTCGGACTCCCAGATGAGCGCGGCCTTGTTACGGCGCCAGCCCTCAAGGTGGCGGTCTACACAGTTATAGGTGACATTCAGCTTGCCGCCCTTGAACCACTCCACGCGGGGCGTCTCGAACTCGTAGTCGAGAACGGTGTCCCACTTCTTGTTCCAGTGCAGCATTTCCTCGGCCATATCGGCCCAGAACCCCTCGGGGTCTTCAATGGAGCGGTTGTAGAGCGCCTCATACTCGGCCATCGTTGAGATGTGGGCCTTCTCGGACACCCATGCGGCGGGCTTAACGACCCGCAGTTCTTGCGACAAGGATTCGATGTGGTGTGGATCGGTCATACGTGCGCCTCCCTCACTCGGTACGCATCGCGGAACGCCATCCGGGCGAACCGCAGCAGGATCAAGCAGGCGGGGCGATACCCCTACGCACATGGTAGCTGGGACATCGCTGAAACTGTCCCGCAGCTCAGCCGTGTGGCGGCGTTTTCTCGGTCAGCGGCAGCCGAACGGACACACCGGGCAGCGAGTCAAAATGTGTCCGTCATGTTACATGTAACAACTGTTGCAATGTGTGATTGGCAAGTGTAGATTAAATGCAGTGATACGTTTCCCTTCCCTTGCAAGTCGGTTCCAGCGGAGAACCCGCAGAACTGAAGAGTTGGCCCATCGACGACCGGCATCGCGATGATGCGGCGAGAGCCGCGAATGGCCACAGGAGACTCAGGGGTATTACGGGAAGGAATAAGGAAGGCCCTGACTCGAAGGTCGGGGCCTTACCTATTGCCCTGAATCAGACAGGCGAACGAGCTTCATCGCGCGCACTGTGACCGGGGTGCTCACCTCAAGCAGACAGGCGAGGTACATCCCCTTCGGCATCGGCGCACTGCGTGGAGCGGTTCGAATCCGACCGGACAGGCCTTCTGTGAGACGAACCGCGCAGTTGCCGCACGTGCCCCGGCCGGCGCATGTGGCCAGGATTTGCACTCCTGCCGCATGCGCCGCCTCAAGAACCGTCGTCCCCGGCGCGACATCGATCGACACGCCGGGCGGGTCAAACGTCACGCAAACGCTCTCGGGCATCAGCTGCTCAGTCGGCCGGCAACACAGCGACGCCCCACCCGGTTCCGGTGTGAGTGGCTATGACAGGTCCGGCCTCGACCACGAAGAGCTCGGCGACATCGAACCGGGCGCGGATCAGTTCCGCAAGCACCGCTGCCTTCTCGGCTGAGAGTGCGTGCATCACTGCAAATGTGCCCCGGCGACGATCCCCCATCTGCTCCGCAACCCAGCTCATGGTGTGGTCGATGGCAGTCTGCGCACCCCGAACCTTCGCGACCGGCTCGAACGAACCACTCGAGTTCACTGTGAAGAGCACCTTCAGGTTCAGCATGCTGCCGAGAAACGCCGAGACGGTGCCGATGCGTCCACCCCTGGCGAGGTTGTCGAGCTTGTCGATTCCCACGATCATCCTCACGCGCTCCCGCGCCCGCTCCGCAGCAGCAAGCACGCCCGACACTCCGGCGCCGGCAGACGCAGCCCGTGCCGCCTCGATCACCTGGAGCGCTTCACCCCAGGCGAGATTACGCGTATCGAAGATGTGGACCCGGTCACCGAACTGACGGGCAGCTTCAGTTGCCGACTCGATCGTTCCCGACAGCGCGGAGGAGATGTGCACCGAGACCACGTTCTTCGCGGTCTCAAGCTGGCGTCCGTACATCTCGGCGAACGCGCCCACAGAAGGCTGCGACGTGGTCGGCAACGCGGGGGCCGCCTTCATCCGGTCGAAGAACTCCTGCTGTGTAAGCACACCGTCCTCGAATACCTCTTCGCCAAACGCAAGTGAAAGCGGCACCACGGCAACTCCGAGGCTTTCCGCAAGCGCAGGCGTGATATCCGACGTGCTGTCCGTGACTATCGCAACTTCTCTCATTGTGGCCTCCTAGCCGACGCTTTCGAATCTGACCATACCGTGCGCCATCGGCTTGCCGCCTATGACGTGAACATGCAGGTGCCCGACTGTCTGCGCGGCATCCCGCCCGTTGTTGACGATCACCCGGTAGCCGCTCTCGCTGACGCCCTTCATCTCGGCGATCCTGGGAACAGCCGAGAACAGGGATGCCATCATCGCGACGGGCACGTCGTCTCCCATGTGCGAGTAGTGGTGCTTCGGAATGATGAGGGTGTGCACGGGGCCTTGCGGGGCGATGTCGTCGAACGCCATGATGTCGCCATCATCAAGAACGACGTTCGCGGGAATGTCGCCGTTCGCGATCATGCAGAAAATGCATTCCGACACGGTCTCCTCCTCAATCTATGCGGCATGAACGACGTTACTCGGCGTCGTCTTCCTCTATCTCCCCAACCAGCATCGTAACTCGCTGCTGCGCATCCGCGAGCTTCGTGCGACACGCACGCAACAGCGAAACGCCGCGCTCGTATCGGCCGAGGCTGTCCTCAAGCTCAAGCTGCCCGCTCTCGAGCGCCTTCACGATCTCTTCCAGCTCCGCCAGTGCCGCCCCGAACGTGAGGTCCTCGGGCGCGCCAGCACTCTCAATCGTCTCCACGTCAGACCTCCGGGTAGGTGTTCTCAACAGTACAGCCGAGCGTTCCCTCGGCAAGACGAACCCGTACGCGGTCGCCACTGGCAACCTCGGCCGCCGAACGGAGCACGCGCCCTCCACCATGGTCATAGCATACAGCGAAGCCACGACCAAGGACTGCAAGCGGCGACAGGTCGTCCAGACGTGCCGACGAGAGCGCCCAGCGCCGATCGGCCCGCTCTATGAATGCGGGACCCTGATGCGCCAGGTTGCGCGCCGCGACATCGAGCGCCAGCTGGTGCCGCTCGGCAATCCGCTCAGCGATTCTCGCAAGCCCCTCAGCGCTGCGCAGCACGAGCTGCTCAGCGCGCGCGATCCCGGCAGGCAACGCCCTGTCGAGCGACTCCGCTGTGGAATCGAGCGCCTGCATGCGAGCCGACATCAGGCAGTTCGCGTCGCGGAACACCGGCCGATGCGCAATCAGCCGCAGCCGATGCGTCCGCTCCGTCACTGAGTGCGAGAGTGCCTTACCGAGAAGACGCGCAGCCGCATCCACCCGTGCAGCGATCTCGATGACCGACGGTGCAGCTGCCTCCGCCGCAGCGGTCGGGGTTGAAGCGCGTACGTCGGCCACCATATCGGCGATCGAGTCATCAGGCTCGTGTCCGATGCCGGTCACCACCGGGACGGGGCACTGAGCGACCGCACGCGCGACCTGCTCGGCGTTGAACGGCATGAGATCCTCGTACGAGCCCCCGCCCCTGGCAAGAATGACGACTTCCACCCCGGGGTGTGCGCCTGCCAGGCGAAGGCCTTCGATGAGCGCTGCCACCGCGCCGTCGCCCTCCACCTGGACACCGGCGATCACGAGCTCGGCGACCGGGTAGCGGCGACGCAGTGTTCGAATCACGTCGTGGACCGCCTTGCCGCGAGGCGACGTTACCAGGCCAATCTTCGCCGGGAATGCAGGGAGCGGTCGCTTTCGTGATGCGGACATGAGTCCCTCGGCCTCGAGCTTGCGTGCAAGCGCAGCCACCTGCATCCGCAGCACACCCTCCCCTGCCGGGGTCAGGCGACGCACCTGAAACTGCAACCGGCCTTTCGCTGCGTATGCCGTGAAGACACCTGCCACCTCGACAAGCATTCCGGGCCGCAGTTCGAACCCACACGCGTCATAGCTATCTCGCCACATGAGGCACGGCAGCACGGACGTGTCGTCGCTGAGCGAGAAGTAGACGGCCTTGTATCCGGGCTTCGTGGTGCATTCGGAAACCTCGCCTACGATGGTCAGCGTGATCGTCTCAAGAACGCTCTTAGCGCGCCTCAGAGCCTCGCTGACGCCAACCGATGTCGTGGCCGCCTCTGTCATTGGTCCTCCGGCTCGAGACGCGTACAGGGCTCGCCAATGACTATGCGACCCCCCGCGACGCTCAGCCCGATGCGCCCGTCCAGCAGCGCCTCAAGATCTGCGCCGACGAGCGAATGGCGCCAGCCGTGGCTCAGGGGACTCGCGTCACGCTCGCCGCCTGCGAACCGCTCAAGGTCATCTCGTGTCGCGAACAGCGTGGGTGCGACGCCGTGTTCCTTGGCACGGACGCGAACGACGGCAGACATCGCGTCGGCGAGTTCATCGAGTTCGCCTTCCAGTCGCTTGCGCTTCTCGAAACGCGGGAGCTCATCGTCCGGAACCGCTGTGCCTATGCGAACAGCATCGAGGATCGCATCGCCACTCCGGCGGGCGACCTGCTCATTAAGCCCGCGAACTGCAGCCAGCGCGTCACGACTCTCCGGTGCACGCCGCGCTAGCTCAACCAGACTCTCATCCGAGACCAGCCAGCGCTTCGGGACGTCACGCGTCTGGGCCTCAAGCTCGCGCCACGCAGCCACTTCCCGGAGCACCGCAAGGGAGCGGCGATCGAGCGATGACGCGCGCTTCACGCGTCGGTACTGCTCGGAGAGCACGCACTCGTAAGTGGCTGGATCTGCCATGCGAGCAAAGTCCTCGGCAAGCCATGCGAGACGTCCGCCCTCGGCAAGCTGCTTCACAAGTGAACGATACGCCTCGGGCATGTAGACGACGTCGTCAAGCGCGTACCGAATCTGATCTTCGGAGAGCGGCCGTTTCGCCCAGTCAGTGAACGTATGCGCCTTGCCAAGCTCCACGCCGACAAGCGCCTTGATGAGCGCCTGATAGCCCACCTGGCTAGGAAGCCCCGCAAGCGTGGCCGCGACCTGTGTGTCGAACACCGGTGCAGGTGCCTCGCCCATCATGCGAACCAGGATCTCGAGATCCTGCGACCCCGCGTGGAAGACCTTCGTGATCGAGGGATCGCGAAGGAGCTCGAAGAGCGGTTCGAGATCGCTTACCACGAACGGGTCGATAATTGCAGCCACATCGTCAGTGGCCACCTGCACCAGACAGAGTCTCGCGTAGTACGTTCGCTCGCGCATGAATTCGGTGTCGACCGCGAGGACGTCGGAACCACGCATGCTCTCTACCAGCGACCGAAGACCCTCGTCATCACGAACGTACACGCTGCCTCCCTCTCGGCACGCCCGGTGCGCCGATGCCGTAGAATGCCTGGTATCGAGTTTATCCCATCGGTCTGACTCGCGGGGGTGCGCGCCGAGATGAACATCTTGATGATTGCGAATCTGCGCGCCGGAACCGGAGAGTCGGGAATCCTCGACTACGTTCGGGAGCTCAGCGAACGTGGGGCAGACGTAACCCTCAGATTCATGCGCGAAGGCAGCGATCTGGGCTCCCTTCTCCAGGACATGCATGACTACGATCGCGTGGTTGCTGCAGGAGGGGACGGCACGATATCCGCGGTAGCGTATGCGCTGAGATTCAGCCAGATTCCGTTCGTTCCGTACCCGTCGGGGACTGCCAACCTCTTCGCTCTCAACGTCCGCGTGCCGAGTGACCCAATCGAGCTCGCGGCGCTTACGCTCGACGGAACGCCTGTGGCGATCGACATCGGAGAGCTCGACTACGACGGCGGGATCGGGTTTCTCGTGATGGCGGGTGCCGGCTTCGACGCGAACATCATCGATGGTGCCCGGGACCTCAAGCAGGTACTTGGTGAGGGCGCCTACCTGCTCTCAGCGATCCAGACGCCGCAACCGACGGTCGCCACGTTCATCATGCGACTGGACGGTCGCCGGGTCATGACCGAGGGCATCGCGGTGTTGCTTGTCAACCTCGCGCGAATACAGTTCGACCTTTCGCTCACACACGGCAGCGACGCACAGGATGGCATGCTTGAAGTCGTCGTCATCAAGACACGCTCGGTCGCCGGTCTTCTACCTGCAGTGTGGGCTGCGCTCCTCGACAGACTTGGGGAGCATTCTGCTCGGCCCGGGCTCGAGATTCATACGGCGAGGGAGATCGAGGTGATAGCGGAGCCACCGCTTCCGGTTCAGGCCGACGGAGAGGTCATCGAGCGCAAGACACCGCTGAGCGCGCGGGTGTTGCCTGGTGCGCTCCTTGTGGTGCTTCCGACCGGTGCGTTGCCTGTCGATACCATCCTGACCCCGGACGTGTCTCCCTAGCGCACCGAACGGCGAGCCGGGGCGATCAGGTCTCGCATGACGGACGCACCAGCAGCCAGTAGCACGTATCCGATCATCCAGCCCAGGTCGACGATCGAGCCGGTCTGATAGGTGCCTTGCCACTCCATCCACTGGTAGACCGAGTCTGCGACCGCAAGAATCGCGAGACCGGCGACCACAAGGCGCCAGGGTACCGCAAGCGCTCCCCTGCCGAGCTGTGCAACGACGAGCACAATGAACACGGCGGGCGCGAGCAAGAGCAGCACGTCCCCGAGGGGGTAATAGACGTTCAGCACCTTCTCAAGCAGACCGACTTCGGGATCGGCCAGGACTTCTCTCAGAAGAACGAGGTAGATGGCGCCACCGCTCACTACGGCGATGGCTGCCGAGCCGATGATGGCGGCTTTGATTCGGACAAGCCCCCGGTACGCCAACGCCGCACTCACAATGCCGTATCCCATAAAGATGTACATGGACGTGTAGAAGATGTCGGGCAGGCCCGGGAAGGGCGGCTCAAGGCCCTGCACTACTTCGATGTACGTCCAGACCAGGTCACCCAGCACGTACAGCGTGATGCCCGCGCCAATGGCCAGCCACTGCTTCTGCAGCGGCTCACCCTTGCCGAATCGAAGCGCTGTGCGGATGGTGACCGCTGCGGCCATGCCAATGACCGCCACACCACCAAGATCGCTGATGGCTATGCTCGCCCGCTCACCACCAATGCCGGTCGCCACGAGAATCTGAACGGCGAGCGCACCGGCAAGCCCCAGTACGAGCACCGCCCACGTCCTCCTAGAGAACGTTCCGGTCGCCGTCATCGGATGCCCCCCTCGATCTCCAAGATGATTGCGTCAACCGTCTCGCGCGGCGCAATAGGACCGAGTAGTCGCCTGACGTTGCTCTCGAGAGCAGGCAAGTCATCGCTCTCGAGTTCATCTCCACTCTTGCCAAGCGAGAGCGCCGTCGCGCGAACACATGTGTCCGCCACCATTCGGCCTACGAACGGCTCCAGTACCTCGATAACGCACTCCATTAGCGCCGCCATCTCGCCCCCCGTGAGTGTGCGCGCACGTGCGGAACACCTTCACTCTGCCAGAAGCTGGCTCCCATGGCGAGTACGGTGAGCAAATTCGTCGGCGATGACGTTCGTCGGCTCTACTCCCGGGTCTGAACGACCGTGCCGAGCGGGACCTGCGGCCACAGCTGCAGCGCATCCGAGTTGTACATGCGGACACACCCGGCCGACGCCTTGGTTCCGATGACCCATGGCTGATTGGTCCCGTGGATAAGGTACGCGGTGTACACGAACTTGGTGCCGGTGCTCGTGTTCACCTTGCGAAACAACCTCATCTTACGCGGACCGTAGACGCCTGCCGGATCGCTGTGGTACTTGGCCAGAATCTTCCACGTTGCCACCGGCGTCTCCTTACCCGGTCGCCCGGTTGCAATCGGATACGCCTTCACGAGTACATCATCGCGGATCCAGTAGAGTTTGAAGTCCGACTTGTCGACCACGATCGATGTGCTCGCTGGATACGTCAGTCGTTTGTACGTTGCAGAGCGCGTGTTCGTCTTGCCGTCAGGATTCGACGCCACGACCTTGAATGTGACGCCCGACGCCGGCATCGTGCGCTTGCCGAAGTCAGCTGTTCCGAAGCTGTTCACCGCTGCGGTACCCACGAGACTCTCACCCGCGTACAGGTCGATCTGGGTCGTGTTGACGCCCGTTCGCACAGTCACATTGGCATACTTGGCCACATAGTTTCCTGCTGCGGGTGCGATAAGCACGGGGACCGCCGGCGCGCCTTTCAGTTCAGCAACTGCCGCGTCGCTTACAATCGCCGACGAACCGTACACCGTCGCCGAAGACACGACAGATCCGAGCTCGCCGAGGTAGCGCGCAGCAGTCGCACTCAAGCGATCCTTCTCCGAGAAGAGCACCGGTTCACCTGCGCGACCTGATGCGCCTGAGCCGCTCACAGCATCGATAACGGATCCGGCAACCCCAACGCCTGTACCCGCCAGCCATCCGCGAGTTCGCGCCAGGCGCCCGACAGCTACGGCCGTGCCGTAGCGATCCGCGCCAGCAGGTCGAACGGTACCGTGAACGCCACTGTATACAGCTGCGCTGACCGCGGCAGTACTGCCCGCAACGACAACCTCTGCCGGTGCGAGTGTTGTGAGCATTGAACGCGTGGCAGCGGGCACGGCCGTCTTGCTCACGAACAGGACCGGTGCACCGGTCCTCGCTGAGACAGCCGACAGCGCAAGTGCATCGTAGAAGCCGAACTCGTTGGTCCCGTTCGCGACCAGCGCGACCGAAGGCATGGTCCGAGAGGTGTCTGCTGCAGCCTTACGCATCAACGCTGCGACGCCGGCTGCAGTCGTGTATCTGTCGCCGCCGGTAAACGGCCTGCGCACCTGTGCCGCGCCCATGATCGACTTGATCTGGTTGGCGCAGTTGGCGCTCACCGCGGCCGTACCGCCGACGATAGTGACTGTGACGGTCGTGTTTGCCGAGCGTATCTCCTGGAGCGCCGTCCGCACGGAGGCAGGCACATCGTTGCCGCGCACGAGCAGGACAGGAGCATCGTAAGCCCAAACGAGTCCACTGGCGGCAACAGCATCCGGAAGCGCGCGTGTCTCGCCCGATGCTATGACCACATGAGCGACGTCGGCCCAGGCTGGGAACGCGTCCCTGGCGATCGCGACTGATGTCGCGTAGCGATCAGCGCCACCCACGCGCCGTGTGTCAAGAGCGACGCGTACGCCTCCGGCGGGCCACTCGACTCCAGCAGCAGGAGCTGCGGTCACAGCTAGCACGACGACCACCGAAACGCTCACAAGCCAACGATTGAGTCTCTTCATGGTGTGAACCCCTTCGTGGGTCGTCGACTGACTCCGCAAGTATACCGTCACAACACCCCGAGCGACCATCGCACCCTCGAACGCAAAGGAGCCCCGGCGCTTGCCGGGGCTCCTGGTACTTCATGGTGGGCGCTAGAGGATTTGAACCTCTGACCCCTTCCGCGTCAAGGAAGTGCTCTCCCCCTGAGCTAAGCGCCCATCTGCTGCTCCAACGAACAGCGACGACTATTGTAGCAGTATCGCGCCCGCGCGCTAGACCCATATTGGCCATCCGAGAATTCGCCCTTGCCACCCTGGTGGACCGTTGGTAGACTACCCCTTGCGCGCGGACGTGGCTCAGTTGGTAGAGCACAACCTTGCCAAGGTTGGGGTCGCCGGTTCGAATCCGGTCGTCCGCTCCATAGCACACCCCGGAAGGTTGGTCCGAGGCTCATCAAGCCCCTCGGGGCCGGCCTTCTTTTCTTGAGTCGGGAGCGCACGTGCTCCCTCATCAGGGCGACGTCGCCAAGTGGTAAGGCAGAGGCCTGCAAAGCCTCTATCCCCGGTTCGAATCCGGGCGTCGCCTCCAAGCACGACTACGGCCCGTCTGCCAGAAGCAGACGGGCCGTTTCGCGTGCGTCAGACGCACCGGAATGCACCTGACAGTGCATGCGGCTGGGGGTCGCGGAAGCCGAAGGGGGGCGCCTTACGCGGCCGCATGCAGTGGTGAGGGTGGTGCAACAGGGCGTCAAACAACTAGACGCCGTACTTCACCTGAATCTGCTTGGCCTGCTCGAGGCGATAGAGCCCGCGCTCAAGATCCTGGGGATTCGAGATGTTGTCGATCGCCCACTTGAGGATCTCACGGGGAACGAGCGGATAGCGCTTACGCGCCTGTGCCAGGGTCATGGCTGTCTCCTTCTACGACTACTGCTACGACGTGTGGTGTGATAGACCCCTGCTATATGTGTGATTCTGCGCCCGGGTCGCGCGTGCGTCAAGCACAGGCAGACTACTCCCGCCAGCGAGGAAACAGCTGATGCTCCACGCCCAGCACATCAAGCGCCTTGCCCACCACGAAATTGACCATGTCGTCCAGGGTCTCGGGGCGCTGATAGAACGCTGGCATTGCCGGAACGATCACGGCGCCAGCCTCAGCAAGTGACGTGAGATTCCTCAAGTGAATGAGGTTGAATGGCGTCTCACGCGGGACCAGTACGAGCGGCCGCCGCTCCTTAAGAGCCACATCGGCGGCCCGCTCGGCGAGATCCGAGCCGAGGCCGGCCGCAACCGAGCCGACGAAGCCCATGGAAGCCGGGATCACGACCACGCCGTCGACCGCACTTGAGCCGCTTGCTACGGCGTCGAACAAATCGCTGTCGGCAACCACACGCAGCCTTGAATCGAGCGGCAGTTCAAGGAAGCGGAGCACACTCTCCTTTGCGGCGGTTTCCGGCAGCCTAAGACCGGTTTCGTACGCCATCACCTCAGCGCCGGTGGGCGTAGCAACGAGCGAGACCTCGTGTCCGGAGGTCAGCAGCTGCTCAATCGCCCGAAGTCCGTAGACCGAGCCTGACGCGCCCGTTATCACCACGACGTAGTGTTTCATCGAGCTTCTCCTAGCCGAGTAGCCGGTCGGCGAGCGCGCCCGCCAGCACGACGAGCGCGATTACGCCGTTCACCTGGAAGAAAGCCGCGTTCACACGGGACAGGTCGTCCGCGCGCACGATGCTGTTCTCATACCACAGTAGTGCTGCTGCCACACCGACACCGAGATGCCATGGCCACCCCGCGCCCGCAAGAATGCCTCCGCCCAGCAGTAGAGCGACCGCGAGCGTGTGTGCAATCCTGGTCTGTAAGAGCGCGCCGGCAATTCCGATATCTGCGGGCATGCTGTGTATGCCGTCTCTAACGTCGCAGGTGACGTCCTGAGTCGCGTAGATCATATCGAAGCCGGCTGTCCACAACGTCACGGCCGCGCCAAGCACCCAGGGTGCGACCGCGGTGATCGACCCGCCCACAGCCACCCACCCGGCCACGGGAGCGAGACCGAGACAGAGCCCGAGCCAGTAATGGCAGAGCGGCGTGAACCGCTTCATGTACGGGTACGCGACGAACGCGGCAAGCGGAATCGGCGAGAGCCACCTGGTGATCGGATCAAGCTGGAACACGGCATGCAGGTACGCTGCCAGCATGAACGCCGCGAAGAGCCACAGTTCCCACGCCTTGATCAACCCGGCTGGCACCGCACGTCCTGCAGTGCGGGGATTCCGAGCGTCAATCTCCTTGTCTATGGCACGGTTAAGAACGAACGCGAACGCCCGCGCGCCCACCATGGCAACAGTAATCCACACAATTGCGGCAATCGTCGGCCAATTGGCGAGTGTCACCCAGGGGGTCGGCGCAGGGTCGGGTGCTGGATAGATGGCCGGCACCGCGAAGGCCACTGTCGCTGCGCCGTAGAGCGCGCCGATGTATGCGTATGGGAGCGCGAACACCGAGTGCTCGAACTTGACGAGCTCTAGGAGGATCCGGACCTTCTCGGCGAGCTTGCTCACAGTCCGAGACTCCCCCACAGTTCGTCGATGCGCTCCTTCACCTGTGCGTCCATCTCAAGTGCTTCCGGCCAGCCGCGTTCGTGACCCTCGCCGGGCAGCGGCTTCGTCGCATCGATACCCATCTTGAAGCCGAACGACTGGTAGTTGCTGCTGTGATCGAGCCGGTCCAGGGGCCCCTTGTTGATGAGTACGTCCCTGCTTGGGTCGACGTTGTTGAAGCACCGCCACGCCACCTGAGAGTAGTCATGACAGTCGACGTCTTCGTCCACGACGATCACGAACTTCGTGAACATCATCTGTCCCATGGACCATGCGAAGTTCATGACTCTGAACGCCTGCCCGGCAAACTCCTTCTTGATCTGGAAGATGACGCAGTTGTGGAAGACTCCCTCAAGCGGCAGATCGTAGTCCACGACCTCCGGCATCATCGCCTTGATCACAGGCAGGAAGAGCCGCTCGGTTGCCTTCCCCATGTAGCAGTCCTCCATGGGTGGCCGGCCGACAATGGTGGCCGGATAGATCGCATCGTTGCGCATCGTCATGACTTCGACATGGAATACGGGGAAGTCGTCGGCAAGTGAGTAGTACCCCGTGTGATCGCCGAAGGGACCCTCCCACCGCGTCTCTCCAGCCGTGACGTAGCCTTCGAGAATGATCTCCGCATGCGCGGGCACAAGCAGGTCGTTCGTCACGCATTTCACGACCTCGACGCTTTCACCGCGCAGGATCCCGCTGAACAGGTATTCGTCGATAATCGGCGGAACGGGTGCAGTGGCCGAGAAGATCGTCACCGGATCGGCTCCGAGGGCAACTGACACTGGGACCCGCTCAACGCCGGCGGCGAACTGCTCGCGCATGTTCCTGGCCCCGTCGTGGTGTTCATGGATGTGCATTCCGGTGGAGTTCTTGTCGAAGACCTGCATCCGGTACATGCCGATGTTGAGCTTGCCTTTGAGGTCGGCAGTGACAACAAGTGGCAGCGTTATGAATCTGCCGCCGTCATCAGGCCAGGTCTTCAGAATTGGCAGCATGCCGAGGTCGACGTCATCACCCCTGAGCACGACCTCCTGACATGGGGCCTTCTTAATCTCCTTAGGGCCCGCACCAGCAAGATCTTTGAGGCCCATCAGCACGTCGAGCTTGCCCTTCATCGACGACGGCATGTCGAGCGGAAGCTTGTCCATGACCCGCCGTGCAACGGCGTCCAGGTCCTTCCACGACCCCGAGTCGGCGTCAACGCCCATCGCCCATGCCATGCGGTCGTAGGACCCCATGAGATTGATCGCCACCGGTATGGAGTAGCGCCGGCCGGTTTCCCGGTCCATCGGATTCTCGAATAGCAGCCCGGGACCGAACGCCTTGCTCACACGGTCAGTCACTTCGCCGATTTCCAGAACGGGATCGAGCTCGGCCGAGACACGACGCAACTCGCCCCTGCTTTCCAGCAACGTGATGAACTCCCGCAGATCCTTGACCGCCATCGGTCCTCCCTTAACTCAGCCCGAGGGCTGCCTCGAGCGAATCGAAACCTGTGATCGGAGCCGGACCCACAGGCAGCGGTACCCTGCCGCTTCGGTCAATCAACACCGGCAGCATGCCCACGGCTCGGGCTCCTAGAATATCCGAGTAGTGATGGTCGCCAACGTGTGCGGCCTCTTCAGGTGCAACTCCCAGCCTGCTGCATGCCAGCTCGAAGATGCGTGGATCGGGCTTTCGAAGCCCGACGTCGGCCGATGAAAGCACAACGTCAACGCGTTGCTCGATGCCAAGGGCACCGAGCAACGATACAAGACGGCCGTCCCAGTTAGAGATGATGCCGAGCTGAAGGCCCTTAAGCCGCAAGCGATCGAGGGCGGGCAGGACATCGGGGTACGGCGCCCAGCGCTCCGGTTTGCCGAACTCGTCATAGACCCGCCTGGCCAAGCGCACCGCATCATCCTCGATACCGAGACGTCGGCACATGAGCGAGTACATTCCCACCCACACCGAGGAGGTCTCCTCCTCGTCTGTCCAGAAGGTGTCATCGGCACGGTAGCGATCCTCGTAGTACTCGTCCACAAGCGGCATCAGAGCATCAATCGCGGACAGGTCGTGCACATGACCGGCCTCGGCAAGTACCTGACGGCAGACCTCGGAAACGCTCGGAAAGGGCGCCAGAAGCGTGTTGCCAACGTCGAAGAAGACCGCCTTGAGCGTCATCTGCCGACGAAGGTCACCACGTCGTGCTTGCGGTCATGCACCAGCGGGGTCTCATCGGGGTGTCCCACGATGATCAGCGATGCGATCATGCGATCTGAAGGAACCTCGAAGACATCCAGGAGCCGATCGACGACCCACCGGGGAGCCGAGAGATTGCACGATCCCAACCCAGAGTCGAGCGCTGCCAGCATGAAGTTCTCCACTGCTGCGCCAACGGCGATGAGAGCGTTGTTGTGCTCGGACGGATCGGTGAGTATAGGGACCGATACGGCGATGACGACCGGTGCCTTGCCCATATCCTCGTAGAACCGCGCCGCACGCTCAACACCCTCCGCTCCAAGAACCTCCAGGTACTCTTGAAGGTACTGGGTGGTGAGCGCCATCACCTCACCCACCTCGATGCGCACGTCCCCTGTGGCGACGTGGAAATGCCATGGTTGGCTGTTCATCGGCGATGGCGCCAGGGACGCTGCATCGCAGAGGGCGCGGACTTCGTCATCAGACACAGGCTCATCCTTGAAGAGCCTGGTGGAATGGCGGCTCCGCAGCGAGTCGAGCAGCTCCATGGAACACCTCCGTAGAAGACCGGCAGGAACATCACGCCGCACTGCCGGTGTCCGGTTCTGAACAGCATACTAGTTCCGGCACAGACGCGCACCCACGCGTGCTCCCGCCAGAATCACGTGGTTATGTGCTTCACCAGCGTCACGACCGTGCCGCCGTCGACGCACGATTCGAACTCGACTTTGTCCATCAAAGCTCGCATGAACATCACACCACGGCCTGATGATGCGTAAAGATCCTCGCTCGGAATCGAACACCCGTCAAAGCCGTTGCCGGAGTCAGATACTCGTATCATCACTCGGTTCGCAAACATACTTACCTCGACGGAGACAACGTCATCCTCGCCGCCGGGAGAACCGTGGCGGATGGCGTTGGCAAGCGCCTCTCCCACCGCAACCCTGATGTCGAACATGGTCGACTCGGCAATCCCTACGGGCTCAAGCACGTCGCACACTTGCCCGCGAGCGGAGGCCAGGGTGTCGGGCGTGGCTGGAAGCACCATGTGCTCGACCCAGACCGGCGCTGATAGGTCCTCCATAGAGTCCAGGCCTGAAAGGGCCACCGTCACATCGTCAGCCGCGGCAATCGTCGGAGCAGCGCCGATAAGGCCCGAGAGCTCTAGCACGCGCCCGACGTTCGCATTCGCCCCTGCGAGCACGAGCTTCCCACCACGCGGATCAAGTTCCCTATCGAGCCAGACCAGAAGACTAAACGTAGAGCTGTCGGCGTAATCGACACGCGACATATCGAGAACCACGTTCACACATCCGCCGGACAGCGCCTCCGAGATTCTATGGCGCACTCGCGGGACGCTTCCCATGTCGAGGTCACCATCCATGCGCACAACACAGACTCGCGCATCGAAACGATGTTCAAGATCGATCTTCAAGAAAATGGCTCCTCGTACGCGCGGATTCGCTGCAACAGGTGTACCCGACCTCAGTCGGCAGTAACCTCCGCGGCGTCGCCCTCGGGCACCGGGCCGAGCACCACCGCAAGAATCGCAGCGTCGTCGCGGAGCTCGCCGTGGGAGAATCGTTGAACCAGGGTGAGCATTCGTTGGGTGACAGCTGTAGCCGATCCGCCCTGGCGAAGCGCGCGGCGCACCCGTCCTTCGCCAAAGAACCGACCGCGATTTCGCGCCTCAGTGACACCATCAGTGTAGAGCAGCAGCGTTCCTTGTGGCGTGACAACGACCTCGGACTCAGCGTACTCGGCAGCTCGAACTGCGCCGAGAAGTGCCCCCGTCGTGCTCAGCCGGAGTATCTCGCTCGTATCTGCTTGCAGCAACATCGCGGGTGGATGTCCGCCGTTCGCCCAGACAAGCCTCCCTGTATCAATATCGAGCAACCCGAGCCAGAGCGTGACGATATCCGCAGGATCTCCCGCAGCAACCAGCGCCGCATTGAGCTCGCTCAGCACAGCGGAGGGCATGGCACCCGCAGCTATCATCCCCCTGATCGAGTACTTGATCATCGACGTCTTCGTCGCGGCCTCCACCCCCTTGCCGCACACGTCTCCAATGGCAATCACGACACGTCCATCGGGGGCCAGGAACAGGTCGTAGTAGTCACCGCCGATCTCAACCTCACTGCTAGCGGGGACGTACACGCTCGCCGACTCGATGCCGTGAATCACGGGGAGTCGCGTTGGCAGGATGCTCTGCTGGAGCACTGTTGCCACGTGATGCTCTCGGCTGAACAGGTCGGCCGTGTCGATTGCAAGAGCAGCCTGAGTCGCGAACGTTCGCAAGAGCTCGGTGTCATCTGCCGTGAAGGCGCCCTTCATGCGCGCCAGCACCGCAAGGACTCCGATCGACCTGCCTCGGGCCAGAAGCGGAACGAAGACGGCTGAGCTGAGATTCTGTCCCACCGCAACGCGCGAGAGGAATGAGTCGGACTCGTTCAGGTCGGGTACGGCTATCGGCTCCTTCGTCTCAAACACCTCACCAGGGATGTCCTCGCCGGCGCGGAACTCCATCTTCAGCATCTCCGGATTCAGGATGCCACGCGCCATCGGCACCACCATGAGACCGCGACTCGGGTCGAGCGTCATCAGCATGACTGCGTCTGCCGAGAGGATCTTCTGCACCACGTCCAGTACCCTGTTGAGCACGACTTTGCTCTGGAGCGATGAGCTCACCGCCTGGGATATGCGGAAGATCGTCTCGAGGTTATCGGCCCGTGTTCGTGCCTCGTCAAACAGCGCAGCATTCTCCAAAGCGAGAGCTATCTGCTGACCAATAGCCGAACCCAGCCCGATGCCACGCTGATCCAAAGCATACGTTCGGTCGACCCAGCCCACGACCAATAGACCAGTAAGCGCTTCATGGACCGAAACCGGCGTGATCACGACCGATTCAGCCCCAAGCACACCCATCAGGGCTCGCACCCCTTGATCGTGATCATCCGCGGAGAGTACAACAGGCAGGGCGTTCTCCGAGAACCCGCGTTCATCCTTGATGCGTCTCCACAACGAGAAGCATAGGGCGGACACTTCTTCAGTCTCACCGCTGCCATCGCCTGGTTCCTCAAGGAACACCCACGACTTGTCGGCACCGAGAAGATCGGCCTCGATGGCGCCGATGTCATTGAGCGACCCGGCCAGCGAAGCGCGACTGCTCATCGATTCGGCCACTTGTCGCAGCGCTTCGGCGTCGCGTCGCGACCGGCGCTCGTCTTCGAAGAGCCGAGCATTGTCCAGAGCAAGCGCGGCCTGCGCGGCGAACGAGCGCGCGACTTCAACTTCCGCCTCAGAGAATGGCTGTCTCTCATCACAGACGATCACCACAACGCCGAGCACCGAATGGCCCTTTGCGAGCGGGACCGCGATAGCGCACGCCGTGTCCGAGTGAGACTCATGCAGGTGCATCAAAGGGTCAAGCGCGACCGCGCCCGAGAAACGCTCGACCGCGCGAGTAGTGATCGAGCCCCCGAGCCATGTCGATGCATCGACCGAGATTCTCGCACCCCTCACGTGAACCAGCGCCCCTGATGCCCGCACAAGGTGAAGCGTCGTGCCCTCGTCTTCCAGCAGGAGAATCTCCACGTCTCGTGCACCAAGGATGTGCGAGAGCGAGACAAGTATCCTGTCGAGGACCTCTTCCACATCAGACGCGCTTGCCAGCAACTGGCTGATGTCGTGCATCCCATTGAGCCTGAGCGCCACGGAGTTGAACGACTCAATCAATCTGCCTATCTCATCGTTCCGGTTCACGGGCAAAGGCTCGAGGATGGCCCCGGAAGCCGCTGCGCGCGCACGCTGGTCGAGCATCCGAAGCGGGCGCGCAAGAAACGAAGCAGATATGAGCGCGAGTGCCATCGCCACGAACGACGATATTGACCAGGCGATCACCGCCGGGCGCAGCGCATTCCAGGTCTCAGTCGCTACCACACTCTCGTTCTCGGCAATAATCACGCGCCAGTCGAGGCCCCTGAGTCCCGACATTGACGCGTACACCCCCGTGAACCGTTGCCCGCTTTCCGACTCGATAGAAACCGAGCCCAGATTGGGGTCATCGGCTGATGGGTCGTAGTTGATAGTGGAACCCAGGTATGCCTGCGGGTCGCCGGCCGTAAACACACTCCGACCTGCGACATCTGCAACGACTGCCGTCGGGCGCATCTCGGAGAACGTGACCTGTTTCAGCGCTTCATCGATGAACCCGGTCCGCGCAACGCCGACGAGAAGCCTGTCATCCCCGCCTGTACCGCGCGTTGGCACCGCGACCCAGAGCACACCCTGTGAGTCATCGGTGGCATCGAGCCAAAGGTACGCGACCCCTTCGGTGAAATCCGCAGCACGAACGGTCGCGACGGGGGGCATCGGGCTGTCCGAAGGGTACGCAACGATGGGAGCGCCGTCCGCATCGAGCACCGCGACACCCTGGAGATACTCTGCATTGGCCACATAGGCACTCGCGAGAGCCTTGCCCGCGGCCCGCTCATCCGTGCCAAGGATCGCCTCCCTATCGGACAGCGTTCGCAGCACGCGAGAGGATGCGAGCAGCCGGGACGAGATGTCACGAACGACGAGGTCGCTCTGGGCTCGTTGGCGTGCCGTCTCCTCACGGGATGCCATCGAATAGACGCCGCGTGCGAGGGCGCTTGCCAGAATCAGGGTTGTCAAAGCCACAGCTACCGCTACAAGCAGCGTGTACCTGTTCGCAAGACTCCGCTTGATCGGCCAGGGGCCCGCCATTGTCACCGCCTGCCTGTTGGACTCGCCCCAATCCTAGACCGAAGCGACGAGCCGTGCCAGGGCAGATAGCTCTCACCCAAGCTTGGAGAGGAACGGCATGGCTTTGATCATGAGCGCTGAGAGTCGGCCAAGCTGACCTGATGCGATCAGCACGCCCATCACGATCAGCATGACGCCGGCAGCTCGTGACAGGGCGACAGAATGCCGGTTGAACCACCCGAGGGTACGCGTCAGCTTGCCGAAGAAGGCCGCTGTCAGCAGGAATGGAAGGGCGAGGCCGAGCGAGTAGGCTCCGAGCATCAGCGCTGCCCGTGTGACGTCGCCAGTCTGCGCGGCAAGCCCCAGTATCACGGCAAGAATCGGACCCACACACGGCGTCCAACCGAACCCGAATGCCAGTCCCATCACGAACGCGGCTCCACTGCCGAATCGCCTGGACTTCGCCAGGTCAAACCGGGCTTCACCGTAGAGCCAGGGAACCTTGATGATCCCAAGCATGAAGATGCCGACGAGCACGATAAGGATTCCAGCAGCGACGCTGATGGCACTCTGATAGGTAGCCATGAACGGCCGAAGCGCATCGCTCGCAAAGCCGGCAGCAGCACCAAGGAGCACGAAGACGACTGAGAAGCCCAAGGTGAACAGCGCGCTCGGCACGAGTATTCGGCTAACCCTGGACTCACCGCTCTTCAGGTCACCAGCACTCAGGCCGGTCATGAACGAGAGGTACCCGGGAATGAGAGGCAGCACGCACGGGGAAAGGAACGACAAGAGCCCGCCAAGAAACGCGCCAAAGAATCCAACTGTTGCATCCGGCATAGCACGTCCAATCAGTACGACTGGTCAGGTACAGGAAGCCGCTCATCGCGGCCTCCGTAACACCTACGTACTATACCCCCTGGGGGTATTTGCGTCTAGTCCTCGCTACCCTGCAACCTCGGCGCCATAACCCACAGCCACGATCTCTGTGATGATCCCCTCGGGCGTGACCTTGTCCGGATCGTAGGTGACCTCAGTCAGACCGGCAGCGTTATCGACCTCGACCGAGTCGACTCCGTCAAGATCGCTCACCGTCATCTGAATGAGCATCGAGCATGAATGGCAGTGCATGCCGGTCGTAGTGAAGCGTGTGGTCTGGGGCTCAGCCATCGTCGGCCTCCTCATTGAATACGGACTACTGCTCGCCTCGCGATGCGGCGGCGCGGATAGAGTAACGAGGATCGAGCATCTCGCCGCAGTAAGGACACATGCGCCACTGCCCGAGAACGGAGCGGCCGCATTCGGGGCACTCCTCAAACGGAGCAGCCTGTGCATCATCAGGTGATCGCGGGTCTTGGCGAAGTAGTACCCAGGCGAGGCCACCGATTATCGCAGCAGCGAACAATGGTGCCATCCAGCCGAATTCCGCCGCACCGGTGCAGTTGGCAAAACCGTCCTCGGCATTCACAACCATAACGAGCCCGCCGACGAACGCGACCAGCAGGAGCGCGCCGAGAATCGTGGCGATGGTGGTCCGGTTGCCTCGAGACTGCATGCCTTCACCTTGCGACGTTGAGAGTCGATACGTTCAGCTTTGCAATACGCATGCCAAGGGTGGGCAGAGCATGGGCACCGCCGTCAGAGCCCGAATTTTTCCATGCGCGCCTCGATCGTCTTCGTGGTGAGACCGAGGAGCTTGGCCGCTTTGGGGGACGAGCCGCCAGTCCGCTCAAGTGCCTGTTTCACAAACTCCAGTTCGACCTCCTCGAGGTCGAGCCCACCCTCGGGCAGGACGAAGCAACGCTCGCCGGGGGAGCACATCGCCACGCCCGAGCGTACCTCGGCGGGCAGATCATCCACAGTGATCTCGTCGTTGCGCGAGAGGATCGCTATCCGCTCGATGGTGTTCTCGAGCTCGCGAACGTTGCCCGGCCATTGATACTCGACGAGCAACTGCATCGCCTCGGACGAAATGTGCTTGGAGCCGGCCTTCTGCTTCTCAAGGAAGAGTGCAACCAGGAGCGGAATCTCGCTTGGCCGCTGCCTGAGAGGCGGCAGCGTGATCGGCACCACGTTGAGCCGGTAGTAAAGGTCCTCCCGGAACTGACCATCCGCGATCAGCTGCTGTAGATCCTTGTTCGTTGCAGCCACCACGCGCACGTCGACCTCGATTGGACGCGTTCCGCCAAGGCGTTCAAAGGTCCGCTCCTGCATCACGCGGAGCAGCTTCACCTGCACACCGGGGGTGATATCTCCGATTTCATCGAGGAAGAGCGTGCCTCCGTTCGCCAGCTCGAAGCGGCCTGGTTTCGCCTGCATCGCCCCGGTGAACGCACCCTTCTCGTAGCCGAATAGCTCACTTTCGAGAAGTGTTTCGGGCAGTGCGCCAGCGCTGACTGAGACAAACGGCTTGCTCGCGCGATTCGAGAGCGTGTGCAGCGCCCGTGCGACGAGCTCTTTGCCCGTGCCTGACTCGCCGTAGATCATGACCGTCGCACTCGTAGGTGCCACCTTGTGTGTCGTCTCGAGAATGGCAAGCATCGTCGGATCTGCTGCGACGATTCCGGAGACGTCGTAATCTCGGTCGAGCTCCTCGCGCAACCGGGTCACTTCCGCGGCAAGATCGCCGACCTTGAGTGCCTTTTCGATGCTGAGCTTCAGCTCTTCGAGGTCAAACGGTTTGGTGAGGTACTCGCTCGCGCCCGCCTTCATCGCTTCAACCGCGCTCGCTACGTTGCCGTGAGCGGTCAACATGATGATCGGGAACGTGTGCCCTTTCGCCCTGAGGCGTCGGAGCACCTCCATGCCATCCGGTGCCGGCATCTTGTGATCGAGCACCATGAGTTCCGGGGGCTGATCGGCGATCGCCGCAAGGACTTCCTTGCCGTCGGCTGCCTCGATGATCTCGTAGCCCTCGGCGCTCAGCGCCTGGCCGAGCACCCACCGCATGTTCTTCTCGTCGTCGGCGATCAGTACGCGCCGCTTCATCGATCCTCCTCGCCTGTCTGGAACACGGGGAGCGACACTGTGAAGGTCGTCCCCTGCCCCGGAACACTCGCGACTTCTATGTGCCCATCGTGCTCGTCAAGAATCCTATGAACGATCGTGAGTCCCAGACCTGTTCCTGCGTCCCGTGTTGAGAAGAACGGATCGAACACCTTCTTGAGCTCGGACTCCGCGATTCCGGGGCCGTCATCCGAGACAACGATCGAGAGGAATCCTTCGTCACTTCTGCCACTCACCGAGATGGTACCGCCTGAGCTGTCCATAGCCTGCACGGCGTTCGATATGAGGTTGACGAACACCTGCTTCATCTGGTCGGGATCCGCCATTATGCTCGGCAGCGAGCCGATATCCTTCGCCGAGATGGTCACCTTCGACTGCCCTGCGAAGCGCCTCGTGAATAGCACGACGTCTTCGATGACTTCGCCGAGATCCGTGAGTCGAAGGTACGGCTTTGATGGTCGACCAAAATCGAGAAGCGCCTTGATCACCCGATCCAGGCGGTCGATTTCCTGCTTGATCACACTCGTAGCTTCGAGCACCCGTTCACGATCGGCGCCGGACTCTTCGACGAGCTGTACCGATGCTCTGATGATACCAAGAGGGTTGCGCACCTCGTGTGCTACGCCTGCGGTCAGCTCCCCCATGGCCGCCAGCCGGTCGGCTCGGATGAGCTGGTCGGTAAGAGCCTTGACCTCGGATACGTCTTCCACCGTGACAACTGCGCCGAGGATTCGGCCATCGACATCACGCATCCGGGATGTCGACGCCTGCACGTGGAGCACCCGACCGGCTCGTGTGACGAGTCGCATGTCCTTCACTGACTTCGGAATCCGCCCTTTGAGCACCTTCCAGACCTCGTCGTCGAGCCCAGAGTCGTCGGCAAAGAGCGTACCGATGCGACGAGGCACGATGTCGACCTCACGGACACCGAGCATCCTCTCGGCCGCAGGGTTCGCAGTAGCGACCGACCCGTCCGGCCCGACGGTAACGACGCCCGACGTGATCGACCTCAGGATCGATTGCGTGTAGTCCTGGATGTTGACGAGCTGAATCGCGCGTTCCTCGAGCTTTCTGTACGCATCCTCAAGCTGTCTGCTGAGTTGTCTGAGATCCTGCGTCTTGACTTCGGAGAGGTCACGGAGCCACCCGAACATAACGCCAATCGCCACATACATGACGATTTCGTACAGGTTGTCGATGTGCTCGCCGAGGAGTCCGCCGAGCGAAACTGTAGCGTGCAGGGCGAACAGCAGGCTCGCCGCGACCGCAGTAATGAATCCGCCTCGTCGGCCGAAAACAAACCCCGCAAACATGATGGGCAGGTAATACAGCTTGCGGTAGAGCAGATGCATCGACATCGCCTGAGGCGCTGCGGACGTGAACAGATGCAGGATGGTGATCGACGCAAGCAAGATGACGATGAGCGCTACGTCACGCACCTCGCTCCTGCGACCAGAGATGAGTCCATCATCGCCCCGACTCTCGTCGATACGACGACCTGTTGGCGTTGGCTCAGGCGTCATCGACGCTTCCTCGCCCACGAGGGCTCGATCCCGAGCTCCTCCCGGTACTTCGCCACCGTGCGGCGAGCCACGTCGACGCCGTCCGCAGACAGAGCCTCGGCGAGCTTCTGATCCGAGAGCGGTCGGCTTTGATCTTCCGCCTCCAGCAGATCTCGAATTCGCCGCTTAACGGTTGTGGCCGCAACATCCATCCCGCTCGAGCTCCTGTAGCCTCCCGAGAAGAAGTGCTTCAGCTCGAACAGGCCGTACGGCGTGGCCATGTACTTGCCGGTCACCCCACGGCTGACGGTGCTCAGATGCACGCCGATCTCCGAGGACACATCCTCAAGGCGTAGCGGCCGCATGTCGCCCTTTCCGTCCTCGAAGAAGTCCTTCTGCGTCTCCAAGATGATCTCGGCGATTCGGGTGACCGTGTCGCGGCGCCTGTCGACGTTGCGCATGAACGACTCAGCGGAGCGGATCTTGTCTTTCAGGTATTTGCGTGTCTCATCGTCGACCTTGGACTGAGAGCGGAGCATCTGACGATAACGGGGGCTGACTTTCAGGGTCGGCACAGCCTCATTGTTCGGAATGATGAGCCAGTCCTCGCCGAAGCGTCGAAGCGTGAGATCAGGGATGACGTACGACGGTGCCTGGCCGGGCGAGAACGAGCCGGCAGGACGGGGGTTGAGTTGCTTGAGCAGCTCAACCGCGTCGCGCACCTCGTCTTCCGTCACATGTTCGGCCCGCGAGACCTTGCGTGTATGGCTGGCGGCCACAGCGTCGAGGTGACGCTCTATCAGCGCGATCACCAGCGGCGTATCGATGCCGAGATACGCAGCCTGAATCTTCAGAGCCTCGCGAACAGTGCGTGCCCCCACGCCTGGAGGATCCAGCTGCTGCACAACGGAAAGCGCCTGCTCTACAACAGCAGCTGTGACACCGGTTATGGCGGCTATCTCGGCACACGTGCCCACGAAAAGGCCGTCGTCATCAAGTGATCCGACGATAGCTCGGGCCGCGCGCGCAACGTCCTCGGGAATGTCGAGCATGCCGAGCTGGTCGATCAGGTAATCATCGAACGTCCGCACGCCCCCAACGAACTCATCGGAGTTGATCTCCTCCTGGTTCGGATCACGCGGACTGCCGGCATCGAGGTTCTCAAGGTCGTCGTACTGATCGAGCCAATCGTCCCAGGCGCGCTCTTCCTCGGCGTCGTCTACCCGGTCGTCAGATTCCTCGGCTGGCTCAAGCTCGTCTTCCTCAAGCTCCAACACCGGGTTCTCGAGAAGCTCGGTGTCTATCAGCGTCTGCAGTTCGACTACAGGCATGGCGAGTATAGTAAGCCCCTGGTAGACCTGGGGTGACAGTGTGACCTTCTGCCTGAGTTCCGGTCTGTGAGTGAGTTCCATCGGAGGCCTCCGGAACGCCGATCCGCGCCATCGCGGGCACGGCCCTTAGCAAACTACGTACCAGATGTATATTCCCACGAAGAGCGGCGCTTTACCACCTGGCTTCACACCGCAGGAGGCAGCTCCGAGACGGTCGAACCCGGTCTCTGCGAAACCATGATGGCGCCGATAACAAGCAGTCCACCAAGTATCTGAGCTGTTCCCAGCGACTCGCCGAAGAGCAGCCACGCGAGCACGGCAGCGAGCACTGGCTCGAGGGTGGCGGTTACCGATGCCTCAGTGGCCCGAATGTGCCTCAGCGCCTTCAGAAACGCACCGAAAGGAACGACCGTGCTTGTGAAAGCGATGAACGTGACCGCGGCAAGGGTCTTCGGGTTCGAAAGCGTCGCGAACACAGGCGCGGGACCGCCGAGGACGACGAACCAGAACAGCGTGGCAGCACCGAGGCCATAGGTGAGGAGCGTCCATGAGGAGAACCTGTGAGCGGCCCAGCGGCCCATGATCGTGTAGCCTGCGAAGAAGACCGCTGAGCCCAGACCCCAGGCGAGTCCCTCGGGCGAGACGCGCAACCCCGTTCCGCCAATCGCCCCCACCACGAGCGCACACCCTGTCACGGACATCACAACCGACATCGGTAGCGACCACGTGAACCGGTCCCTGAGTACGACGACAGAAACAAGCAGAACAAGCACCGGCGCCAAGTACTCGAGCAGAATCGCGGTTGCGACGCTCGTAAGAGATATGGCCTTGAAGTACGTGAAGTGCACGAGTGCCAATCCGACCACTCCGAAGAAGATCAGGAAGGGTAGCTCGCGCAGTTTGACCCTCAGAGCGTCTCGGCGCGCGATTACCATGTATGTGAACAGCATCCCGAAGGCCAGTAACGCCCGAGTAGCCGAAAGCATGACAGGGTCGATGGCGATACCCAGCGGCGGAAACGGCCACCCGCTGGTCGTCGCATCGAGTGGCGAGAAGAGCCACTTCGCGGCCAGGCCACCCGTTGCCCAACAGGCCGCGGCAAGCACAGCGAGGCCGTAACCGGTGAGCCGGTCGCGCCGGTCGCGATCGGCGGCGGTCTGCTCCATACGCTAGGCCATCCCATCACTGTCGTGCTGTGCCGTCTTGCGCTTCTGGTACTCGTCAAGTGGCTCGAGGTGAGCGATGACGTCCGTCACCTGATGCAGGGCTTCGCAGATGGTCTTCTCAACTCGCTCAGCGATAGCATGCCCCTCGGACACGCTCACCGATGGATCGACCTGAATGTGCAGGTCGACGTAGACCTCGGCGACAGGACCTCGCGTGCGGACCTCATGGCACCCGAGCACGCCCGGGACCGAGAGCGCAACATCCCGGATCATGTCCGGCGCGATGCGAGCGGTATCGGAGAGCGTGGCTTGCGCGGCCCGGAAGACACGCAGCGCAGCAACAACGATGAATCCCGCGACGACCAAACCAACGATAGGGTCGGCAATCGGGAAGCCGAGCTTCACCGCAACAAGCCCGATGATGACGCCGATGCTGACGAGAACGTCGCTGCCGGTATGGCTGGCGTCGGCGATGAGAATCTCGCTCCCCAACTGCTCCCCCACCCGGCGCTCGTAGCGGGTGACGAGGATATTGATGCAGAGCGTCCCGAACATGATGGCGAACGACAGCGCATCAACGCGAGCCGGCTCTCCGGGGCTCATGAGTCGGTCGAACGCCGACGTGCCGACACGCCACGCGGCCAGCAAGAGCATCGCGCCGATGACGACCGACGCGAACGTCTCGTACTTTGAGTGCCCGTACGGATGATCGCTGTCAGCCGGGCGCGCTGCGATACCCATCCCGAGGAGCCCGATGACATTCGAGGTACCGTCGAACATAGAGTGGAACCCGTCGGCGGTCATGCCGACTGATCTGGTAATGAGTCCGTACACCAGTTTCGCCGCTGCCACCAGGACATTGAGTCCGAGGATAATCCACAGGACCTTCTGGATGCTGCGGGCACGCGACCCATCGGCACCCTGCCTGGCTTTCGTGTACCCCATGCCGTCCCCCGCCCTTGCTGCGACATACCCCCAGGGGGTATGGTTAGCTAAACTTCATCATTGTAGGGCACCGTTCGAATGACGCAAGGGAGCCACCTTGAGCATGCCACAGCAGAGCGAGTCTATCGGCACCGAGGAAGAGCGTCGACGCATCATCAACAGACTGAAGCGGCTCGAAGGCCAGATTCGCGGTCTCCAGACCATGATCGACTCTGGCAAGGACTGTGAGGCCGTTCTCACGCAGATCATGGCAGCCAAGTCGGCGCTGAACCAGGTTGGGCTGCACATCATCGGCTACTCGATGAAGACGTGCCTTGTGGAAGACGGAGAGAAGTCGCGCGACGAACTCATTGACGAAGCGATCAAGGTCTTCTTGAAGTACTCCAGCTGCGTGCAGTAGCTAGTCCGCGATTTCGTCCACGAGCTTCGCCACGCGATGCTCTATCTCCGTGTGGAATGCGCTGGACCCTGCGCGCTCATCGAGCAGCACGGTAGAGCGAATCGCCGAGACGAACACCTCGTCGCCCTCCACATACACCTGAACGCGACAGCGCCGGAAATCTGCGTCGATCTCAGCGGCCCCCGGCTCAACTCCGGCAAACTGAAGCTCATAGATGCGAAGCGGCTGAATTTCGAAGCCTTTGGATGCCAACGTCGCCTGCAAGTCATGCGCACGCTCAACGATGAAGCCGTGGGAGCGCACCGTGCGCTCCACGGCCTCAACCGCATCGCTGAACGTCATTTGGCAGAATCGTTTGTAGCTGAAGTCCATCCGCCACCATCCGAGCGATTCAGACGACCGCGCTACGCCAAGCCGAATTCCCGTGCAAGCGCGTCAGCGCTTCGAGCGCCAACCACCTGCGAAACCAGAGTACCATGCTCGAACTTGGCGATGGTCGGGATGCTCATGACTCCGTACTGGATTGCAACCTCACGGCTTTCATCGACGTTCACCTTTACGAACTTGACGTCATTGGTGCGGGCAGCGAGCTTCTCGATCTCCGGCCCGACCATCTTGCATGGTCCGCACCAGGGAGCCCAGAAGTCGACGATAACCGGAACCGTGGCGCCTAGAACCTCTGACCCGAACTCAGACTCCTGAATGTCCTTCACAGATGCGCTCATGGTGCGCTCCCTTTCCTTGTGGTTTGTATCGGGGGTTACTATACCCCCTGGGGTATAGTAACTGCAACAGCATTTGCCGTGCCACCACATCTCCCGCTATTGTCGAGCCGACACCGTGTGGAGGGACGTCGCGTGCATCACTGGCTTGGCCTGCTCGCTGGAAGCATCACGATCGGTGCGTGCCTCGTGGGCACCCTTGTAGCTCCCCGCCGGAGCCAGCTCATTCCACTCATCGGTGTGGCGGCTGGCGCCTACCTGATGATTCGATCATTCTCGGCGATCGTGCTCACGGGCGATGCCGAGGCGATCGGCCTTGCCATCTTCTTCGTTGCCGCCGGGCTGGCCGGTGGCTACTGGTGCGCGGCGGCCGCCCTCCCGCACGCCGTGGTCGATTCGCCTCGCCAGGCGGCGGCTCACATGCAGGGGTCGCAACCCCGAGACAAGCCTGCGCTCGTGATCCTGTCGTGCGCCGAGGCCCCCCGGTACCGAATCGCTTCGACGGCGCGTGTCATTGAGCGACTCGTTTCAAGCGGGGCACTTCAGCTGCCAACCAGCGCGATGCCGTTCGTCTTCCTGAGTGAGAAGACCAGATATCGCGCACTTGGAGGGTTCAACCCCGCCCGGGCCACGGTGACCGGCGTCGCCGATCAGGTAGCCGAAGTGCTGTCGAGCAGGGTCGGTCAGACCACTGTCGCGTGGTGCGACGGGTCACCGTCGCTCGGTAGTGCCGTTCGCGACCTTGCCGCCGCAGGTCATCGTGAGGTTGTGGTGGTAACGCTTGGGCCCGACGACTCGTTCGCCACCATGGACGCGCGGCGCACCGCCCAGTCGGTTGCTGATGAGACGGGCGTCCGTCTGTCCGTGGCGCCAAGCATCTGGCGATCGGACGACCTCGCAGCACGTCTCGTCGACCGCATCATCGAAACCGCACATGGACAAGAGCTCGGCAGCGTTGGCGTTGTGCTCGTGGGAGAAGGCCAGCCGACTGCCTGGTCGTCCCTCGAATGCGGCTGGACCGAGGTCGAGAACTACTTCACCCAGCGCGTCCGGATGATGCTCGTTGAACGCGGCTTTGCCGAATCCACTATTCGTGCGAGCTGGATCGAATGGCAGACACCGGATGTGACTGAGACGGTTCGCCACCTGGCGGCTCTCGGCTGCCAGCACGTCATCATCGCGCCGGCGACGCTGCCTCACCTGACACTTGCCAGTGCCCTGGACCTGAAGCATGCCGTGGAGTCAGCCCGCCTGGATGACACGGTGCGGGTGGTGACACTCTCGCCATGGGGCGACGATCCGGCCATCGTTGGGACAGTCACGCAGGCCGCTGATGCGGCGCTCGACCTTCTGAGCGACTGACTACTTGGTAGCCTTGCAGCGTTCCCAGTTCCAGGACTGAAGCCTGCGAATCTGCGGATAACGGAACGCATACCTGAGAGCAATCGAAAGTCCGCCGCGGGCCGCCTCGGCACGCGTTTCCAGGTTCTCGATGCTACAGCGAAGGTCGTCTGCGGTAGTACCGCGGAAGAGCGTGTAACCCTTGCCCACCGCTTTGAGGACATGGGCATCGGAACCGCCCGTTGCAGCCACGCCCTGCCCCCCGGCGAACGCCTTTGCCGCAAGCTTGTTCGCATACACCAGGTACGGTGAGGAGTTGTAGACCTCGAGCGCGTGGAACGCGACGTCGTGGATGGCCTTCCCGACACTCTCGAGCCCGAAGGGCCCGAACGCGCGGTTGGCGAATGGATGCGCGATGACGGCGATTCCGCCCTGCTCGTTGATGCGCGACACGGTCTCGGCTGCCGAGAGGTTCGGTGGAATCGCCTCTTTGAGCCACAGGCCGATGATGTGGCCGGACTTCGATGAGATCTCCTCGCCGATCACAACCTCGATGCCGTACATCTCCTGCAGGGACTGCGCGAAAAGCGCACCCTCGATGGTGTTGTGGTCCGTGATCGCGATGACCGAGAGATCCGTCTGGGTGGATGCGTACTCCATAATCTCGGGTATCTTGGCAAGCCCATCACTGTGGTTCGAGTGAATGTGCAAGTCTGCCTTGCTCCAGACTTCGGTCACGTTGGGACCCCCAAAGGTATTGGCTAGACAGTAGTTCCAGGAGAATGTAGCAACTACCGTACCGCATTCTCATCACTCTCTCTATCGGCTCAGGAGAGCTCGCTCTCAAGTATCGCCCGCTCAGTGAGCGCCATCTCGGCACGATCCAGGACGTGCTGCGTTGCCAGATGCTGCAGACGCTCGGTCGTGAGCCGCAACCTGTCGATGATCGCCGACATCGCGCGCAACGCAAGCTCCGGATCGTCCGCAAGCGCAGCCAGGAACGACTCGCGATCGTACCGGGCAAGCTCGGTCGCCCCACGTGCCACGGCAGTGGCGGAGCGCGGGCGCTCCTCGATGATCGCCGACTCGCCGAACATCTCGCCAGGTCCAAGCTCGGCGACAACGGTGGCGACGATGTCGCCCTCCTTACGGATGCGCACGGCTCCGCTCACGATCACGTAGAGGTAGAGCCCGTCTTCGCCTTCGGTGAAGATGACTCCGCCATCATCGTACCGTGCGATCGAACCACCATCAGACTCCAGTCGCATTGCCACCCCGACCCTTCGCACTACCGACGGAACCTAACCGTTCTGAGACCATCTCCTCAAACGCTCCACGCCCTCGCGGAGACGGTCGAGCGATGTCGCATAGCTAAACCTGAGAAAGCCCTCGCCACCTGCCCCGAAGTCGATACCGGGCGCTGCGGCCACACCAGCCTCCTCGAGCAGCCGACCTGACAGCGCCAGCGAGTCAGCGCCCCACGATCGAGCATCGGCAAACACATAGAATGCGCCGGTCGGCTCTGTTGCGACCACCAGCCCGAGTTCCCTGAGCGCAGGGACAAGGTACCTGCGACGGGCGTCGTACTCGGCTCGCATTCGTGCCACATCGCCTTGCGCCTCGAGAAGCGCCACGGTGCCCGCGACCTGGACGAAATGGTTCGCGCACAGGAAGAAGTTCTGCTGGATCACCTCGGCAGGTCGGACGAACTGCCGCGGGGCGATGAGATAGCCGAGACGCCAGCCAGTCATGGCATACGCCTTCGAGAAACCATTGAGAACGAATGCGCGCTTGGTGAACTCGAGAATCGAGTGCGAGGGGCCGTCGAACTGCAGACCGTGATAGATCTCGTCACTTGCGATCCAGATACCAGACTCCTCGGCAAGTGCAGCAAGCGCTGCGAGATCATCCGGTCCAAGGACCGTGCCCATCGGATTCGCCGGGGAGTTGATCATGATCGCTTTGGTACGGGGTGTGATCGCCGCTCGCACCTCCTCGATGCGGAAGCGGAATCCCTCCTCGGCATACACGCGAATAGGCACCGGCACGCCGCCCAGGAACGAGATGTAGTTGGAGTACGCCGGATAGCAGGGGTCGGAGATGATGACCTCGTCGCCCGGATCAAGGAGCGCGCCGAAGAGCAGCAGCATCGCAGGGGATGTCCCCTGGGTGACGATCACGTCATCAGGGTCGACCGTGACCCCGTACGCGTGCGCATAGTGATCCCGGATCGCATCGCGGAGATTCGGCAGGCCTGCTGACTGCGTGTAGCCGGTGTCCCCCGCCTCCATGGCCGCTTCCGCCGCATGCTTGATGACGTCGGGCGTTGGGAAATCGGGGTCGCCGATCTCCATCCGGACGATGTCGCGACCGGAAGCCTCGAGCTGCTTGGCGCGGGCGACCACGTCCATCACCACGAATGGTCGAACTGCTCGTGCCCTGTGTGAGACTTCGTCCACGTGCCCTCCCTAGATGTGCGCCTCGTACACGCGCTGCAGCCACATTGCTCTAACTTCGGCGCGCCTCAGATCGACATAGCCGATCGTTCGCGTAGCGATAATCTCATGGGGTGGCTCGGAGTCATACTGCAGGCCAAGCTCACCCGCACGCTGCCACAGGTCGGTCCCGGGCAGGACATGGAGCGTCGATGTCTGCACCTTCCCCGGATCAAGGCCGAAGCAGAACGCCATGCCGTCGAAGAAATCATCCACGGTGTCACCCGGGAGACCGACGATGAGGTCGCACTCGATGGAGATGCCCGCACGCTTCAACGCAGCGACACCCGAAGCGAAGCGCTCTGCATCGAACCGACGCTGACACTCAGCGAGCGCAGCCGCACCGACGCTCTGCGGACCGGTCTCCACCGAAGCGACGCCCGCCTTGGCAAGAAGCACCGCCGCGCTGTCGTCGATGCGCTCGATGTCGACCTCCACGGTGTGCAGCCGAACGCCCTTCTCGGCATACGGGGCAAGCGTGGCCGAGAGGAACTCCAGGCGCTCAGAAGTGAGATTGAATACCGGGTCGATAAAGGAGAATGACGATACCTCGTGTTCCATCACCAGCGCACGAATCTCAGATTCGATTCGCTTCTCCGAGAACGATCGGATGCGCGAGTAGCCCTTGCCTTCGAAGCAGTACCCGCATCGATGCGGGCAGCCGCGGTACGTCTCGATGTATGCGGCGCCTTCGATCGGCTCCATCACCCCGGACAGATACGGCGATGGAAGCGAGTCAAGCTCGGCGATGAGAGCGCGCTCCGGTGCCGATACGACGCCTCCGTCAGGGCGCCGGGCCGTAACGCCTTCGACCCGCCAGACATCGCGGCCTGCCGCAATCGCCTGCAGGCACTCGGCGAAGGTCACCTCTCCTTCGCCTCGAACAACAGCATCCGCCTCGGCGTGTCGCGCCAGGACCTCCTCGGCGATCGGTCCGACTTCAGGACCGCCGAGAACGATTCGCACCGACGGGCTAGCCGCCTTGACGACCCTGCAGAGGTCGTAAACGTGCCTCGCACTCCAACAGGTGACGGAGATTCCCAGCACATCGGGATGGAGTTCGAGAACGCGATACGCAGCCCACCAGGGATCCGTGTCCGTCGTGAGATCAAGCGTCTGGAACCCGACTTTGCCTTTCAGGCGGTCGTCAGCCTGGGCATATGCTCGCAGGTAGCCGAGGGCGAGGGACTGATAGCCAGGGGCGTTGAACGCAAGCAGCGCAACTTTGAGAACCTCGTTCATCAGGAGACCTCCCTGCGACGATGCAGCGAGTGGCTCTCGGGAAGCTCGATACCGAGCACATCGACCCAGACGCCGTTTACTGCGCCGGTGTCACAGGCCGCGCAGACGGATGCTCTCGCGAGGGGCCCGGTGCACGATCCCTCCTCGGCAGTGATGCACACAGCACCCACGCCGTCGGCTGCAAGGTCCGCGACAGCACCCGGCAGTCGGTCGACGGTGTGGCGGCACGCCCGGATCGTCGCCGAGACCGCGACCGATTGCCCCGCCTCGGCGGCAGCAACAATGATCGCGCGGATACCGACTCGAGCCGCATGCGCGGCGGCCACGACATCTGGCGCGTCGCCAGGCAGGTAGTGAACCTCGAAGTACCGCACACCCGCGTGGAGCGCCCCGGCTGCGTTGCCGCCTACCGCGAGGAGCGCCCCGGCCGTGTCGAGGCCGATTCTGCGGGAGCCACTGCGGGCGGCGGCGCTGATGATCTCGGGGAGCGCGCTGTGGCCGAATGCCTCGGCGCCTGCGAGTAGGATGCCGTCCGATGATGACGCCAGCGCTTCGATTTCGGCGACGATATCCGCAGCGGGCCGATACGTGGCGACCGCCGGAGCGGCACAGCGCCCGCACGACGGCAGCCCACCCGATCCTATGTGGATTCGCGTAACCTCAAGCACGAGTCTCCCTCATCGTCGCAACGCAGTGTCCAGTATAGCCGCCGCGCCGTTTCGTACGAGAATCACCTGCTAGAATCACAGCATGGAAACGCAACGCCCACTGCGCGACATGGTCATAGCCGGTCTTGCCGCAGCAGCCGTCTTCGCGCTGCTCTATCTGGCGCGACTTGAGAGCTACCTACTGTTTCACAGCATCGCAGAGCTGTTCGCTATCACGGTCTCGGCGTGTGTGTTCATGGTTGTGTGGAACAGCCGCAGGGTCATGCAGAACGAGTACCTAATCTTCATCGGGATCGCGGCACTTGCGCTCTGTGCCACTGACGCTGCGCACCTCTTGAGCTACCAGGGCATGGGAGTCATCTCGGGTGGCCCCCCTGACGCGGCAACGCAACTCTGGGTCGCGGCCCGGGCACTTCAGGCAGTCTCACTAGTCGTCGCTCCGCTCCTGTTCGGCAAGAAGCTGAACCCGAACGTCTCTCTTTTCGGATGGAGCGCGGCGGTCGTACTGATCCTCGCGAGCGTATTCTGGTGGCGCATCTTTCCGGAGTGCCTGAACAAGAATGGCCTGACGTCGTTCAAGGTCGGCGCCGAGATAGTTATCGGCGCGCTGTTCATCATCGCACTCGTCCTCCTTCGCAGGAACGGGCACCGTTTCGCGCCGAACGTGCTGCGGCTGCTGTCATGGTCAATCGGTGTCACAGTACTCTCCGAGGCGATATTCACTCTCTACTCAGACCCATACGGATTCCTCAACTTGCTTGGACACTACTTCCGAATCGTTGCGACGTACCTGCTCTACAAGGCGATCATCGAGACTGCCCTGACCGAGCCGAACGCTGTCCTGTTCAGGGAGCTCGCGGACGCCAACAAGACGCTAATCGAACGTGAGGCGATTATCAGACGTGAGGCAGAACTGGCACAAACCCTTGCTGTCATCGATGCGAATGTGAACTCAACGCTCGACCTGGACGAGATCCTAGAGCGCGCGCTGCTCGGCGCGGCTCAGGCGGTGCATGCTGACTCGGCCGCGATCAGCGTTCGGGAAGGCACCGCATGGAGAGTGGCACACACGTACATGCTTCCTGATGACTTCAAGGGCACGCTGCTTGATGAGTCTTCCGGCCGCCATCTCTTCGCTGCCGCTGAAACCCGCGCCCCACTGCTCGTACTCGACACGCTCACGGACCCGCGGGTGGACCCGGAACTGGCCCGCCGACTAAAGGTGACCGGGCTGCTCACGGTACCCTTATCGAGCGCTGGCACGGTGTTCGGAATACTCACCTTCCACCTGCGGACTCCCGAGCGCCAGTTCCGCGACACAGACAGGGAGTTCGCTGCGCGGCTCGCAATCTCCCTCGCGCTCGCGTTCGAGAATGCGCGCTTGTACGCATCGCAGCGGGAGATTGCAGATACCCTGCAGGGCGCCATGCTCACGTTCCCCGAATCGCTTCCAGGTGTCGCCCTCGGCCATGCATATCGGTCTGCAGACGAGCTGGCCAGGATCGGCGGGGACTTCTACGACGCATTCGAGCTGGACGACCACCGCGTGGCGCTTGTCCTCGGGGATGTCGCGGGCAAGGGTATCTCCGCAGCGGCTGCGAGTTCGATCGTTCGAACCACGCTTCATGCTTTCAGCAGCCCGGGCGCGACCCCGAAAGACGTTCTGGCCGCGGCTAACGAGGCACTGGAGCGATTGTTGCCCGAGGGCGTATTTGCCACCGCAACATACGCGATCGTCGACACTGCAACGGGAATCGTGGATCTGTGCAGCGCCGGACACCCTGATCCCTTTGTGTGCACGCCCTCCGGATGCATCCGACACGATGCGCTCCGAAATCGTCCACTCGGCATCTGGACCGACGCAACCTTCGACCAGTTCCGGATCGCCCTTCGGCCGGGCGAGTCGATCGTCATTTTCAGCGACGGACTGCCGGACGCGCGTCATGACAAGGAATTCTTCGGCGAGGAACGTATCGGAGAGATCCTCGAATCTATGCGCGAAGCGGACCCGCAGCTCATCGTTGACACGCTGATGGCTGAAGTTGTGGCGTTCGCGCACTCCAGCCACACCGACGACATCGCGATCGTCGCGGCGAGCATCACCCAGCCGACGTCGGCAGAATAAAGAGAGCCCCCTCGCCGAGGGGGCTCTCGTGCAACTCATGGTGTCGAAGGAGGGATTTGAACCCTCACGAGGTTGCCCTCACTAGGCCCTCAACCTAGCGCGTCTGCCGTTCCGCCACTTCGACACTCCCTGATGCCCCGAGGGGCAGCGAACGGAAGTATAGCAATGCTTGCGCGCCGTGCCTAGCCCGAGACTGCAGCTTCTTCGGCCGTGGTGGATACTCGCTGCCGGTCGACCGGAATCGGGTTGACCGCGGCGAAGTGACACGCTGCCTGATGCCCGGGAGCCACCTCCAGCAACTCGGGCTCCTGCTGCGAACAGATGGGTTGGGCGATCGGGCACCGCGTGTGGAAACGGCACCCACTCGGCGGGTTGATCGGACTCGGCACATCACCTTCGAGAATGATGCGACGTCGGCCACGCTGCTTCTCGGGATCAGGAACCGGCACCGCAGAAAGCAACGACTGCGTGTACGGATGGTAGGGCTCGTCGTACAGTCCCTTCCAGCCTCCGATCTCAACGATCTTGCCGAGATACATCACCGCGATCCGGTCCGAGATGTGCCGGACGACCGACAGGTCATGCGCGATGAACAGGTAGGTCAGACCGAACTTGTCCTGAAGCTCATCGAGCAAGTTGATGACCTGCGCCTGAATAGAAACGTCGAGCGCCGAGACGGGCTCGTCGCAGATGATGAGCTTCGGACGCAGTGCAAGCGCTCGCGCTATGCCGATGCGCTGACGCTGACCGCCCGAGAACTCGTGGGGATACCGGTTGATGTGCTCGGGATTCAATCCGACGACCTCGAGAAGCTCACGTGCCTTCTCGACGCGCTCAGCGGGGGTGCCTATCTTGTGGATGACGAGGGGCTCCCACACGATCTCGCCGACCGTCATGCGCGGATTGAGCGAAGCGTACGGATCCTGGAAGATGAACTGCACTTCTCGGCGAAACGCCTTCAGGTCTTTACCGCGAAGCGAGCCCACATCAGTGCCTTCGAACTCAACGGTACCCGCCGTGGGTTCGAGCAGACGGATCACGCAGCGACCGGTCGTGGACTTACCACAGCCCGACTCGCCAACCAGGCCGAGCGTCTCGCCCTGCTCAACGTCGAACGAGATGTCGTCGACGGCGCTGACGTGCGCGCCCAACCGGGATAGCAGAACGCCCTGGTTCACGGGGAAGTACTTCTTGAGGTTCTTGACCGAGAGTATCGTGCTCACGAGGTCACCCCCGCACAGTCAACGACACCACGTTGGAACGTCGGGTCTCCGGCGAAGTGACAGGCGGCGGCGTGCCCACCCTCGATGACACGCAGCACAGGCGCGTCAGTGCGGCAGATCGGCTGAGCATACGGACACCTCGGAGAGAAGGCGCATCCGGGCGGCACGCTGATCAGGCTCGGCGGCTGCCCTTGGATCGGGCAGAGCTCGCCCTTCTCGTCGATGTCGTGGCGCGGGAGGCTGTCGAGCAGGCCCCACGTGTACGGATGCAGGGGCTTGTAAAAGACCTCGTCGGCAGTGCCGGACTCAACGTGCCGACCCGCGTACATGACGAGTACACGGTCGGCCATGTCTGCCACAACCCCGAGGTCATGGGTGATCATGATGATTGCCGAGCCGGTCCGCTGCTGCAGCTCCATCATGAGTTCGAGGATCTGCGCCTGGATGGTCACATCGAGCGCGGTCGTAGGCTCATCGGCGATCAGGATATCGGGGTCGCACGCGAGCGCCATCGCAATCATGGCTCGCTGCCGCATACCGCCGGAGAACTGATGCGGGTAATCCTTCGCCCTACTCTCCGGCTTCGGGATGCCGACAAGGTCGAGAAGCTCGACCGCACGCTGGAACGCTGCCTTCTTCTTCATGCTCTTGTGAATGATGAGCGACTCGGCAATCTGATCGCCCACCCGGAACACGGGATTGAGGGAGGTCATCGGATCTTGGAAGATCATTGCGATTCGATCTCCGCGAAGATGACGAACCTCCTCCTCGCTCATCGCAAGCACATCTTGATCGCGGAACCGGATTGACCCGCCCTCGATCTTGCCTTTCGGGCCCTGAATGAGCCGCATGATCGACATGGCCGTCACCGACTTGCCGGAACCGGACTCACCCACGACACCGAGCGTCTCACCCCGGTGGAGGTCGAACGACACACCGTCTACCGCTTTGACGATGCCGTCACGCGTCGTGAAGTAGGTCTTGAGGTCTTTGACTTCCAGCAGTGTCTCCATGGCTCAGTCCTTCAGCTTCACGTCGAGGGCATCGCGGAGGCCATCGCCGAGCAGCACGAAGGCAAGCACCGTCGTCAGAATGGCGGCGCCAGGATAGATCATCAGCCACGGAGCTGTGAACAGGAACGCGCGTGCCTCGGAGAGCATGAGGCCCCACGAGGGAGTCGGCGGCTGCACGCCCATGCCGAGGAACGAAAGGGCCGCCTCGGTAAGGATCGCGCCACCCACGCTCATGGTCGCGTACACGATGATGGGCGCCACGGCATTCGGCATGATGTGGCGAGCCATGATTCGCAGGTCAGAGGCCCCAAGCGCACGGGCGGCATCGACGTACTCGTTCTCCTTGACGGAGAGTATCGAACTCCTGAAGACGCGCGCGATCGTTGGCCAGCCGAGGATACCGATGGCGATGAAGACGTTGATGTAACCCCTGCCAAGAACGGCAATGAGCGCAATGGCGAAGAGGATGTACGGAAACGCAAGGAACACATCGGCGAGACGCATTATGAGCGTGTCCCACCACTTGCCGTAGTAGGCGGCAAGCGCTCCCATGATGAGGCCGATGAAGACCGAGATCGACTCGGCAACGATACCGACGGCGAGTGAGATCCTCGCGCCGTAGATGACACGTGCGAAGATGTCCCGGCCGAGACGGTCAGTGCCGAAGGGATGCTCGGAGCTTGGCTCGAGAAGCATGCGCTCAACGACCTTGCTCGTATCGAGGCCCTCGGGGTCGCCGTAGCGCTGCGGGACCCAGAAGTCCGCGGTGACGGCGACGATCACGATGAGAATGGCCCACACCAACCCGGCCATCGCCAGCTTGTTGCGGCGCAGACGACGCCACGCGTCGCCCCAGAGCGTCCTGCTTGCGGTCGAGGAGAGATCAGCGCTCGTGATGTCGCTCGATGGTGGTACCGCCGGCAATCCCGAGCGGTAGTCCTTGACCGGGTGTCCTTCTTCTCGAAGCGGATCGTGTGTGTGTTTGTCAGTCATCGTCGCCCCTACTCTGCGGCTCCGCCATACCTGATCCGAGGATCAAGGAAGGCGTAGCTGATATCGACAAGGAGGTTGATGATCATGACGGCGAAGACGACGATGATGACGCCGCCCATGACGATGGGCCAGTCGCGCTGACCGATCGCAAGGTAGATCTCAAGTCCGACGCCTGGCCAGTTGAAGATCGTCTCCGTGAGAATCGCCCCGCTCATCATGGCGCCCAAATCGAGCCCGATGAATGTGACGACAGGGATGAGCGCGTTCTTGAGCGCATGCTTGAACACGACATCTCTGCGACGAAGGCCTTTGGCGGTGGCCGTCCTGATGTAGTCCTGGCCCATAACCTCAAGCAGCTGGCTCCGCATGATGCGTGCCGCGTAGGCTGTGGAGACCGACGCCAGCGTCACGGCCGGCAGTATGAGGTGCACCCAGTCTGGGAACTGATTTCCCGACATACCCGATATCGGTAAGAAGAATGTGCCCCCTGTCCACTTCTTCATCTCGATGCCGAAGATGACCTGGAGCACCATACCAAGCCAGAACACAGGCACCGAGACCAGGACGGACGTAGACAACGTCACCAACACATCCCAGAACGAGTATTGCTTTATCGCAGATATGATTCCGGCTCCAACGCCGATGAGAATCTCAACCACGATGGCGGCAAGCGCCAGCTTGATCGTGTTCGGATACGTGTTGGCGAAGAGCTCGGTCACGGGGCGATCCTTCTGATAGGACCTTCCGAGATCACCCTGTGTGAGTTTTCCAAGGTAGATGAAGTACTGCTGGACCAACGGCTTGTCGAGACCGTTCTCCTTGACCAGGGTCTCGTAAAGCACGGGCGAAATCTCTTTCTCGCCAGTGATCATCCGTATCGGATCGCCCGGGAGAATGCCGGGGGCCTTGAGAACGAACAGCAGAATCGTCACTCCGATGAAGACGGGAATCATCTGGAGAATCCTACGGGCGATGTACTTGAGCATAGCGGCGCCTAACTGGGTTCGGGATAGGCCGGTTGCGGGTGCGGTCTGCGAAGGAATCCGTGGGAGGATGCACAAGGCATCCTCCCACGTTTTCGCTTGATATGTACCCTACGCTACTTCGACTCGATCCAAGCCTTGTCGAGAGCCGCAAGGCTCATCGGGCTGAAGACGAAGTCGCGAACACGATCCGAGCCGACGCGCTGGTGCTTGTAGCCGACGATCGGGGCGACCGGGGCAGCTTCGCCGATGGTCTTCTCGATCGTGCGGTACGCCTCAACACGGGCTGCAGGGTCGGTGACCTTGCGAGCATTGAGGATCGCAGTGTCGACAGCAGGGTCGTTGTAGAACGAGTGGTTGTCCGCGCTCTGCGAGTAGAACAGCGGATACAGGAAGTTGTCCATGATCGGGTAGTCAGCCAACCAGCCGAGACGACCCATCTGGAACTTGCCGGAATCCAGCTTGTCCAGGTACTGTGCCCACTCCTGGCCGTCGAGCTTGGTGTTCACGCCGATGGCCTTAAGGTCGGCCTGGATCAGCTGCATAACGGGCTCGTGGCCGGAACCGGAGTTGAAGGACAGCATAATCTCAGGCAGACCCTTTCCGCCCGGGAAGCCCGCCTTCTCAAGCAGCGCTGCGGCACCTTCCTTGTCATACTTCGCATACGGCCATGCGCCGTCCTGGTAACCGACGATGCCCTTGGGAACGATGCCGGTGGCAGAGCTGCGGGTGCCTTCGTACACGCTCGTAACGATGACCTCACGGTTGACGGCCATCGAGAGTGCGCGCCGAACGTCGGCGTTTTTGAGAGCGTCGTCCTTGTTGTTGAAGATCACGTAGTAGGTGGAGAGTTCAGAACCGGTAAGGACCTGCTTACCAGACTCAACCGTGTAACCGTCAGAGCTCTCGCCATACTCGGCGATAGAGGCCTCAATCTGGCCACCGGGGATGCTGGTGAAGTCGAGGTTGCCTGCCTTGAACTCAAGGAAGGCGGTCTCTTCGTCCTTGAAGATCTTGAAGTCAACACCGTCGAGCAGGGCCTTGTCGCCGTAGTAGTCCTCGAAACGAGCGACCTTGATGCTCTGGTTGTGTGACCATGCCTCGGACATCATGAACGGACCGTTGCCCACCGGCTTGTCCAGGAACGCCTTGACCTTGTCCTCAGAGTCAAGCTCCTCTGCAGGGACCGGCGCCAGTGCCGGATGACCAACAACATACTCGAAGTCACCAAATGGATATGAGAGGGTGACCTCAAGCGTGTAGTCATCGACTACCTTGACACCCGACAGCTCCTTGGCCGTACCGGCTCCCATCTCATCGAAGCCCTTGACTGCGGAGAGGTGGTAGGAGATCTCTGACTTGTTCTCGGGATTGCAGATGCGCTCCCATGCGTACTTGAAGTCCTGCGCCTTGACCTCACGGCCGTTGTGGAACTTGGCACCCTTGCGGAGCCTGAAGGTCCACACGCTCGCGTCGGCATTGCCTTCCCAGCTCTCAGCTGCGGACGGCACAATCTCTGACGTCACCGCGTCGAAGTCAACCAGGCTGTCAAAGACGGCGTTGACCACCTGCATACCCTCAGACTCCTGGGCATTGACCGGATCGATGAATGCAGGCTCATTGATGTAGAAGCTCAGGGTTCCACCCTTGGTCGCTCCGCCATCGGTGGGTGTTCCCGTGCCGGTATCGGTCTTGGCTTTGCAGCCACCCATACCTGCTACCGCGAGAACCATCACCAGGGCCAGAGCGACAGCCATGCTCTTACGAATTCGACTAGACAATGTTCAGCCTCCCTCCGGAACACATACGCACATTCTTGGTGCACCGCTCAGTGTTTCAGCGATCGCGCGCGTTCATCCCTCCCTGGCGATCCAACTCGACCCTCGGGCCGAAGCCTTCTTCCGTTTGTACAGACTTGAAACGGACACCTAATAGTCCCGCTCTTTGCATAGAAAGGCAAGCACGGCCGTGCCTGGAGCCGTGCGTATCGTCCCACGAAGAAACGCCCGCCAGATGGCGGGCGTCGCATGATGAACCACGAGAATGACGTCAGGTGCTAGACGCCCGGACGGTATATCACCATGAGCAGCAACGCGGTGACAGCGTAGCCAACGGCGAAACCGATGGTGATTCGATCGAGGTTCTTCTCGATTATGCCCGTGCCGCTCGACGTTGCAGGCACGGCGCCGCCCATCATCGATGAGAGTCCGGTGCCCTTACCTGAATGCAGTAGAACGAATAAAACGAGTCCTAATGCGCATAGTATATGAATACCAATGACGATGTATGCGATGGCTTCCACAACGACTCCTTGAAAACGCGGCCCCGCGCTACGACGGGACGAACAGCATGTCTCAGGCGAACCGTGCCAGTATACCGACACCGGGCACGTTGCTCAACTAGCGCTCCAGTAAGGACCGCCCGGTCCACTCGGCCGGAGGATTGATGCCGAGCACGTCGAGCACGCTCGGCGCGACGTCGGCGAGTATCCCGCCGGTGCGAACTCTCGTCACGCCATCAGCGCAGCAGATGAACGGGACCGGATCGATCGTGTGCGCCGTGAACGGACTACCTTCGTGATCGGTCATCTGTTCGGCGTTCCCGTGGTCCGCCGTCACGAGCAACGCGCCCCCCTGCTCGGCAATGGCTCGAGCGACGAGGCCAATTCCGGCATCAACCGCCTCGACGGCGAGGACTGCCGCGGCCGTGATGCCCGTGTGCCCGACCATATCGCAGTTCGCGTAGTTGGCCACGTAGAAGTCAGCACGTTGCTGCTGAATAGCTTCAACAAGCAGACGGGTTACCTCGGGCGCGCTCATCTCCGGCTGCGAATCGTACGTGGAGACCCGCGGGCTTGGCACGAGCACCCGCTCCTCGCCCGCCTTCGGGGCCTCGGCGCCGCCGTTCAAGAAGAAGGTGACGTGCGCGTACTTCTCCGTCTCGGCGATATGCAGCTGCTTGAGGCCGTTCTCGGCAAGCACGTCGGCGAGCACGCAGCACGGCAGGCCTTTCTCGAAAGCAACAGGCGCTGCGATGAGCGGGTCGTACTCGGTGAGGCAGACGAAGTTGAGGTCGGGCCGGACCGGACGGCTGAAGCCCTTAAAGTCCTGGTCGACGAAGGCCCTGGTGATCTCGCGCGCACGATCAGGCCTGAAGTTGAAGAACACCAGCGTGTCTCCGCTCGAGACCGTGCCGACAGCATGACCGTCCCGACCTATGACCGTGGGAGCAACGAACTCGTCGGTGATCCCCTCGGCATACGATGCCTCGACCGCGGACTCGGCCGCCATCGCGATCGCGCCTTCGCCGAGCGTCATCGCCCGCCACGCTCGCTCGACGCGCTCCCACCGCGTGTCGCGATCCATCGCGTAGTAGCGACCCATCACGGTGGCGATTTCACCGACACCGAGGACCGAGAGCACGCCCTCAAGCTGCTTGATGAAGCCGAGCCCGCTGTCGGGCGGCACATCACGACCATCGAGGAACGCGTGAATGAAGATGCGGGTGGCGCCGCGCTCGGCAGCCATGCGCACGAGCGCGTACAGGTGCTGCTGGTGACTATGGACGCCTCCGTCGGAGAGCAGCCCCATAAAGTGCACCGCCCGGTCTCCGGCGACCGCAGCGTCAATGGCCGATTGCAGCACCTCGTTCTCTTGCAGCGAGCCATCCTCGATGGCCTTGGAGATGCGAGTCAGCTCCTGATAGACGATGCGACCAGCGCCGATATTGAGGTGCCCGACCTCGGAGTTGCCCATCTGGCCCTCAGGCAGGCCCACTGCATGACCCGAGGCCTCAAGCGGCGCCCATGGGCACGTCGCGAACAGGCGATCCAGGTTCGGGGTGTTCGCCTCGGAAATCGCGTTCCCCGGCCCCGGTGCGCCAAGCCCGAAGCCGTCCATGATCACGAGCGCAACCGGCGATGTCACAGCCCGGAAGCCGCCTTCACGATGTCCGAGAAGGAATCCGCCTTGAGCGCTGCTCCCCCGACGAGCGCACCGTCGATATCCGGCTCCGAGAAGAACATGGTCGCGTTCTCCGGCTTGACGGACCCGCCGTAGAGCACGCGAACCTGAATGGCTGCGGGCGGCCCGTACATCGCGCCGATCGTCGCGCGAATCGCCCGGGCGACATCGTTCGCCGCTTCGGGAGTTGGGGTGCGGCCGGAGCCGATGGCCCAGATGGGCTCGTAGGCAACGACAAGCCGCGCTGCTTCCTCGGCGGATAGACCGGCGGCGCCGGCCATGACCTGACCCCGCACGAACGAGTCCGTCTCGAGCGCGTCTCTGGTTGCGAGCGTTTCGCCACAGCACATGATGGGGGTCATCCCCGCATCGAACGTCGCGCGGACCTTCTTGTTCACGGTTTCGTCAGTCTCGCTGAAGAACTCCCGGCGCTCGGAGTGGCCGATGATGACGTGGGTGCACCGCAGCTCGGTGAGCATGCGCGGCGCGATCGCTCCGGTGTATGCCCCCTCGGCTTCCCAATACATGTCCTGGGCACCGAGGCCCATGTTCACGTGGTCAAGCTCGATCACGGTCGAGACCGCCTTGATGCCGGTGAACGGCGGACAGACGACAACCTCGACCTCCTCAAGAACGTTCTCAAGCTCCTCGGCGATGTCCTGGATCAGCACCGCACCCTCACCCGAGGTGGTGTACATCTTCCAGTTGCCGGCGACCATCTTGCGGCGCATGCGCTCCCCTTTCGACTGTTACGCGTTCTTGTCCAGTAGCGCTTCCACGCCCGGTAGCGCCGTTCCTTCGAGCAGCTTCATCGAGGCACCGCCCCCGGTGGACACGAACGTCACTCGCTCCTCCAGGTCGAACTTCTTCAGCGCTGCGACAGAATCGCCTCCGCCGATAACCGAGACGGCCCGGTTGTTGCGCGCAACCGCCATCGCAACCTCGCGGGTGCCGGCCTCGAACGGCTTCATCTCGAACACGCCCATCGGCCCGTTCCAGAAGACCGTGCGTGCAGTGCTGACCGCTCCCTTGAAGAGCTCGCTCGTGGTGGGGCCGATGTCGAGACCCATCATGTCCGAGGGGATCTCCTCCCGGCCGACAATGCTCGTCTCGGCATCTTCGACGATTTGATCCGCCACGACGAAGTCGACTGGCAGCAGTATCTCGACACCCTTCTCGAGCGCCTTGTCCATCATCTTCCCGGCGTGCTCGATCCATTCATCCTCGACCAGCGAACGACCAACGTCGACGCCCTTGGCGACGAGGAAAGTGAAGCACATACCGCCGCCGATGAGCAGCGTGTCGACGCATTCGAGCATGCGGTCGATGACCCCGATCTTGTCAGACACCTTCGATCCGCCGAGGATTGCCACGAATGGACGCTCGGGGTTCATGAGCATGGCCGTGAGCGTCTCGACTTCGCGCGCGAGCAGCATGCCCGCGACGGCCGGCAGGTACTGCGCCACACCTGCGGTGGAGGCGTGCGCCCTGTGCGCGGCACCGAACGCATCGTTCACGTAAATGTCGGCGAGAGACGCCAGCGCCTTCGCGAACTCGGGATCGTTCGTCTTCTCCCCGGCATTGAACCTGACGTTCTCGAGCATGATGATCTCGCCGTCAACCATTCGCGCGACCGCATCATGCGCTTCCGGGCCCACGATGTCGTCCACGAAGACGACATTCCTGCCGAGCAGGCGCTGCAGCACCCGGCGAACGGGCCTGAGGCTGAACTGCGGGTCCGGCTCGCCCTTGGGACGGCCGAGATGACTCATCACGATGACCCGGGCTCCGTGGTCCACCAGGTACCGAAGCGTTGGCAGGGCCGCGCGAACACGGGTGTCATCGGTGACGGTGCCCTCGGCGAGCGGCACATTGAAGTCGACGCGCACTAAGACACGCTTGCCTCGGACATCAACGTCTTTCACGGTCTGCTTGGCGAACATCGAACCTCCGCGTGGTTGGCGCCGTAACGTGACAGTGGGCGCGTCGCCGCGCCCACTGTAGGTGTGACCGAGTTACCCGACCAGGCTGATCAGGTCGACAACGCGGTTTGAGTAGCCCCACTCGTTGTCGTACCACGAAAGGCACTTCACGAACGTGCCCTCGCCGCCCATGACCATGGTCTGGAGCGAGTCGAACACCGAGGACGCCGGGTTTCCCACAACGTCGATAGAAACGATCGGATCCTCGCAGTACTCGAGAATGCCCTTCATCGGACCGTCTGCGGCTGCCTTCATCGCTGCGTTGACCTGGTCCCGCGTCACAACAGTCTCGAGTTCGGCCACAAGGTCGACGACAGAGCCGTCAGGCGTGGGAACGCGGACGGACATGCCGTCGAGCTTGCCCTTCATATCCGGGAGCACAAGGCCGATGGCCTTGGCAGCGCCGGTGGACGTCGGGATCATCGACATCGCGGCGGCGCGGGCGCGGCGGAGATCCTTGTGCGGCAGGTCGAGGATGTTCTGGTCGTTCGTGTAGCTGTGGATGGTGTTCATGAAGCCGTACTTGAGGCCGAATGAATCGCGCAGCACCTTCGCGAACGGCGCCAGGCAGTTGGTCGTGCACGACGCATTGCTGATGATGTTGTGCTTCTCGGCATCGTACTCGCCGTCGTTCACACCAAGGACGATTGTGATGTCCTCGTTGCTCGCAGGAGCCGAGATGATGACTTTCTTGGCGCCAGCATCGCGGTGCCACTGCGCCTTGGCGGCATCGGTGAACAGACCGGTCGACTCTACAACGACGTCGACGCCCATCGCGCCCCACGGCAGCTTCGCCGGATCGCGCTCGGCAAGGACCTTGACCTCGCGACCGTCGACGAAAAACGCACCGTCCCCCGCCTTCACGTCATACGCGAACTTGCCATGCACGGAGTCGTACTTGAGCAGGTGCGCAAGCGTCTTCGCATCGGTGAGGTCGTTCACTGCCACGACTTCGATGTTCGGGTTCTTCTCGGCGGCGCGGAAGACCAGGCGCCCGATACGACCGAACCCGTTGATTCCGACTCTGATTGTCACGAGCCAACCCCTCCTCATAACCCGAACGGATAGTTGCCGGGCCGCTACAGGCCACGCTTGTGAATATAGCCGAAACAACCCGTTTACAGCACCCCTGCCCAAAGCTCACTCAGAGGCGAGTTCCTCCAGGCGGCGAATGCGATGGTACACAGCGGACTTGGAGAGCGGCGGTTCAGCGACTTCGCCCAGCTCGCGCAGACTAGCCTCCGGGTACTCGAGCCGCAGCGCCGCGAGTTCGCGCAACGCCGGCGGCAACCCCTCAAGTCCGCGCGTCGACGCCAGATGCCGGATAGCCTCGACCTGAGCCATCGCTGCCTCGGCGCTCTTCTGCAGATTCGCGGTCTCGGCGTTCACCAGCCGGTTCACATCGTTGCGTACACCCTTGATGATGCGGACGTCCTCGGTTCGGAGCAACGCATGGTGCGCGCCGACGAGCGCGAGGAACGTCACGATCGGTTCGGCGCCTTTGAGGTACACCGCATATGTGCCGCGTCTTTGGGTGATGCGGGCGTTGATCTCGAAGCGCGCCATGATCGCCAGGAGATCCTCGGCCACCTGCTCGGACTCGGCGGTGAGCTCGAAGTGGAAGTCACCGTGCGGGTCGGCAACGAAGCCGCCACCGAGGAATGCCCCGCGCAGATACGAGATGGCGCAGCAGTCCTTCTTCACGAGCCACCGCGGGATGCCGTGACTGGGCGAGAGCGTGTCGTCGAGGATGCCGAGATCGTGTAGCGCCTGCGCGAGCTTGGGCTGCGCGGGCACCGTGATCAGGTAGTTGTTCGACTTATGGAGGACGGAGCGCCGTACGGTGAGTTCGGTCGTCAGGTCGTAGATTCCGTGCAGCAGCTTGATCGCCTTTCGAGCCACCGGGGCAGTCTCCGTGGCGATTTCCAGGCGAAAGCGCTCGTTGCCCGTGAAGTGAAGCGTGCCTTCAACGCGAACCAGTGCCGAGAGTTCCGCCCGAGGGCAGCACTTCCTCTTCGGCTGAACGCGCGAAAGCTCGTCTTTGACCTCGGCTGTGAACGACACTAGACCATCCTCCTCAACGCCGAGCACAGCAATGTCGGATCGTGATGCATGGGATTCGCGCGATCGACCAGATCGGCCACCACCACAGTGATGCCACGAAATTCGATCTCCCGCCGAACACCCTCGCCGCCGTCCACGCGAAGGACGTCGGATTCGGGCATCTCACTGTCGCTATCGTGCAGAAGGACGGAGTCGATGGCTCCAAGCAGCCCATGATCCTCGAGCGCTCGAACGTGTCCGAGCGCATCAAGACTCGACGTCTCACCGCGCTGATTAGCGACGTTGCACACGTAGATGATCCGGGCCGATGAGGCACGGAGCGCCTCGGCCACACCGCTGATGAGAAGGTTCGGCATGATGCTCGTGTACAGGCTCCCAGGCCCGAGCACGATCACATCGGCTTCCCGGATCGCGTCGAGCACGGGCGGGTATGCGGGTGGCGCCGGCGGCTCGAGATGGACGGAGCACACGCCCGCCGCGCTGTGCGCGACATTCTCCTGACCCACCACACGCTCACCGTTCTCGTCTTCGGCAAACAAGACGACATCGGAGAGCGTTGCCGGCAGCACCCGACCGTGAACGCCGAGCAACGCCGAGGCATCCTCGATCGCCTCGGCAAAGCCACCACGCATGTCGGCAAGCGCCGCGATGATGAGGTTGCCGAGAGCATGGCCTTCAAGACCCGCGCCCGAGGGGAACCGGTACTGGAAAACGTCGGCAAGGCGCGACTCTGGCGTGGAGAGGGCGACGAGGCAGTTCCTGATGTCACCGGGCGGAAGAATGCCGAGTTCACGGCGAAGCATGCCCGAGGACCCTCCGTCGTCGGCCACTGTCACGATGGCTGTCACGGAGAACTCCGATGAAGCGAGGCACTGCAGCACGTACGGAAGCCCCGTTCCGCCGCCGATGGCAACAGCGCGCCTCACGAGCGCCCCTGGTCCTTGGCGATGTCACGATGCGACACGTTGACAACGTCGCCGTGACGCCGCAGATGCTCGGCAGTCTGCTCGGCGAGGACAACGCTGCGATGCATACCACCGGTGCAGCCGAGCGCGATATGCAGCTGTGACTTGCCCTCGGCGGAGTACGACGGGAGCAAGGCGTCGAGCAGGTCGAACCAGCGACGCAAGAACTCCTCGGTCTCGACCTTTCCGAGTACGAACGCGCGCACTGGTTTGTCGAGTCCGGTCTTTTCGCGGAGCTTCGGCATGTAGAACGGGTTTGGTAGGAACCGGACGTCGATGACGATGTCGGCATCGATCGGGATTCCGTACTTGAACCCGAACGATGAGACGGTGACCGTGAGCGAATCGGACTCAGCGCCTGAGAGGAATCGCTGCCGGATGAGCGCGCGCAACTCTTGCGGGCGCAGGTGGCTTGAGTCGACGATGAGGTCGGCCACGTGTTCGAACGGCTCAAGAAGCGTGCGCTCTGCGCGAATACCCTCCCCCAGCGAGCGATTGTCGGCAAGCGGGTGACGGCGTCTCGTTTCCTTGAAGCGCTGCACCAGCGTGCGGTCATCGGCGGTGAGGAACAGCAGCCGATACGGGTGTCCGGACTCGGCGAGCGCGGAAAGAGCCGCTGAGAGCTCCGAGAAGAACGAGCCGCCTCGTACGTCGCAGACGACGGCAACGTGACGTACCCGGCTGCCCGGAAGGGCTGCGAGCGCGACGAGCTGCGAGATGAGCGCGGGCGGAATGTTGTCGATGCAGAAGTAGCCGAGGTCCTCGAAGGTGTGCATAGCCTCGCTTCGGCCAGCACCCGACATTCCGGTGATGACGACGATCTCGCGCTCTTCAGGAGAGATGGTCTCGTCCTCGGCGGACGCCATCTCCGAAGCGTCAGTCACGGTCGGAGTCCTGATCCACGAGCTTACCGCCGACGGAACTCACGATCGAGATGATGACGCTCGCAACGACCGTCTGCCAGAAGCCCGTCGTCTCAACGCCCGGCACCACCGCGGCAACGATGTAGAGCATGAGCGCGCTGATGACGAGCGAGAACAGCCCGAGACTGAGCACGGTCACTGGAAATGACAAGACGTGGACGATCGGCTTGATGAGCGCGTTCACTACCGCGAGGACGACCGCTGCGATGACGGCGGCCGGCCAGAAACTGTCGACCTGAAGGAGCGCTCCTCCGGTGAGATAGGCCACGCCAAACAACGCCGCGGCCGAAACGAGCATACGCAGGATGAACTTCATCGCGTCCTCCCGGGGCGAGTCGGTGATGTGCTCGCTCAAGTATAGCAGCGAGCCTACCGCCAGCCCTCCAGTACGTCACGTACGCCGGTGACCATCTGCTGGCGGAGCTCCCGCGCGAGCGCGACGACGATCATTCCGATACCGACGACTCCCAGGACGAGCCACCAGTACTCGGCAAGATACGTCCACGTGCGGACGAACGCGATATAGATAAGCGCGAACACGCCTCCGAAGAAGTACACCCGCACCCTGAGGATGATACCCAGCGCGATGGCCGCTATGGCCAAGCCGATTCCCCACAGCGTGTGCTGCCATGCGATCGCCGCGCTGCTGCCGATCGCGTTCAGGGCATACGCCGATGGCATGAGCAGCAGTGCTGCAGCACCGATATCGCACAGCACGGGGAATGGCCGGTCGGGATGGAGCCGCGCCCAGCGGTACCCGCACCATGCAACGTAGACGGCGGCAGGCACCGTGAAGAACTCGACGAGCGGCCTGTCGAGGTCCCCGATCTTCAACCAGTACGCGCAGAGCAGGAAGAACACACCGACGTACAAGCCGTCTTCAAGATCGTACGCCCCCGCCGCGGCAAGCACGTACGCGCCGAGAGCCGCCACTGACAGCGCCAGAGCGTTCGTGTCGAGCGCGATCCACGCGGGAACGTCGTACCAGACTCCCTGGCCGACGAATCCAGCCACCACAAGCATGACGATAGCTGTGGCGCCCGCGGCGCACAGCGCACGCACGGTTCTGCCCGTGACGGAGTTCTCAGCGGTGTCCAGAAGGAACGACGGGGCGAGCATCACGGCCGCGAGACCGAGCATGACGCCGGTGGTCGACCAAGCGGTGACCTCCACGCCCGCACAAGCAGCAAGCGTCGCTGACGCTGCCAACACTCCAGCGAGGAGGACGCCCTCGATCCAGCGGCTGGAGAACGAGGCAACCCCGGCCGCAGCGGCACATAGCCCCAACGCGTACGCGAGCGCGACAGGGTCAGCCAACGCGAACGGGGCCGTGACGACAGCGACCGCAACCGCCGCCCAGG
>CAKMKD010000020.1 GCA_927439865.1 uncultured Coriobacteriia bacterium | reverse complement strand
TCTACGGGAACTATCACACGGACATCACCAGGAGTAGGCAATGGTAAATGGACATGCGGTCTCATCGGATCGTCGCAGTCAGGTGCACACCGAGGTTCGCTCGCCGATAGAAGCAGTGGTCGAGCGAGTAGTCTGGTTCGTCTTCGGCGTGATTGAGGTTCTGATCGCGATGCGATTCGTGCTCGTCCTGCTTGGCGCCAATGCGCAGGCAGGGTTCGTGAAGTTCGTCTATGGCGTATCCGATGTATTCATGGCTCCGTTTGCCACCATCTTCGGTACGCAGCGTGTGGAGGGTGCGACGTTCGAGTGGAGCGCGCTTGTCGCGATTGCGATCTATGCCCTCGTCGCGTGGGGCATCGTCGCATTGCTACGCGCCGTTAATCCGCGTCAGCGTTCGCAGACCGTCGAACGTGTTGAGTCCGACGAAGATGTCGTTGTCCCTCAATAGCAGCGATATGCGCAAAGACGCCGTGCGGACCCGGTTCCGCGCGGCGTCGCATAAGAGAGTATGCTGTCGTATAGGGGTTGTCGTGCCGAGCAACTCGCCGAGTTGCTCGGGAGCGGCACGAGAGGGGTTGGATTCATCATGAAGAGTCTCAACAAGGCTCGCTCGATCTCGCTGCTGCTTGCGCTTACTCTTCTGGTCCTGATCGCAGTGCCAACCGTAGGAGTGGCCGCAGAGCCGACTGTGAATCTCGGTACGACCGCCAGCTACGCTGTTCTGGCCGGCTCGACCATCACCAACACCGGCCCCACCGTCATCACTGGAGATGTCGGGCTGTATCCCGGCTCGGCGATCACCGGCGAGGACGAGATAACGCGTAACGGCGAACTGCATGTGGGTGACGCTGAAGCCATCCTCGCCAAGACCGACCTTGTCGCCGCTTACAACGACGCTACTTCAAGGGCGCTGTCTGCCACGCTCGACGGCGTTGAGCTCGGCGGGCGCATCCTGCAGCCGGGAGTTTATGAGACCGGCGGCGTGCTCGAACTCACGGGAACGCTGACGCTCGATGCTATGGGCAATCCGGATGCCGTCTTCATCTTCCGAAGCACGTCAACGCTCATAACTGACGTGGCCAGCGAGGTCGTGCTCATCAACGGCGCACGGTTCTGCCGCGTGTTCTGGGTGGTGCCGAGTTCTGCGACTCTCGGAGCCAACTCGACGTTCGTCGGCCACATCTTCGCCGCCGAGACGATCACCGCCAACAGCGGCGCCCAGATCGAGGGTCAGCTGCTCGCAATGTCAAGTGCAGTCAACCTCAACAACAACGTGATCACGAACGAGATATGCCTTGCGGCAACTGATATCGCGATCGATAAGACAGCAAGTCCGACCGCGCTCACGTCGGGACCGGGTTCCGTCACCTACACGTATCGAGTGACAAACCCGGGCACCGTTGCGATCAGCAACGTGGTCGTCACGGATGACAAGATCGATACGCTCACGTATGTGTCTGGCGACAATGGCAACGAATTGCTTGAGCCCGGTGAAACGTGGATCTATACCGCGACGGTCACTCTGAGTGCGACCACGACGAACATCGGAACCGTTACCGGCGAGGGCGCCGTAACCGCAACAGCCACGGACGTCATTACTGTGACGGTCTCTCGAGGTACTGTGACCGGCGGTCAGATCCCGGCAACGGGTTCGCCGTGGTACAGCATCCTCCTCGCTGGCATCGGTCTCAGTTTGATCGGTGTGGTTGGGTTGAAGGCCAGAAGGGCTAATGGCTAACCCCGCAGACGGGCGTACACGGTTCTCCTACGGCGTCATTCTGTCCGCGTGTTGTCTGGCTCTCGGAGTCGTATTCGTCGCGGTGGCTCTCGTTGCCATCTCGGCGCAGTCCGTGAAGCCGATTGAACCGTACCGGGCTCTCGAATCGGGCCCGGCGACCATCGCTATCGGTCCCGTGAACCTTGAGCGGACGAGTGCGATTCCGTTTCCGTACCCGAAGGCGGGAGACCACATCGGCACGTTGTCGATTCCTGTGCTGAACAAAACGCTGCCGATCGTCGAGGGTACGGGCACCAAAGAGCTGAAGCAGGGTGTGGGTCATTTCATCCAAAGCGTCATGCCGGGTGAGAACGACAACTGCGTACTCTCCGGTCATCGCGACACGGTCTTCACCGATCTCGGCAAGCTGAAGATTGGCGACATCGTCATCGCGCAGATGACGACCGGGGACTACACCTACTCGATAACGAACATCCGGATTGTGGACAAAGACGACCGCACCGTCATCGTGCCAACCGATCACGCGGTGCTGACCATCAGCACCTGCTACCCGTTCCGATACGTTGGCAATGCCCCCGACAGATACATCCTCACCGCCGATCTTATTGAGGGCGAGTAAAGTCCGTCTGCACGTACCGGGTCTGGCGCGGCAGGCACCGACCTTGCTACAGTGCGTCTCAACGTGAACACCCTTCTTCGATACGTGATCCTTGTGCTCATCGTGGCGGTCGGCGCCGTGGTGCTTCCTCTGTGTGCCGAGGGGCTGGCGCTATCGTGCTCCGGCGAGTGCTGCGGCGGCACGAGACGATCGCAGCCGCTACGAGTCGCGGCGCGTCGGATTTTCGATTCCGTCTCGCCGAATGCTCAAACACCAGCGCAGATCACCGGCTTCCGAGGCCGCTCCTCCGCCCTGCTGTTCCCCGCGCTCGGCGCGCCCTCGGCAGGGTTGACTCTCAGGATCTGATACGAGGCGATCGTTGTTGCCTCGTCCAATCCAAGGTCAGGAGAGTCCCATGAGCGAAACAACTGTTGTACTGGCGGTCCTCGGCGCGCTCGTTGTCGTGCTGGCCGCAACGCTCGTTGTAGTGTCTGCGCGCTCGCGATCCGCCGCGCCCCTGTATGTCCAGGCTGACGTGCATCCGGAAGACGAGCCGCTGGCCAGCGATGCGGCAGAGCTCGTCGACGAATCCCAGGTCGAAGAGATCGAGCAGGAGCGACCCGTGCCTGCGAGTGCAGGAAAGCGGAACATGGTCACCGCGCTGATCGTAGGCGTGCTCGTAGTGGCGGCAGTCATCGTTGCCACACAGACCACGAAGCCGACCGTGGCCGGCGCTGCGATCAGCCAGACGTTCGAGACCGGCCAGGCCTGTGTGACAGTGTCGGTTCCTGTTGTTGCTGCCGATAAGGCCGATTCGCAAGACACCGCCGACGCGCTTTTCTCGGCGCTCACCCAGCTCAAGGGACTGAAGACCGCCACGTACGACGCCGAGTTGTCGAGCATCAGCGTCGGCTTCTGCGAAACCTCAACCACCGAAGACGCCATTCGGCAGGCAATCGCAGCAGCGGGGTTGTTGGCCCAGTAGAGGCACCTGCCATCCTGACTTCCGGTTGTCCGCTCGAACGCGCACAATAGTCGTGTCCGAGGAACGCCTGAAGGGACGCCCGCACAGTGATGACGCTCGATGTCAGGACGGTGTTCGTCAGCGCAATGGTGCTGACGGGACTGAGCGTGCTCGTGACGTGGTCGTTGTGGCGCCAGAATCGGTCACGGTCGCCGGAGATCGGTCTGTGGCTGGCAAATGCGGTTCTACAGCTGCTGGCACTCATGCTGCTTGCGCTCAGGGGCGTGGTTTCTGACTTTCTCTCCATCATCGTCGCCAATGCATTCGTCATTGGCGGAACGATGCTGCTGCTCATCGGGCTGGAGCGCTACGTGGGCAGCCGAGGTCGCCAGTGGCACAATGCTGTCGGTCTGACCGTGTACCTGCTCGTGCATGCGTACTTCACGTTCGTGAGCCCAGACCTGGCTGCTCGAAACATCAACTCGGCAGTCGCACTCATCTTCGTAGCATCTCAAGGTGCCTGGCTCATGCTGCGCAGGGTACCCAAGCATCTGCGTGACGCCGCGCGAGATCCCGGTCTGGTGTTTCTGGCGGTCGTCGTCTTGGCCATCGGAAGATTTCCACTGGAGCTTCTTTCGCCGCAGACTAGCGACCTCCTCAGTGGGGGACTGGGAGAATCGCTCTATCTTATCTTCTCGAACATGCTGTTCGTCGCGCTCACGTTCGCCCTGCTGCTGATGGGCAACCGTCGGCTTATCGGCGACCTTGAAGCTGACATTCTTGAACGCGATCATGCTCGTGAAGCGCTTCGCGCGAGCGAGGAGAAGTTCGCCACCGCGTTTCGTACCTCGCCAGACGCGGTGATCATCAACCGCCTCGCGGACGGTCGGTACATCGATATCAATGAGGGCTTCACCGAGCTGACCGGCTACACCGCCGATGACGTCCGTGGCAAGACGTCGGCGGACACGACGATTTGGGCTGATCCCGCGGATCGGCAGCGTCTGGTCGACCGCTTGCGCGCCGACGGCGTGGTGCACAACCTTGAAGCCGAGTTCCGACGCAAAGACGGCACCACCACCACGGGGCTCATGTCCGCGCAGACGATCGTGGTCGACGGCGAGCACTGTATCCTTTCGGTCACAAGGGACATCTCTGATCGCAAGCGCATCGAGGACGAGATCGTGCGGCTGAACCAGGAGCTTGAGGCGCGCGTGGATGAACGCACCGAGGAACTCACCGCCACGAACGAAGAGCTGCTTGACACGAACGCGCGGCTTGATGAGGCGACCCGGGCCAAGAGCGACTTCCTGGCCAGCATGAGCCACGAGCTGCGCACGCCGCTCAACTCGATCATCGGCTTCTCGGACCTGCTCGGCCGGGGTATGGTCGGCGAGCTTGAGCCCGAGCAGGAGAAGCAGATTCGGATGATCAATGCCTCGGGCAAGTACCTGCTCGAGCTGGTGAACGAGGTGCTCGACCTCTCCGCCATCGAAGTCGGGCGGATGAGGATCGACATGCGGCAGCTGCAGGTGCGGGAGGTGCTGGCCGGGGTCGTGGAGTCGCTTCAGCCGCTCGCGCAGCATCGCGGACTGGAACTCATGTGCACGGTTGCGCCCGATGTCGAAGCGTTCGAATCCGACCGGACCAAAGTCGAGCAGATCTTATTCAACCTCATCGGCAATGCGATCAAGTTCACCGATGTGGGCACGGCCAGCGTTCACGTGAGTCGTGATGGCACAGAGCTTGCCTTTGCTGTATCAGACACCGGGCACGGTATCGCGCCCGAGAACCTTGAACGCATCTTCGACGAGTTCTATCAGGCAGAGCGCCACGATGTGGCCAAGTCAGAGGGAACGGGTCTGGGTCTTACCGTTTCGCGTCGTCTGGCTCAGATGCTCGGCGGCAGCATCTCGGTGGAAAGCGCCCTTGGAGAAGGGTCGACCTTCACGCTCAGGCTGCCCGCGTAGTCCCCTCGGCGGGACGACTGACCCGAGCTGCTGCTATCATCGTATGTCGCGGATGCCGACACTAGAGGTGGATGCTCCTCGATACGGAGGCAGAGTGTTTCGCTGCGTACGACATGCCCGGCTCGGTATGGTTGCGACGGTGCTTCTCGTCGCACTTATCTTCATGCCGTCCCTTGCCGGTGCCGTGCCCTCCGCAATCGACGCGAAACAGGCTGAGAAGGACGCGGCGGTGGCCGAGTCAGAAGCGCTGCAAACGAGGTTGACCGCCCAGATCGCCGAGTACGTCGACATCGCCCAGCGGCTCGAGGTCGCCAGGCTTGAGGTCACAGAGGCCGGAATGCGTGTGGTCGAGGCGGACGCGGACCTGGAGCGTTCGAAGGCGACGCTCGAGCAGCGCATCGGACAGATTTACCGCGGCGCCAACGGCGACGCCCTCGAGATGATCTTCACTGCCGGATCGGTCCAGGACCTGCTCGATCGCATGAACTACATCGTAATCGTCGGCAGGTACGACAACCGACTCGTTGAGGAGATGCGCATCGCCAAGCAGCAGGCGGCATGGGAGCAGCGCACACTCGAGGAGCGCGCCTCGCGCCTTGCCGAGATGCAGGTGCTCGCGGATGCGAAGCGCGTCGAGATCGAGGCGGCGATCGACGACCAGCAGGCGAGGATCGCTGAACTCGATGCCGACATCGCCGCGCTTGTGCGCGCGAGCATGTCATTCGTGCCGGATGGCGGCTTCTCTCCGCACACGGTCATCACGGATGCGAACTTCCGCGACGTAGACTCTATGTCCGAGCAAGACGTGCAGAATTTCCTTAACGCGCAGTCGGGAACACTCGGCGGATACTCGGCGCCCGACCATGCGGGCGTGCGGAAAAGCACGGCGAAGATGATCGTCGAAGCCGCGCGTCAGTGGCGGATCTCGCCGAAGGTAATCCTCGTCACGCTCCAGAAGGAGCAGTCGCTCCTCTCGGATCCCACGCCGTCGCAGCGTGCGCTCGACTGGGCCATGGGGTGCGGAAAAGCGGACAGCTTCACGAACTATGAATACCAGGGGTTCGGCAACCAGATATGGGACGGCGCCCGGGTGCTCGACAAGAATGCCGCCCCGTGGCGCGCCGGTATTGAGATGACAATCGACGGCACGGCGGTCTTCCCGACAAACGCCTCCACATACTCGCTCTTCAAGTACACGCCGCACCTGAGGGGCACAACATCGTTCTGGATGATCTACTGGCGCTACTTCGGCGACCCGCTCTACTAGTCGCCGCTAGGGGGGAGACTGCATGCCGAGGGCACTCGTCGTCGATGATGAAGCGAACATCCGTGAGCTGGTCAGCGTCTATCTCTCGGCAGCCGGGTTCGAGGTTGAGCAGGCCGGGGAAGGCATCGATGCGCTGAGACGCGCGGAATCCGGCATCTTCGACATCATCGTGCTCGACATCATGCTCCCCGGCATCGACGGCGCAACGCTCTGCCGTCGGCTCCGGGAGACATCCAGCGTGCCGGTGATCATGCTGACGGCCCGGGACACTGAGCTCGACAAGATCGCCATGCTCGAGAGCGGTGCCGACGACTACCTCACGAAGCCGTTCAGCCCGCCCGAACTCGTCGCCCGCGCCCGCGCGGTACTGCGTCGGGCCGCGATGCCCGACCGGCCGTCCACCGTGATGAGCATCGGGGGGCTCACGCTCGAGCCGGCCACTCGCGAGGTCACGGTTGATGGGGCAGTCGTGGATCTGACCGCCAAGGAGTTCGACGTTCTTGAGGTGATGATGCGCGATGCCGGCATAGTGTTCAGTCGCGAGCGGTTGCTGGAAGCAGCATGGGGCTTCAGCGACTACGTTGACGCACGGGGCATCGACGTCCACATCAAGCACATCCGAGAGAAGCTCGGAGATGTCGTTGGCTCCCCCCGGTTCGTTGAGACAGTCCGGGGCGTCGGCTATCGGGTCCGCAAGGACGCACGGTGATCGTTTTCGGCACCACGTCGCGGCGTGGCTCGATCGTGGGCAGCACACGCCTTGCGCTCGTGGCCGTCGCCACGCTCTCCGCGCTCGTTGTCTTCGCGGTGTTCTACACCGCATGGACCCGGTACACGCTCTCGGTCAGGACGACCGAGCTCTCCCGTCAGACCGTCGCGCTCGCGCGCGGTCTCTCGGTCGGAGGTCCCCTCAGCTCCGATGGTGCCCCCGACGGTGTTCGGGAACAGCTCTTCCGCGTGCAGGCGAGCCTCATCGGCGCGCGACTCCTGGTCACCGATGATGAGGGGACGGTACGCGTTGCGAGCTCGGGCACCGGCACCGAGACCAACAAGGTCGGCATCGCCTCCCTCGGCGCGGCCGATGAGAACGGCGCCCGGTCTGCGGTCCGCGCGATCGAGGGTAGTGGGCGTGTTCTGGTCGTCGCTGTGCCCATCGACAGTTCTGGCGGCTGGCTCGTGGCGCTCCAGCCCGCAAGCGAGATCGCGGCCGCCGGGAGCTGGGTCGTGATCCTGCTCTTCGGCAGCGCTGCGGTGGCAGTGCTCGTCGCCTGGGGCGTTGCGTCGTTCCTCGCTCACCGGCTGTCCGCACCGATGCTTCGACTTCGGCAGGGTGCCGAGGCGATCGCCGGCGGTGAATGGGGATATCAGGTGGCCGTTGAAGGCGATGCCGAGGTGGCGTCGCTTGCGGCGTCATTCAACTCGATGTCATCCCGGGTGGCTGACGCGTACGCGGCCCAGAAGCACTTCGTCGGCGACGTGTCTCACGAGCTTCGGACCCCGATCACGTCGATTCAGGGGTTTGCCGGCGCGCTGCTCGACGGCACAGTGGACGACCCGGAGACAGCCCAGCGGTTCATCGGGGTCATCAAGCAAGAATCGCATCGCCTTGCTGACCTGACCGCTACGCTCCTCGCCCTTGCCGATCTCGATGCGGGCCGAGTGGAGATCGCGCGAGAGCCCGTCGACACCTCGGTGCTGGCGGGTTCATTGCAGGCGCGTCATGAGGTGGCGGCTGAGGCATCCGGACATTCTCTGACGATAGACGGACTTGACCCCGGTGCGCAACCGCTTGGCGACGAGGCCCGAATCCTCCAGATCGCCTCGGCGCTCATCACGAATGCGCTCAGGTACACGCCGGCGGGCGGCGACGTCAGCGTCTCTGCCGAGGCGGACAGCACGCACTGGCGTCTGCTGGTCGATGACTCGGGACCGGGGATTCCACCCGCCGACAGAGCGCAGGTCTTCGAGCGCTTCGTGCGGTTGGATCCTTCGCGCTCCGCATCGGGCGGTGGGTCTGGCCTCGGCCTCTCCATCTGCTCCCGGTTGACCGACCTCATGGACGGACGGATCTGGGCCGATGCGTCTCCCCTCGGCGGTGCCCGTTTCGTGGTGGAGCTGCCGCGGGCGTGACCGTCGCGCTCAACATGAACTCAACGCCAGCATCATACGCGCACAACTCACGGGCCCGATAACAGTAGCGAGGACATTTCTATCGCACTGCGAACCGCGCTACGATGAGATCGAGGTGGAGACGATGTTCAACAAGATGCGAAGCACAGCAGTTGCCATCACCGCTCTGGTGATCGTGCTGTCACTTGCCGTCCCGGCGCTGGCACTGCCCGGGGACGCGCGGCCGACCACGAAGCCGACCATGAAGGCCGCTGCGGCCGGTGCCTCGAACGCCGAGAAGTCGATCGAGAATCTCCGCAACCGGATCGCCAATGTGCTCCGGGCTCGCAAGGCCCGCTTTGACGCTGTCACTGCCAACCTCGTGAAGCGCCAGGCACGCGTGACAGTGCTTGCCGACAAGGTCGAAGCCCTCGGCGGAGACGTCGCGCAGGTTCGAACCATGCTGCAGGAATCGACCCGGCTGATGGAGCAGGCACGCACTCAGGAGCAGGTCTGCATCGACGCCATCAAGGCCGTGCCCGATGCCACTGACAAGCGCGCCGCGTTCCGCGCAGCCAAGGCCGAAGGCCGCAAGGCTGTTGAGCTTGTCAAGCAGTCTCGCATGCAGCTGCGTGACGCAGCGCGCGAGCTGTCGCGGATAGCCGAGACCGTAGCGGCACCGGAGGAGTAGTGACCAGAGGGCTGATCGCGCTCCTCCTTCTCGCCTCGCTCCTCCTCACGGGAGTCGTCGGCTGCAGGACGAAGAGTGCTCAGTATGGTGAGACGGACGCGCCTGACGGTGCGTCCGTCTCAACAATCACTCCGGAGGCGACAGCGTCGGCAGAAGCATCTGCCCCTGTCGCCGACGACGCAGGCAGCGACGCGGGGACCGGTGCGACCTCGGTGGACACCGCGGCCATCCAGAAGGAACTCGCCGCCATCCAGAAGGAACTCGACAGCATGTCGATGCCGGGCGAAGCCGACTTCGACTCCATCGAGGGCGACATTCCCTAGAGGTACTGCCAGACGTCGTCGATGCCGGCTTCAGCCGCCGGGATGCACTCGAGAATCGAGAGCGAGAATGTGCCGCTCTCCGTCGAGATGAGTCGCAGGTCTATCGTCTGAGGCTGCTCCAGCCAGCGTCCCGCCGAGTCGATGAGCGCCTTGATGCGTGGACGCAGCAGGTCGTCTCGGTTCACCCGGAACACCACGCCCGTGCTTCCGTCCGACATGCGGACGACCGCACCCATCGGGTAGATGCCGAGCATAGCCACGAGTGCTTTGGTGAGGCTGGGGTCGTACGCCTTGTTGCGCCCCTGCATGAGCACCGCGAGCGCCTTGTCCGGTCGGATCTCGCGCCGGAACGGGCGGCGCGTCGTCATCGCGTCGTAGGCGTCGCAGAGCGCGACGACCTTGCTGAACAGGTGCTGCTCGGCAGGTACCTGCATCTCGGGGTAGCCCTGCATGTCGTGGCGCTGGTGATGCTCGTACGCGACCACCATCGGCATCTGGTCCACGAGCTGGATGCGCTTGAGCAAGTCCGCACCTTCGGTGGCGTGGCTCTTCACGATCTGCCATTCATCCGCCGAGAGCGGGCCCTCCTTGTTGAGGATGCCCTCCGGAATGCGCACCTTGCCGAGGTCGTAGAGGAGCGCCGAGAGCCCGAGCGATTTGAGCGACTCCGAGTCGAGGCCGAGCGAGGCTCCGAGCGAGAGCGACAGGATGCAGACGTTGATCGAGTGATTGAGCGTGTAGTCGTCGTGGCTCTTGATAGCGGTCAGGCCGAGAACCGCCGCCGGGTCCTTGAACAGGTTGTCGAGCAGGTTGCTCACGAGGCCCTGAAGAGGGGAGACCTCGAAGACCTTGCCGAGCTTCACCTGCGTCTCCACGTCACGCATGAGGGTGACGCCCTGGTCGTAGCCCTTGCGTGCGTCCATCTTGTTCTGACGCGACTCCGCCTCGCGGACTTCCTCATCGAGTTCGGTCGTCTCGGCGATCGTGACGGCTGCCGCTCCGCGTGCCTCGAGGAATGACGTCGCGGC
>CAKMKD010000019.1 GCA_927439865.1 uncultured Coriobacteriia bacterium | reverse complement strand
CGTTGCCATCGTGAATGAGGACGCAGGCGACACGGGCGCTCGCTTCGTCGAGGGCCTCACCGGGTCACCCGAGATCGATGAGCTCTTCAACATCGACGTCCGGGATGACGCCGAGGCGGTGCGCGCTGATGTTGAGCGCGGCGAGCTGACGGCGGCACTCATCATCCCCGCCGACCTGTCCGATAAGATCACCGCCGGCGAACCGGTCGGCCTCGAGGTTCTGCAGGATCCCGGCTCGAAGATCGCCGGCGGCATCTGGGCGAGCGTGGTGCGCGCAGGCGTGGCGAACGCCTCGGCGCAGATCATCGCCGTGCACACCATCCAGGAGGAGCTCGCTGGCGCTCCCGGCGCACCCACCGGGCCGCTGGGTGCAACGACGGGCTTCCCACCGCAGCTGCCGCCGATGACGTTTGACGCCGTCGCGGTGCGCGAGATCGAGGCCGAGATAGACACGCGTATCTCGATGATCTCGTACTACTCGGCAGGAATGACCGGGATGTTCCTGCTCTTCGGCAGCATGTTTGGCGCATTCTCCTTCGTGGCGGAGCGCCGAGAGCAGACGCTTGCGCGCTTGATGAGCACACCGGCGACCAGGCTCTCGATCGTTGGCGGCAAGGCCATCGGCGTATTCATGATCGGCATCGCCCAGTTTGCGGTGTTGTACGTGGGAACCCGGCTGCTCTTCGGCGTCGACTGGGGTCAGAGCGTTGCTGCATCGGTCATGCTCGGCGCCGCCGAGGCGATCGCGGCCGCAGGACTCGCCATGACGCTTGCCGCCCTCGGCAAGACGGAGCGCTCTGTTGGTGGCATTGCGCCAGCGGCAATCATGCTCTTCGCGGCGACCGGGGGCTCCATGGTGCCTACCGAGCAGCTGCCGAAGTTCCTGCTGCCGGTGCAGGTCATCTCGCCGGTGTACTGGACCGTTAACGGACTCCTCGATGTGATGCGCGGCGCGACCGTCGTCGACATCCTCCCGAATGCAGGCGCCGTGCTGGCCATCGGCGTCGTGCTCTTCGCGTTCGGCGTCTGGCGGCTGAGGTACGAATGATGCGCAAGATACTCGCCCTGGCGTGGCTCAACGCCCTGCAGCTGCTTCGCAACCCCAGCGAGCTGGTTGGCGTGCTTGTGCTGCCCCTCGCGCTCACGATGCTCTTCGGCTCTGCCTACGCCGGCGGCGACGACACGCCGATGCGCGTGCTCTTCGTCGACGAAGACGCCACGCCGTTCTCGGCACAGGTCGGGACGCTGCTCGATGCCGAGGAGTCCTTCGAGACGAGCGGCGTCACCCGCGCGCAGGCCGAGGAGCTTATCGCGGCTGGCGACGAATCCGTGGCCGTGCTCGTGCCGGACGGCTTCCAGTCCGGCCTCAAGGGAAGCGGCGCCGAGATCCAGGTGCTGCGCGACCCGGCGTCCGAAAGCTCGTTCGCGGTCATCTCGGTCGTGCAAGGCGTGGCCATGCGCATGTCCGGCAACGTCCAGGCCGCCGAGATCGTCGTGAGCATGGCGCCCGGGCTCAAGGAATTCGATGCCGTCTACGCCTCGGCTGACAAGCAATGGGACCCGAAGCCGCCGATCTTCGCCTCGGGCACGACGGTCGTAGCTTCTGAGGTTCGCGGCGATTCGGTGCTTGCCGAAGGAGCGACCCTCAGCTCGATCGGCTTCACCGTGTGGTTCATCCTGTTCATGACGTTCGGCAGCGCCGGCGGCATCCTCGAGGAGCGCGAGCAGGGTACGCTTCGCCGACTGCTGGTGGCGCCGATCACTCGCGGCACTATCGTGAGTGGCAAGATCGTCGGCATCGTGCTCGCGGCGTCGGTGCAGGCGTTCATTCTGGTGACAGTCGGCGCACTCGTATTCGGCGTGCCGTGGGGCCGAGACCCCCTGCCGGTGTTCGTGGTTCTCGGCTCGTATATTCTCGCGGGCACCGGACTTGCGGTGCTGGTCTCGGCGCTGGTTCGAACCCGCGATCAACTGAGCGGACTCAGCCCGCTCATCTCCACGGGACTCGCCATGCTCGGCGGGTGCCTGTGGCCGATCGAGATCGTCGCGCCGCTCATGCAGACGATCGCCAAGCTCACACCCACGGGCTGGGCGGTCATGGGGCTCACCGACGTTGTCGCACGCAACCAGGGAATGGAAGCGGCACTCGTGCCGTCGCTTGTCCTCCTCAGCTTCGCAGGCGTGTCGCTCTTCCTCGGCTCGCGTCTGCTGAGGTTCGAGTAGCGTGCCGAGAAGACTCGACCTTGCAACCTGGATATCGGTCGTCGTCGCGCTCCTGCTCTGGGCGTCGGCGTTCGCCGGTATCAAGGCAGGCCTTGAGGGCTTCGGGCCTGGTGAGCTCGCGCTGCTGCGCTTCGGCACCGCGTCGATCATGCTCATCGGCTACGCGTCGGTCATCCGGTTACGCCTTCCTGACCTCGCAGATGTGCCGAGGATCGGGCTTGCCGGCGCACTCGGCATCACCGCGTATCACCTGCTGCTGAACTTCGGCGAGACGGCTGTGACGGCCGGTGCCGCCAGCCTGATCATCTCGTCCGGGCCGATCTTCACGGCACTGCTCGCGATGGTCTTCTTGCGCGAGCGGCTCACTGTGTGGGGTTGGGGCGGCATCGGTATCGCGTTCTCGGGCGTTGCGCTCATCACGCTTGGCGAGGGCACCGGCGGCCTCACGTTCCAGCCCGCTGCGATGCTCGTGCTGCTTGCGGCGATCGCGACAGCCGCTTACTTCGTGGTTTCCAAGCCGCTGCTCGACAAGTACACACCGCTCGCATTCACGGCGTACTCGATCTGGCTCGGCACGCTGCCGATGCTGGTGTTCCTGCCTGGTCTGCTGCGCCAACTTCCGGAGGCGCCGATGGCCGCCACGCTCTCGGGCATCTACCTCGGCGTGTTCCCGGGCGCAATCGCGTACGCGCTGTACTCGCACGTGCTGTCGAAGCTCCCCGCATCGATCGCGTCGAGCTTCCTGTACGTGCAGCCGGTAAGTGCGACGATCATCGCGTGGATATGGATCCGAGAAGTGCCATCGATTGTCACGTTGGCCGGAGGCGCCGTCGCGCTCGTGGGCGTAGCGCTGGTCTCCACGCGCGGTCGGGTTCGGGCCGCTTCCTAAAGCACCCGGAATCCCGTCTCGCCGCGTGGCTCCTCGAACTGGATCTCCGCGTCCCCTACGGTCGCACGGGGCGGCCCTACCCGGATCCATGCGATCGCCTCGGCAACCGCGCCCGCTGGTCCCTCGAACGTCGCTTCAACGCGCCCATCATCGAGGTTGCGGACCCAGCCCTGAAGGCGGAGTCCTGAAGCCATCTTCGCGGTCGATGCCCTGAAGAACACTCCCTGCACGACGCCCTGCACCACAACATGGGCTCGAACTCGCTCGGTCATGGTCGTCCCTTTCGTTTGCGCAAGGCTGTTTCACGCGTCATCATCAAGAGTACGCCTCTAACGCGCATATCTCGAAGGGTGGGGGAGTGAGCGAAGCCGACCAGCGTTCCAGCGAGCAGCGGCCAATTGTTGCCGCTCTCGGGCCGCGTGCGTTCATGTCAGCACTCGCCGAGATGGTCCCCGTTCCGGTGATCGTCTTCGACGCGACCGGGCAGATCGTGATCTCGAATCGGCTCGCCTCGCGGCTTCAGGTCGTTTCGTCCGAGAAGGTCGAGCGACGCGTGCTCGCGTTCGATGGCGCGGACCTCTGGGATATCATCTCAGCGCGGCGGCGCTTAGATGAGCTCTGGCTTACGGAGCTTCCGGTCCGGGTTCGCACGGCCGCGAGCCGCTCGGCGGATGTCACCTTCGTCGTTTCGACGCTCGGTGGAAGCGAAGGCGTCGATGGCGGCGTGTTCGTGATGGCCTACGACACGCTGGAAGAACGAGACGCCGCCGACCAGCATCCGCATCCTCTCGACGGCAGCGTCTTCCCGCTCCAGCACCAGTTTGCGCCGCTGGTCCGTTTGCTCGCCGAGGAACTCGGCGCGGATGCGGCGGCCTTCGCTGAGGTGGATCCAGACCGACCGCTCTCGGCGCTGACCCTTGCGGCTGCGCAGGACGGTCAGGTGCTTGAAGGCTTCGAGTGGTCGATCGCGGGCACGCCGATTCTGTCTGCGGGTGGCAAGCGGTCGGTCCTCGTCCATAAAGGGCTCAGGGAAGCGTTCCCGGACGACCTGTGGGCAGCTGCCGAAGGGTTCGAATCCTTTGCGGCTGTCTTCCTGTTCGACGCCGACGGGCGACGCGTGGGAATTCTGGCCGCATACTCGCGAGACCCGATCGAGGCCCCTGAAGCGATGGCTGGCATGCTTCGTTTGTTCGCCGCCCGGCTCAGTCCCGCGCTCAGGCACCTTATCAGCACACGGTCACTTCACGAGAGCGAGGAGCGGTATTCGTCACTCTTCGAGCTGAACCACATGCCGATGCTTCTGGTTGATCCGGCGTCGAGCCAGATCGTCGATGCCAACCGGGCCGCATGCGATTTCTACGGCTACGGCTACGATGAGCTGACGACGATGAGTGCCCTGCAGATAAACACGGCACCGCCCGAGGACGTGCGCAGCGAGATGCTACGCGCTCTTGAGGGCACGCGTGACTACTTCCAATTCAAGCACAGGCTTGCAGACGGTTCCGTGCGAGACGTCGAGATCTACTCGGGCACCATCACGGTTCACGGAAGACGACTACTCTCAGGCATCATTCATGATGTCACCGAGCGCCATCGCACCGAGGCCGAGCTCGAACGATACAAACAGCAACTCGAGCGGCTCCTTGAGCGGCGCACCGACGACCTCATGCGCACCAATGTGGAGCTGCAGCAGACCACCGCTGCGAGCGACGCGTTCTACGAGAATGTCGGTGCCGAGTTCCGAACGCCGTTGCATACCATCATCGGCTTCAGCGACATGCTCTCCCGCGGGATGGCGGGGGACTTGAACGAGGAGCAGCAGCGGCAGATTGACATGGTGCTTGGTGCCGGCCGCCACCTTGCCGAGCTCGTCGACGATGTGCTTGATCTCTCACGACTGGCCACTGGTGTCGAGGTGTGTGAGCCGTCGAGGTTCGATGTCGTGGAACTCGTGCAGTCGATCGCCGTTGGCGCGCATCCCGCCGCCGAAGCTCGTGGGCTTGAACTTGCTGTCGAGGTGCCGGATGGCAAGGTGGAGGTCTTTACCGACAGGAACAAAGTAGAGCAGGTGCTCTTGCAGCTTCTCGCCAACGCACTGAAGTACACACGCGAAGGTGGGTTCGGCATCGCGGTGGAGGCATCGGACGAAGAGGTAGTCGTCCGGGTGTCGGATTCCGGCGTGGGCATCGACCCGGCAGAGCTCCCGCACATCTTCGAGGAATTCAGGCAGGTCGCCCGGCAGGTCTCGGGAACACATGAAGGTACAGGGCTCGGGCTTGCTCTGTGTAGACGCCTGACTCATATCATCGATGGAAGCCTTGAGGCCGAGAGCCAGCCGGGGAGCGGCGCTACATTCATTCTGCGATTCCCGCGCACGTGCCCGTGAAACGTAGTGACAGGAGTGTCCTGTGAGTGGCGACACGAAGCGTAACGCACCATTGATCGTCTACGGCGTATTCCTTGTGGCACTCGGAATCCTGCTGTTCGCCTTCCAGCTGTGGGACATCAATCTCGTTTCGTTCGGGTGGCCGCTCTTCGTGATCATCCCGGGTCTGTTCTTCTTCGTCGGCATGCTGGCGGGAGGCAAGCAGGCGGGTCTTGGTTACCTTGCAGTGCCCGGCAGCATCATCACCACTGTGGGAGCGCTACTGGCCTACCAGAACATCACCGGTGACTGGCAGAGCTGGTCGTACATGTGGGCGTTCGCGGCGCCAGGAGCCGTGGGTCTTGGTCTCATCATCGCAGGCACCCGCGAGGGTGAGCCTGGCGTGCGGCGAACGGGCGCATGGCTGCTCGGGCTCGGACTGCTCTTTGCGCTTGTGGGCGAGTGGATCTTCGTGCGCATCCTTGGCGTGGGTGGCGCGGGGTTCGGGCCGGCCGTCGAGTCGGTTCTGCCCGTGGGACTCGTCCTCGCCGGGCTGTTCGTAGTCTTCGGCGGTCGTACTCGTCGGACCTAGCGTCACCAGTCAGTCGCGACAGCAGGCGTTTGGGCCCGGTCGTTCAAGCGGATCGCACCCTTCTTGCACGCCGACCGACACGTGCCGCACCCGTAGCACGCTCGTTGGTCCACAACCGCGCGCCGCGAGATGTCCGGGGAGATTGCCGAGAATGGACAGCGGTCGAAGCACGCGCCGCACGCCACGCATGCCTCGGCGTCCACGGCGGCGACGTACTCGCCCTTCCACATGACCTGGAGGCCGTAGTCGACGGTCGTCTTCATGGCCATGCATCCCGAGCCGAGGTCGCAGTTGCAGATGGCCGAGATGAATGGCGTCTTGAACGTCCAGATCGAGTGCATGAGTCCCTCTGCCTCGCACCGACGAAGCACGTCGAGCGCTTCTTCCTTGGTGAGGCGCTGGAACTTCGAGGTGTCGGGACCGTCGTCGTAGCCCCGGAACGCCTCGGCAAGTGCGCCATCGGCGGGGTTCACCGTGATCGCGAGGCAGTACCCGCGCTCCGGACGCTTCGCGAAATGCCTGCAGACGCACGGCAGCTGCACGATGCTCGATGCGATGTCGAGTATCTGCTCGCAGTCCTCGATAGGGACCGGCTGGCCGAAATGGTCGCGCTTCTGGGAGCGCGCTGCCACGGTACGGACGACGCGGCGAATCGGGCGTGGCGAAGCTTTCACGATGTCCAGCAGCTTGATGCCTCTGCTCATCCTTCGGTCGAATCCTGTGACGAACTCGACCATGAAGCCGCGACGTTCGAGGTCTGTCTCAAGGTCGCTGGCGTAGTTGGACGCTTCCAGGTACCACTTCTTGCCATCGCCGTGCTGGGTACAGAATTCGCACATGCGAGCCTCGTCTCGTGTAACCCGCGCATGGTTCTTTTGGTACAGTGCACAGTGTACGTCACGTTCAGGAGGGTGCGATGTCCGAGAACCCCACGCCTGCCCCGAAGCGCTCGCTTGCAGCGAGGGTCGGTCTTTGGCTGGTGGCCGCACTCGTCATCGCGCTGCTGCTGGTGCTTGCTGTCCACGTGATGATCAGCCCGGTTGCGCCATCTCAGCCGGCCCCTGCAGGACACTTCGGCGAACCGTGCGCCGGGTGCCACTTCGTATCGGAGGGTGTAGATGTCGTCCCTGTCGACTGACAACGAGGAAGTCCTGGCAACGGCAGACCCGAGGCGTCGCTACTCGCTCGGCGAGGAGATCGCGAACGCCGTCACTCACGGACTCGGCGTGGGGCTCAGTATCGCGGCGCTCACGTTGCTGGTTGCCTTCGCCAAGATCTGGGGGAATGACTGGCACCTGGCGAGCTCGATCGTCTACGGCGTGACCATGCTGCTGCTCTACGTGTCCTCGACGCTCTATCACAGCGTTCCCGGCGAGAAGGCCCGTCACGTCTTCAAGATCATCGACCACTCGAGCATCTACCTGCTGATAGCGGGCACGTACACGCCGTTCACCCTTGTCACGCTCCGGGAATCGGGCGGCTGGTGGCTTTTCGGCATCGTCTGGGGGCTTGCCGCGATCGGCATAGCGCTCGAGGCGTTCTGGGTCTATCGGCCGAAATGGCTTTCGGCGGTCGTCTACCTGGGCATGGGCTGGCTCGTTGTCGTGGCCATCAACCCGCTCATGGCCAACCTGCCCCGGGGCGGCGTAGGGCTGCTCGTAGCCGGGGGACTCGCCTACACGCTCGGCACCGTCTTCTACGTGCTCAAGAAGGTGCCGTACACGCACGCCATCTGGCACCTGTTCGTGCTTGCGGGCAGCGCATGTCACTTCCTCGCGGTCATGCTCTACGTGCTGCCCATCCCGTAGGATCAACGGCGGCAACCCGGGGGAATCAGCAGCACGGGTGCGCTCGTTGCCTGGATGACCGCGTGTGTGACGCCGCCAAGCGGCTGGCCCGGGTCATCGTCGCACCGGGGCGCCATCACGATCATCGAGTGCTCGCCTATTGCGCATCGCTTCGCGGTCTCGCGCTCGGGTGACCCGACGACGACTTCGGTGTTCACCGCGAGTGCGCCGGCGTTAAGGATGTCCGAGGCAAGATCAGCCAGTCGGGCACGAGCAGCGGAACTGCGGAACTCGATGCTATTGCCCGTCGTATTGTCGACTACATGCAGAATGTCCACTGTGCCGAGCCCGCTGTTCGCGAACTGCGTGAGGTACTCGGCAGCCAGCGCAGAGTCCTCGCTGAGGTCGGTAGGGAAGAGGACTCGCGAGAGCAGTCGACCGCAGACCGCAGAGCTCTCATCACTCGAACCCAGGGTCGAGAGCACGGCGAGCAGTACGGGGTGCGAGCTGATACGGACGAGGTCCGAGGACACGCTTCCCGAGAAGCCTCCCGTGAAGAGCCCCTTGCCGTGTGAGCCGATGACGATCAACGACGCGTCGTGCTGCCCGGCGATCTTCTCGATAGCGTACGGCGGGTAGCCCACCGCTGAGTCGACGCGGACGCGAATCCCCGCTCGCTCGATCGCCTCGGTCTGGCGGGCGAAAGCAGCATCGGCTCCGGCACCGACACTAGCGCTCCCATCGGCTCCGATGTCGATCACGTGTGCCAGAATCGCCTCACGCACGCCGAGGATGCCAAGCGCACCAGCGCACGCGACGATGCTCTCCGATGACGGCGACAGATCAGTGCAGATGATCACCCGGTCGAACACGCTACCCCCGAACCCCAACCGCCCCCGCCGAGCGGTAATGGGCGAAAGTATAGGGTGCGTTCCCGGCGGTGTGAAGTGCTCACGGACCGGCGGCGATATGCTCTTTCAGGCGGCGCCAGGATCCGGATGACCGGCAGATTCGGGTCGGACGCTAGTTGCCGAAGGATGGCTCGTCGAGGTTCCCGGTGTTCGAGTAACCACGACTCTCCCAGTAGCCTTCGTACGACGTGTCGCTCGACAGTTCGATCTCGGTGACCCACTTGATCCACTTGTAGCCCCACTTGTCCTCGGCCACGAGCTGGAACGGGAAACCTCTCTCGGCGGGAAGCGTTACGCCGTTCATCCTGAAGGCGAGGAGGATTTTCCTGTCACGTATGTATGCGAGCGGGAGCGACGTGGAGTAGCCATCGGCTGCCTTGAAGATGACGGTATTCGCGCTGCCCTTCGCGCCAGCCTCATCGATGAGGTCGGAGAGCAGCACACCCTCCCACAGCGTCTTGACGCTCCAGCCTTCGACGCAGTTGAGCTGCACGACCTTTTCGTACGTGGCGTGATCGCTCGTGACCTGAGAGTAGGCATACTCGCGCGGCTCGTTGACGAGTCCGGTCACCGTGAGCTTGTACGTGGCCTTGTCGACCGACTGCGGGCCCTTGATGGAGTTCTCGCGGAAGTCGTTCACCGAGCCGAGCTTCTCGCCCTTGTACTCGCGAAC
>CAKMKD010000018.1 GCA_927439865.1 uncultured Coriobacteriia bacterium | reverse complement strand
CGCTGTTGCCCGCGTCAATCCATTGGCCGTCGATGCGGGCGCACAGCGCGCGGTATTCGTCCTCCGGGTCGATGATGATGACCTTGGTCCCCGCCATGTACTCCATGAGGATGTCGAGCTTCATGAACGTGGACTTGCCTCCACCGGCGTTGCCGAGCACGACCATGTTGGCGTTTGAGCGATCAGCGAAGCCCGACGAGCCGAACCGCCAGCGATCGATCACCACGACACCGCCGGTCGTATCCAGCCCGTATACCTTGCCGTGGCCGTCGTTGATACCCGCTGCTGAGAAGGGTGCGGCCGCCGCTAGCGTGCTGGACGGCATGGGCATCGCGTAGAGCTCGTGCAGCCGCGCCGACCGGTAGCCGTAGGGGCTTGAGTGCAGCATGGCGTCTTTGGTGAGAAACCACGGCCGCTGGGCGATGATCTGGTTGGCGGCGAGGCGCCCCTGCACCTCCTTGACGCGCGCAGTCAGCCCGTCGGCGCTCTCGGCGGTCACGATGAACGACACGACGGAATCGAACATCGCCTGGTTTTCGGCACCGGAGAGGTGCAGGAGTTCCGCGGCCTGGTCTCGCTTCGCCGAGGCCTGCATGCGCTCGTAGGCGCCCTTGTTGCGACTCTCGGCCTGGAAGCTCCACCCCGACAGGGAGTCGGACACGATACGGTTGAACTCGGCCGCGTTGCGGCGCACTGCGTCGACGTGGACGGTGACACCGGGAAGGCGGATGCGCGACAGCCATTCGGCTGGCAGCCGCGCCGGGTACTTCGTCACCACGAGCACGGCCATGTACTGATCGCCGAACCTACACGCGCTCTTGTCGGAGAAGTCGGCGACCACAGGAGCGATGAGCTCGCGCAGGCGCGTGTTCGGCAGAATCTGGGTGACCTGGTCGGCTGTGAGACCCTTGTTGCGTGCCATGAGGCGTCCTCGTTCCTCTTCAGCCGCCGACGAGCGGCGCGATGTTCAATGACGGGTCACCGGAAGGCAGCGTGACGGCGGGGGATGGCAGGCTGAAACGCACGAGCGTGTTGATGACGTCGGCAGCGCTCATCCAGCTTGCGGAGATCCCGCGCGCGTTGAGCGTCGCGATGAAGTTGCGGGCCTCCGTGAAGAGGTCGTTTCGCTGCGGCTCGGTTGCGTCTGGAGCCGTCGTCAGGATGAAGAAGAAGTCCCGCTCGGCCGCGTTGCCCTTGCTCATCAGATCTGCGACGAACTCGATCTGGTCGGCGATGAGCGTTCGTCGCCCGCTCGTGGCGGCCTTTTCCATCAGCGTTCGCAGGTGGTTCATCTGTTCCTCAAGGTCTGCCGCGCGCGGGCCGATGTAGATTCGCACGCTGACCGTCACGCTGTTGTATGCCGCTTGAAATGCGTCGAAGTTGGCCGCGATCCCGCCGGCGTCCTTGAGCGTCATGTCCTGCGGCTGCACACGCAGGTGCACCGCGTAGGTGCCGTCCGTAAGCACCGTGTAGTCGCCGGTGGTCGATCTGAGCACGTCGGTCACGGGGATCAGGTCCGCCATCGTGTCGGCCGTGGGAGCCTTAGGCTTCGCCATGCGTGATTCCGCCCTTCTCAATCTTCAGGTAGTAGCGCTTCGGCTCACGGACCCAGCGCAGGGAGTTCTTGAGGAAGTCGGCCACCGTCACGTCGGCCACCGAATCGGTGACAAGTCCCCATCCGGTCATGATCCACAGCCCTGCGGCGAGCAGCCCGACGAACACCACGCCCGTGGCGATCACGGCAACGCTCGCGGCGAAGGGTGCGGTGCCGAGCACGTAGTACATGTAGATCTGGTTGTGCCTCGGCACGTTGGGGGTGAGCACCTGCTTGCCGAGGGCTACGCGAGACGGGGCCAGATAGCCCTCGCGCTGTTCCGTGTCTACTGTTGGGGTCATCGCCTACGTGTCCTCTCTGTCACTTGAACATCTGTGCGATCCCAGCGAGGATTCCTCCGGACACGACGAGCGAGATGACCGCCGCGGCAATGACCGGCCTCGCGATCTTCCACAGGCTCGGCCTCGTCTCCCCTGGTGAGAAGATGGCTTGCGTCGCGGTGATGCCGGCGCGAGCGATCGCCGTCACGCTGACCACGCCGAGGAATGCTGCTGACCATCCCAGGACTTCATTCGCTGCCGTCTGCTGCGCCACGGCTGTATCACGCCCTCGCGATTGCGAGGCGGGCGAACTCGAATGTCGCCATGCGAGCCATCGAGCCGACGCCGCTCGGCGCGGCCTGGTGCGTCATCTGCCGCACGAACGCCGGAAGCGCGATCGTGCAGGCCATCAGCCCAGTCGTTGCGACAAACTCGTGGATGGGGTCGGTTCCGAACCCCGAGATCTTCAGGCCCGTCACGAGGCCGATGATCGTGAGGTTCAAGAGGTAGAGCTGCAGCGTCTGCGTGAACGCCAGCGTCAGAAGCTGACGAGTCCACGCCGCGAACAATGAGCGGTCAGGCGAGGCGAAGTTCAGCGCCAGAACCGGCCCGATGAACACCATGATCGCGAGTTCCACCGAGCGTTTCGTGACTTGGAAGAAGATCACGATGAGCCCAATGCCGAGGAAGAGCATGATCACGGCCACGAGGAGCTGTCCCGTCGGGTTGTTCGCAGCCAAACCGATAGACGTGAGGCGGGCCAGGACATCTGTCGCCTGCAGCGTGCTCGTTACCGCACCGGCCGCCGAGTTGATCAGCACGTCGCTCGTGAGTTTGTTGCCGACGTCGACGGCCAGCGTGACCGCGAGCGGGATTGACCAGATGAGTGCGGCGGCGCCAGCGGCGCGCAGCAGTACCGCGTCGAGAGGGTCACCGTCCTCGCCTGAGAGTTGCAGGATGTAGCGCGAATACACGTCGAGCCCGACCTTCAGGCCCAGCACGGCTGTGGCGAACACCTGCACCGTGGTCATGGCGTTGACGACGGGAGCCCAGTGGATCAGCGCGGCGGACAGCGTCCCGACACTAATGAGCACCTTGGCGATCATGTCGAAGAAGCCGCTGAACACGCCGACGAGCCAGCCGTTCCACCACGCGGTGATGGTGTCCATGAGGCGCTCTAGCCGAACTGCGTGATTAGGAACGGCACGAGCCACGGCAGCACCGCGAAGGCGATGCAGAGGGCCAGCAGGCCCCAGAACTGCTGCCAGCGCTGCCGACGCATGTGCTCATCTTGCGTGAGCACCGCCATCGTGATGAGCACGCCGCCGCCGATGACCGCAATCGTGGCGAAGATCAGTGTCACGCCGGTCTGCACCTGCTTGGCGAGCGTGTCGACCTTGGCGAAGAACCCGGTTATGTCGGTCACCGCCAGCGCGACTGTCGGCGTCGCCGCAACCAGCGCGAACGTCGCGGCCACCAATGCGGTGCGGCCCTTCTCGTGTAGTCCCCTCATCGCTCCACTCTCCTTTGTCGAGTCCCTCATCTGTCTACGCCCACGCGTTCGGCGGGCGTCCTTGTCGGTCCCGGCCGTTCTTGGCCCATGAGCCTGAGTCCTTCGGGGAGAAGCTCCTCGCCATGCCAGATCGGCGGCAGGTCGATCTCGCGTACGTCGCGCGCGGCCTGGCGCGCGGCCCGCAGTTCGCTCGCATGCTCGGGGTCACCCAGGCCGAACGCCGCGTCGACTGAGAGCAGCGAGAGATCCGGTACCGGGAAGAGCGCCGCGTTCATGCCGCGGCGTACCACGAGAGCGCCATCCACCTCGGGGGAGAGGCGCGCGATCTCGTCGGGCATG
>CAKMKD010000017.1 GCA_927439865.1 uncultured Coriobacteriia bacterium | reverse complement strand
TCGCCCGGCATTAGATTCCGGGTGAGACCATCCTGCCCGGTCGCGCAGAAGGTGCAGCCCAGGGCGCAGCCGGCCTGTGTCGAGAAGCAGACCGTCAGGCGTCCCTCGGACGGAATGCCAACGCTCTCAACGGTTGTCCCGTCGGTGAGCGTCCAGAGGTACTTCCGGGTGCCGTCCGAGGAGACCTCACGCGCCGAAAGAGCGAGCCTGCCGAGGGCGAAGCGCTCAGAGAGCTCCGAGCGCACGGCCCCCGGCAGGTCGGTCATCTCTTCGAAACTGGCGACCCCGCGGGCATAGAGCCACCGAACCACCTGCCGGGTGCGGAACCGCGGCTGGCCTATCTCGGCCAGAGCGCGTTCGATCCCCTTGAGGTCGAGGCCTTTGATATCAGGGGCGCTGCCAGCCACTAGGCTTCGCCGAGTGCCTTGCGGTACTCGTCACGATGCTTGCGCTCGTACGAGCCGACGGAGCGGAAGTAGTACGCGATCTCGGGCAGACCCTCTGCCTCGGCCACTTCGGCGAACGCAGGGTACATGTCCACGGTCTCGTAGTGCTCGCCTTCTGCAGCGGTGTTCAGGTTGCTCTGGGTCGAGCCGAACGCGTCCATGTACGCAAGATGGCCGAGTGCGTGCGCGGTCTCCTCGGCAGCAGCGTGGTCGAACGCAGCAGCAGCCTGCTCGTCGCCCTCGAGCCGAGCGATGCGAGCGAAGAGCGTGTAGCGGCGGTTCGCCTGGGACTCGCCGGCGAACGCGGCCTTCAGGTTCTCAAGTGTCTTGGTTCCGGTCAGGTCGCCAACGCCCTCGTACGGGAGGAAGAACGACTGCGGGGCGCCACACACGGGGCACACTTCAGGCGCGGGGCCGACGTGGTAGTAGCCACAACCCTTGCAGCGGTACGTCTGTATCACGGGTTCTCCTCTCAAGGCTTCAATGCGCCGAGTGGCGCGCTGTGTGTATTCTACCCGCGGAGTCTACCAGCGCGGTGATACGCTACCGAAGTCGGGTATCGTCACCATCGACATCCAAGAAAGGGAGGCCCTATGTCTTCGCGTCGAATCGTCTGGACTGGTGTCCTGATGTTCGCAGTTCTTCTCTCGGCGAATGTAGCGATCGGGCTGCCGGAGATTCCGAGTTCCGCGTTCCAGCCCTCCTCGGGTTGCGGCTGCCACGCGGCGCTTATTGAGCAGTGGCAGGTCTCCATGCACGCCCAGGCGCTCACGGACCCCCTGTATGTGCTCAAGCGTGACGAGGCGAACAAGGCGACTGACGGCGCTCTGGGCCCGTTCTGCGACGGATGTCACAGTCCGATTGCGATCATGTCCGGAGAGAACAAGAGCGGCACACTGTCCGAAGTCTCGATCGAGAGTGTCGGCTGCGACATGTGTCACCAGATAACCGGCACCGACGGTGAGATCGGCAACACGTCACTCGCGTTCGATGCTGACGGCACGAAGCGGGCGCAGTTCGACGATTCCGTATCCCCGGTGCATGCGACCGCGTACTCCAAAGCCCATGAAACCGCGGAGTTCTGCGGGAACTGCCACAACGTCAATCATCCCGGCAACGGCATGCACCTTGAGGCAACGTACACCGAATGGAAAGACGGGCCGTACGCCAAAGAGGGCATCATCTGCCAGGACTGCCACATGACTCCCGGACCCGGTGTGACCAAGCCGAATCCCGGAAAGGCAGCGGCCATGGGGCCGGAGCGGGAGCACATCTACACGATGACGTTTGTGGGCGGCAACGTTGCCCTTGGCGATGCCGCGCGTGCCGAGGAGCGGCTACAGGCAGCAGCGCAACTCGATCTTGCAGTCGAGGAGATTGTGGCCGCCGGTCAGACGGTCGCGCTTAAGACGACGATCACCAATGTCGGTGCGGGCCACTACTTGCCTACAGGTCTCACCGAAGTACGCGAGATGTGGCTTGAAGTCACAGCGAACGATGCTGCGGGTACCGAGCTGCTGAAGGAACGCCGCATGTTCGGTACCGTTCTCAAGGACGCAAGCGGGAAATTCCCGGTAGAACTCTGGGAAGCCGTCGGCATCCAGAGCGACGACCGGATTCCGCCGCGCGAGTCGACATCCAACGAGTACGACTTCACGATGGCCGAAGGTCCCGTGACTTTGACCGCCGCGCTCTACTACCGGTCGGCGCCTGAGGAGATGGCCAAGAAGGCTGGGGTAGAGGTCCCCGTGACCACCATGGCGAGCGTCACCAAGACCCTGTACACCTCGGCAGAGCAGCGGGCTACCGCGATTGAGAAGGAGTCACCGCGGGCCGCAGCGGGTTTCCCGTGGATCTGGGCGGTTGCAGTCGCTTTGATCCTTGCCGGTTTTGGCGGCGGCGTGTTGGCTTCGCACCTAAAGAAGTCCTAAGTCAGCCGGGCCTTGCCCGAACGCAGAAGGGGCGCCCATGTGAACTAGACCCCAAAAGCTAGACGGTCAATTGAAGTTCATGAGCGGCGCCTTCGGACTGAGCCCGGTATCC
>CAKMKD010000016.1 GCA_927439865.1 uncultured Coriobacteriia bacterium | reverse complement strand
GAAGATGAGCTGCTCGGCCTCAAGGAGAACGTCATCATCGGTAAGCTCATCCCGGCAGCGACCGGCATGAAGCGGTACCGTTCGGTGTCCCTCACCTATAAGGGTCGCAGCGCCGAGTGGAGCAGTGACAAGGGTGCGGGTCCGCTTCCCGAGTTCGCACCGGAGGAGCTCCGCGAGATCGAGGCCATGCTTCCCGGACCGTCGCCGATCGAAGATGGTGGCCTGACCGAGGAAGAGGCGGCCGCGTTCTTCGCTGACCTCGACAACACCATCGCCGAGGAAGCATCGGCTGACGTGAGCGACTTCGTGGGGCACGTGTTCGATCCCACCGAGGATCTTCTCTCGGACGTGGACGATACGCCCGAAGCCGCGGAGTTCGAGGGTCAGTGCTCGGCCATCAAGGGCGATGGCGACCGTTGCACGAACCACGCGATTGAAGGCACCCGTTATTGCGGTGTGCATGCCAAGCAGGCTCTGACTGACGGAATGTGCAAGGCAGTGCAGTCAAACGGCCACATGTGCGGCAACAAGGCCCGCGAGGGCAGCGAGTACTGCGGCGTGCACGCCAAGCTCGAGGCGAAGGCATAGCGCAGGCATAGGACAACTCGGGTGCCCGTCGTTTCGGCGGGCACCCGGTGTGTACCGGGGTGGTACGGGCCCTTTGTGAGGGCGATACTCCGGATGAGAGTAGATACGCCCGGGTGCGTGGTTTGACATGCACCTGGTAGGTTTGCTAAAGTCCGACCTTGTGACTTTATGCTCGGTGCCGATGCGCCGGGTGAAGAACATGTTCACGGATGATTCGAACCAAGGAGGGTGCGTTGCCCACCATCAATCAGTTGGTCCGCAAGGGCCGCAAGCAGGCCGCCGACAAGACAAAGACGCCGGCGCTCAAGGCAAACCCGCAGAAGCGCGGCGTTTGTACCCGTGTGTACACGACGACCCCGAAGAAGCCGAACTCCGCGCTTCGCAAGGTCGCCCGTGTCCGTCTGGTGAACCAGATGGAGGTCACGGCCTACATTCCGGGCATCGGCCACAATCTGCAGGAGCACTCCATCGTGCTCGTGCGAGGCGGTCGTGTTAAGGACCTTCCGGGTGTGCGCTACAAGATCATTCGTGGTGCACTTGACACCTCGGCAGTGAACAACCGGGCCCAGGCGCGTTCGCGCTATGGCGCCAAGAAGCCCAAGAAGTAGTAGAGCACGTGACCGGGTCCGCTCTGTATGAGCGGGCCGGCACTGTGAGCGGAGGAGTGACAGTATGCCCAGGCGTGCAGCAGCGCAGCGTCGCGAGGTCGTGCCGGATTCGGTGTATAACAACCGGCTCGTGACCCAGCTGATCAACAAGGTCCTTCTCGACGGCAAGAAGTCCGTCGCCGAGCGCATCGTGTACGGCGCGTTCGACATCACCGAGAAGAAGACTGCCACAGATCCGCTGGCCACCTTCAAGAAGGCCATGGACAACGTGCGGCCGACCCTCGAGGTCAAGCCGAAGCGTGTCGGTGGCGCGACGTATCAGGTTCCGATCGAGGTCAACTCGCGTCGCTCGACGACGTTGGCGATTCGCTGGATCGTCGGTTTCTCGCGCAAGCGCCGTGAGAAGACGATGGCCGAGCGCCTTGCCGGCGAGATCATGGACGCCGCGAACAACACCGGTGCCTCGGTGAAGAAGCGCGAGGACCTGTTCAAGATGGCCGAGTCGAACCGGGCATTCAGCCACTACCGCTGGTAACCGCACGCTACCGCAGGATAAGGACGACGATACTCAATGGCTTCAAAGCGATTCCCTCTCGCCAAGACCCGTAACATCGGGATCATGGCTCATATCGATGCCGGTAAGACCACGACGACCGAGCGCATCCTGTTCTACACAGGAAAGTCGCACAAGATCGGCGAGGTTCATGACGGCGCTGCCACCATGGACTGGATGGTCCAGGAGCAGGAGCGCGGCATCACCATCACGTCCGCCGCCACCACGTGCTTCTGGAAGGACCACCGCATCCAGATCATCGACACGCCCGGCCACGTGGACTTCACCGTTGAAGTCGAGCGTTCGCTGCGCGTTCTTGACGGCACCGTGGCGGTCTTCTGCGCCGTCGGTGGCGTTGAGCCGCAGTCCGAGACCGTCTGGCGCCAGGCCGACACCTACGGCGTTCCGCGCATCGCGTACATCAATAAGATGGACCGCACCGGCGCGGACTTCATGAACGTCGTCGGTATGATGAAGGACCGCCTGGGCACGCGCCCGGTGCTCCTGCAGCTCCCGATCGGTGCCGAGGACAAGTTCACCGGCATCATCGACGTCGTCGCCATGAATGCCATCCACTTCAATGAGGATGACAACGGCATCAACCCGACGATCGAGGAGATCCCTGCAGAGTACGCCGATGAGGCCGAGCTGTACCGTCACGAGCTCATCGAGGCAGCAGCCGAGTTTGACGACGACCTTCTCGAGAAGTTTCTCGGCGATGAGGAAATCAGCGTCGACGAGCTCGTTGCCGCGCTCCGCAAGGCCACCATCGCGTGCGCTATCACGCCGATCACCTGCGGCGCCTCGTTCAAGAACAAGGGCGTTCAGCCGCTGCTCGACGCGATCCTCGACTACCTGCCTTCGCCGCTCGATATCGCAGCGGTCACAGGTATCGACCTCAAGACCGACACCGAGGTCGAGCGTCCGCCGTCGGATGACGCGCCGTTCTCCGCGCTCGCATTCAAGGTCATGACCGACCCCTACGTGGGCAAGCTCACGTACTTCCGAGTCTACTCGGGCAAGATGACCTCTGGTTCCTACGTTCTCAACTCCACGAAGGGCCACAAAGAGCGCGTGGGTCGTCTGCTGGAGATGCACGCGAACCATCGCGAGGATACCGACGAGGTATTCGCCGGCGACATCGTTGCTGCGGTCGGTCTCAAGAACACCACCACCGGTGACACGCTGAGCTCCGAGGACGCACCCGTGCTCCTCGAGTCGATGGTGTTCCCGGATCCGGTCATCGACATCGCCATCGAGCCGAAGACCAAGGCCGAGCAGGAGAAGCTCGGTACGGGTCTCGCCAAGCTGGCCGAAGAAGATCCCACGTTCCGTGTCCGCACGGACGAGGAGACCGGTCAGACGATCATCGCCGGTATGGGCGAGCTGCACCTCGAGGTCATCGTTGACCGCCTCATGCGTGAGTTCAAGGTCGAGGCGAACGTCGGCAAGCCGCAGGTCGCATACCGCGAGACCGCAGGCAAGCGCGTCGATGACGTCGACATGCGTTTCGCCCGCCAGACCGGTGGCCGAGGCCAGTTCGGCCACGTCGTGATCAACGTCGTGCCGCAGCAGCCCGGTGATGGCTACGTCTTCGACAGCAAGATCGTCGGTGGCGCCATCCCCAAGGAGTACATCCCCGCGGTCGACAAGGGCATTCAGGAGGCGATCACGTCAGGCGTGCTCGCCGGCTACCCTGTCGTCGACGTGAAGATCGAGCTCGTCGATGGTAGCTATCACGAGGTTGACTCCTCGGAAATGGCATTCAAGATCGCCGGTTCCATGGCGATCAAGGAGGGTCTGCGCAAGTCGAACCCGACGCTGCTCGAGCCGATGATGGCTGTCGAAGTCGTCACTCCCGAGGAGTTCATGGGCGACGTCATGGGCGACCTTTCCAGCCGCCGCGGTCACATCGAAGGCATGGAGCCGCGCGGCAACGCGCAGGTCATCCGCGCCAAGGTGCCGCTGGCCAACATGTTCGGTTACGCAACGGACCTCCGCTCGCGCACGCAGGGCCGCGCGGCGTACACCATGCAGTTCAAGGCGTACGAGCCGGTACCGAAGAGCATCGCAGAAGAGATCGTGAGCAAGGTTCGCGGCTAGTCGCGGTCCGAGGAAGAGAAGCAGGACACAGAACAGATGGCAAAGAAGAAGTTCGAACGCACCAAGCCGCATATGAACATCGGTACCATCGGTCACGTCGACCATGGTAAGACGACGCTGACGGCCGCAATCACCAAGTGCCTTGCGACCAAGGGCTTCGCCGACTTCACGCCGTTCGATCAGATCGACAAGGCTCCCGAGGAGCGCGAGCGCGGCATCACGATCGCCATCGCGCACGTCGAGTACGAGTCCGAGAAGCGCCACTACGCGCACGTCGACTGCCCGGGACACGCGGACTACGTCAAGAACATGATCACCGGTGCCGCCCAGATGGACGGCGCGATCCTCGTGGTCTCAGCCGCCGACGGCCCCATGCCGCAGACGCGTGAGCACATCCTGCTCGCCCGTCAGGTCGGCGTGCCCTACATCTGCGTCTTCCTGAACAAGGTCGACATGGTGGACGACCCCGAGCTCCTCGAGCTCGTGGAGATGGAAGTCCGCGAGCTGCTCGACGAGTACGAGTTCCCGGGTGACGACACACCGATCATCCACGGCTCGGCGCTCAAGGCCCTCGAGTGCAACGGGTGTGCGACTGACGACACCTGTGAGTACTGCTCGGCGATCCACAAGCTCATCGACGCTGTCGACACCTACTTCCCGGACCCCGTCCGCGACACCGAGAAGCCGTTCCTCATGGCAATCGAGGACGTCTTCACGATCACCGGCCGCGGCACCGTGGCGACCGGCCGTGTCGAGCGCGGTATCGTGAAGGTCGGCGACGAGGTCGAGATCGTGGGCATCCACGACACCAAGAAGACCGTCGTCACCGGCGTCGAGATGTTCCGCAAGCTGCTCGACCAGGCGCAGGCCGGCGACAACGTCGGTGTGCTCCTCCGTGGCGTGGCTCGCACCGACATCGAGCGCGGCCAGGTGCTGTGCAAGCCGGGCAGCATCACCCCGCACACGGACTTCATGGGCCAGGTCTACATCCTGACCAAGGACGAAGGCGGCCGTCACACGCCGTTCTTCGACGGGTACCGCCCGCAATTCTACTTCCGCACCACCGACGTGACCGGCGTGGCGCACCTGCCCGAAGGCACCGAGATGGTCATGCCCGGCGACAACGTCGAGGTCAAGGCGGAGCTCATCGCACCGATCGCCATGGAGGAGGGCCTGCGCTTCGCCATCCGCGAAGGCGGCCGCACCGTGGGCTCGGGCCGTGTCACGAAGATCCTGAAGTAGTAACGC
>CAKMKD010000015.1 GCA_927439865.1 uncultured Coriobacteriia bacterium | reverse complement strand
GCTTGCATTTCATTCGGCAGGTTGTAGAATGTCCTAGCGTTTGATGGGCCGTTAGCTCAGCTGGTAGAGCAGGGGACTCTTAATCCCAAGGTCATAGGTTCGATCCCTATACGGCCCACCATCGATACTTCGGAAGTCGGTTCCCGAAAGGGGGCCGGCTTTTCTGCTTCTGCCTGCGAATTTGTCCCCTGCTTGTCTTCGAACCACCCGAAAATTTACGCGCTCGCCGGTGCGCGCTCTCTGGTGGATATGCTCCGGTACAGGCAGAATGGGTGCGACCCTGCAATGAGGAGGCGTCGAGCGTCACGATAGTGCGAAGTCGAAGGGAACCGGACTCGGGCTGACAGTGTCACGAAGGATCATGGAGATGCTCGGCGGGACGATTGAGGTTGAGAGCTCGCCCGGTGAGGGATCTGTCTTCACTGTCCGGCTGCCGCGTGCAGGAGCACCTGGAGGTACCGTTGAAGCATAGGAGCGCGTCAGGCAACCCGGGGCCGGATCTCTCCGTGAACGCAGGAGTTGAATCGGATTCGTACGACGCTCAGCTGGCCGAAGCGGCGCTTGCGATTATCCGTAGCCAGAGCGAGGACGACGTCTACGCGGTGATTGATGACTTCCTAACGCGTCTCGTACCGGGCGTGATAGTCGTCATCAACGAATCGACCACTGACCTTAAATGGCTCGTCACCCGAAGAGTGGCCGGATCCGGTCAGTCGCTCATCGCCAGGGCGGCTGAACTGCTGGGAAGAAGCATCGTCGGCGCCCGCTATGCGGTGCTTCCCGAGTACCACGATCAACTGTTTGGTGGCGCACTCGCGAAAATTCCAGGGGGAATATCAGGCCTCGCATCGGCCGAGATTGCCCGTCCGGTTGCCGATGCCATCGGGAAGATGGCTGGAGTCCGGGATGTATACACCCTTGGAATCACAGACGGCGAACGCGCTCTCGGCAATCTCCACATCTTCACAACGGGGCAATGTGCCGAACTGCCTACGCATGTGGTCGAGACCTTTGTTCGGCACTGTTTTTCGGCACTGGCTGGTATCCGCCGCGCGCGTGATCTCGTTGACAGTGCCGCGCACAGCGCCCTTCTCATAGACAGCATGGTTGAAGGAATAGCCCTCCACGAGATCATCCTCGATGACAATGGCACGCCATGCGACTACAGGTTCCTCGATGTGAACTCCGCATTTGAGGAGATGACCGGACTCAGCAAGAACGACATCGTCGGTCGTACGGCCCGTGAAACGTTGCCCCGGCTCGAACAGTCATGGATTGACCGCTATGGCGCTGTGGCGACAACCGGCGTCGCGGACCGTTTTTTGGACTACTCTGCCGACATCGGTAAGCACTTCGACGTCACGGCCTACTCGCCCCAATCCGGACAGTTCGTCACGGTCATCGAGGACATCACGGAGCGTCAAAACGCCGACAAGGCTCTGCGCGATAGCGAACGGTGGTTGAGCGAGTCGCAGCGTGTCGCGCACCTCGGGCACTACAACTTGGACATCCAGGCCGACCGGTGGGAGGGCTCGCAGGCGCTGTATGACGTCCTGGGGACCGACGAGGATCGCCGCGCTGATTTCGATGCATGGCTCGACATCGTCCATCCAGCCGACAGGGCGCGGATGACCAGCTACTTCACTGACGAGGTGCTTGGCAAGAGGCAGCCGTTCGATGTCGAGTACCGCATTGTCAGACCGCGTGACGGAGTCGAACGCTGGGTCCATGGACTAGGGACGGTCGACTACTGCGAAGACGGTCAGCCGAATACGATGTTCGGGATCATCCAGGACATCACCGAGTACAAGCTGCTTGAGATGGACCTGCGGGAAAGTGAGACTCAACTCAAGAAAGCGCAGCACTTTGCACGTCTCGGCAGCTGGACGTGGAACATCAAGACGAACCAGCTCGATTGGTCTGACGAGATGTTCCACCTCTTCGGCCTGGATCAGGCCACGTTCACGGGTGATCTTGCGGATGTGATATCGAGCGCGATCCATCCGGACGACCGGGCCGTCGTGGAAGAATCGAACCGGTCGGTCATGACCGAAGGCCGCCCCATACCGGTGGAGTACCGTGTGATACGGCCGGACGGTTCCGTTCATGTCGTGTGGGGCGAGGCGGGTGAGATGCTCCGCGACGACGATGGCAACCCGGCGTTCTTGAGCGGCACGGTGCAAGACATCACGGAACGCAAACGTGCCGAAGAGGAGATACTGCGGCTCAACGACGACCTTGAGCGTCGCGTCCGGGAGCGTACCGAGGAGCTCACCGTTGCGAATGCGGAACTCCTCGAGGCCAATGCCAACCTCGACGAAGCGACGCGCGCGAAGAGCGACTTCCTCACGTCGATGAGTCACGAGCTTCGTACGCCGCTCAACTCGATCATCGGGTTCTCAGACATCCTCATTCGGGGGTTGGCGGGTCAACTCGAGCCCGAGCAGCAGAAGCAGGTCGGCATGATCAACACCTCGGGCAAGTACCTGCTTGAACTCATCAACGAGGTGCTTGATCTGTCCGCCATCGAGGCCGGTCAGATGCGCATAGAGCACAGCACCTTCGACGTGCCGACTCTCGTCAATGCGGTCGCTGAATCGCTTACGCCGCTCGCTGCCGAGAAGGGTCTCACCCTGGGGGTGGAAATCTCTCCGGCAGTGACAACGCTCGTCTCGGACCGTGTCCGGCTCGAGCAGGTGCTCTACAACCTCCTCGGAAATGCAATCAAGTTCACGGACACCGGATCCGTGCGCGTGGAGGTGGAGCGAACGGCCGAAGAGATGGTCTTCTCCTTCACGGACACCGGCCGCGGAATCGCCGAGGAGGACCTCGTCCGCATATTCGGCGAGTTCTACCAGGTCGAGCGTCACGACATCGCTAAGTCCCAGGGAACGGGTCTCGGACTCACGGTGTCGACGAGGCTCGTCGAACTCCTCGGTGGTTCGATAGATGCCGAGAGCATCCACGGTGCCGGCTCGACCTTCACCGTCCGGCTACCTGCCGTAGGGTAGCCGACCACCGCACCGCTCCCTGCACGGCCCACCATCGATTCTTCGGAAGGTCGACGCCTCGGCGGCGGCCTTTTTG
>CAKMKD010000014.1 GCA_927439865.1 uncultured Coriobacteriia bacterium | reverse complement strand
ACTCGTGAGCGGGCTGCTCATCGAGGAGCTCGACGGCTTCGACCTCGACGCGCTCAACCGCCACTCGCTTGGCGCCGCGCATGCCAGAAGAGCGGCGGCAGGATCACGCCGCCGTAAAGCCACGCGCTGGAGTCGCGCGTGAAGAGGCTGTTCGGGAGCGGGGGCAGCACGAACGAGTTAGGCTCGGCCAGCACGGCACCAAGCGAGTGGCGGTTGAGCGCGTCGAGGTCGAAGCCGTCGAGCTCCTCGATGAGCAGCCCGCTCACGAGTGCCTCGGCCAGCTGCTGCGGCGCCATGTCGAGCAGGAACGCCCGCAGGTCGCGCACCATCGACGGACCGACGGTGTAGGAAGAGACGAGGCGCGTCACCACATCGGCGCGTGCCTCGGCAGATGCCGAGAGGGTCTCGACCAGCATATCGAAGAGGTAGAGCACCTCGACCCCGCGGTCGCGCATGATGTCGGTGAACGAGTCATGCTCCCGCTGCGCGCGCTCCACCCATACGAGGTCGTCAAACAAGAAGCGCTCGCGATTATGCGGAGTGAGGCGCTCGAGCGCGAGGCCCGGACGATGTACCAGCACCGTTCTGAGCTTGCCGACTTCGGAATAAGCACCGAGCGCTGTCATATGACCTGACCTTCTGGGCGAATTTGAGCTACCACGCCATTCTATCCGCTCGGGCCGTGATGTGTCGCCGGGATGCGAGTTACCCGAGCGTGCTCGGAGTCCGGTGGGGCTCCCCACTCGCGGTGGCTTCACGGGCGAACGTGAACACGAAGGTGGATCCCTTGCCTACGCTGCTCGAAACGGTGACATCTCCACCCATAAGACGCGCAAGCCGACGCGAGATTGGTAGTCCGAGGCCCGTCCCGCCCGAGGAGTTGTCGCCAGGGCGACCCATGCTCTTGAACTCATCGAAGACTTCGGTGAGCCGATCCTCTCGAATGCCGACGCCGGTATCGCTCACCGTTACGCGAACACGATCGCCCACGACGTCGAGCACGATCGAGACCCCGCCCTCATCAGTGAACTTCACCGCGTTACTGAAGAGGTTCAGGAGCACCTGGCGTACGCGATCTTCATCCGCGGACACCCGCAGCCCCGCATCCGGCACACGGACATCAAGCGAAAGCCCTCTGCTCTTCGCCATCGGCGCCATGATCTCGGCCGCCGAACTGACGAGACCAGCCGCGTCGAATTCGTCGGGCTCGATGGGCATGGCACCCGCCTCGATCTTCTCCAGGTCGAGTACGTCGTTCACGAGTCCGAGAAGGTGGTTCCCCGATCGGACGATCATGCCGAGCTGACGCTCTTGTTCCTCATTGATGGGTCCGGCGAGCTGAGAAGCCAGGATGTTGCCGAAGCCGAGTATCGAATTGAGTGGCGTCCGAAGTTCGTGGCTCATATTCGCAAGAAAGCTCGATTTCGCGTGACTGGCCGCCTCGGCGGCTTCAGCGGCTACACGCAGTCGTGCGGTCTCTTTCGACTCGGATATGTCGATCATTACACCTACCAGCCGAACGCTGCCTGACTCGTCCGCATGAACGGATACGACGTCTTCTATCCATACGATCTTGCCATCGGGACGAACCACCCGATATTCAAGATCGTGGTCCTGACCGTGTGCGGTCGACAGCAGACAGGTACTCACAGCTGCATCCCGATCATCGGGGTGTAGTGTCTGAGCCCACGAGTCAAGATCGGTCCAGGCGCCGGGCGCGTAGCCCAGTAGCTGCTCGACCTGGGGGCCGACGTACACGAACCTGGCAGAATCCATGTCGTACTCCCACGGAATCGCACGCAGAGACTCCACCAGGAAGCGGTACTGCCGGGCAGATGCCGCGAGGTCCTGCTCGCGGCGCCTCACCGCGCCCGTCATCTCACCAAGCGCCGTTCCAAGCACCTGCAGCTCCGCCTCGCGATAGTCAGTCGGCGCGTCATCGTACTCGCCCTGCGCGACCCTGTCAGCGTGCGCCGCAAGCTCACTGACCGGCCCCGCAAGGCGGCGTGAGAATGCGAGAGACAGCAGCATCGCGAACGCTGCCGCAAGCATGATGAGCAGGACGAGTAGATGCTGCGTGTCAAGGATCGCCTGACGTGCCGTATCCCAGGGCTGCGCTGCGAGCGCGACCCAGCCGACCTCCTCAACAACATGGACGGCGCCAATGTATTCGGTGCCATCCCACTCATAGCGACCCTGAGCCGCAGACGCGCCCGACAAGACATCATCAACGATGCTGATGCTGCGCACATTGGGTCGCTGCGTCGCAATTGTAGGATCCGGGTAGAACACCGGCACGCCGTTGCTGTCGATCATCGCCGACAGAACGGGCGACGTAGCGCCTACAGAGAAGTTCGCGAAATCAGTGAGCGTGAGGTTGACGACGACAGCCCCCGAACGAAGCGGGGCGACGTAGGAAAGAGCGGCCTCGCCGGTAATCGGCGAAAGATAGACGTCGGACCAGACCGGTATCTGCTCAGCGAGCGCTCGCGCAACAGCAGGGTCTCGAGAACGATCGAGTCCAACGAAGCGGGCGCCCTGAATGCCCGTGTCCTTAGCTAGAGCTGCTGCCCTGACCACGCCAACCCCGTCGAGAAGCAGCAGCGACTCGACTTCAGCGATCTCGTCCACCGCTGTCTGCCATTCG
>CAKMKD010000013.1 GCA_927439865.1 uncultured Coriobacteriia bacterium | reverse complement strand
TGAGCTTGATCATGACCGGCTTGAAAAACTCAAGCAAGAACTGCTGGCACTAAATGATGTCGAAGTCGATATCCAAATACGCTATGGCGCGCCAACCTGAGCGGCCATACGGCCGGCGACCTCAGACATCGGCGCAAGCAGCGGAAGTGAACGGTTCGGGAGCTCGACGGTCTCGTATGCGATACCGACTGAACCTGACTTGATAAGACCCTGCGTCTGGGGCAGGTCTGGTGCGAGGTGCAGGTATGTGTAGAGGATCTGCCCCTGGCGAAGCCGCTCGAGCTCGACGGCCTGCGGCTCCTTGACCTTCACGATCATATCCGCGCGCGCAAACACCTCTGCTGCGGTCTCGATGAGCTCGGCGCCGGCTGCTCGATACTCGTCATCGCTGAACGAGGAGCCTTCGCCTGCGGCCTTCTCAACCAGAACGGTGTGTCCGTGCGCGACAAATTCGCGGGCACCGCCGGGGGTCATGCCCACGCGAAACTCGTTGTTCTTGATCTCCTTGGGTACGCCGATAATCACCGTCGTATCCTTCCTGTGGTGGGTACAAAACCAATCCTCATGCATATCCCAAGCTTACGCCCGGGAGCGATGCCGCATACGTTCATCTATCACGCGACTGGCTTAGTGTATCGCAGGTCAGTCGTGGTGCAAGTGCCGCTCGGCGGACCGTACCGACGCCCCCGCTGAGCATCGGCTGGCAGGTCGGGGGGCCTACTCTGCGCACAGAGCTGCGGCTGCCTGCCCCGCAGCGGCCGCAGCGACAAAGAATGCCGAATCCGTCTCGGGAGTGCGCCCCATCGAACGCATGGGGATTCCCCGGGTGTCAGGCAGCCCGGGGAGCTCGACGTCGCGACGCTTGTGGCGAATCCAGATGCCGCCCGCCTCGAGGGCCGCATCGACTTCTTCGGCCTGAGGGCTTGGCAACTCGGGCACGACGACGAGCGCCGAAGCAAGCGCCACCGTGCCGAGTGCGGCGATCGTGTGATGACTCACGCATCTGTGCCGGTCTCGGCCATCAACGAACGAAAGTCTGAGTGGGGCGACCGGACGTCCCCCGAGCACTGCCACAGCGTTAATCGCTTCCCCCTGCGCGATACCGCCGTGGCCGAACGGGGTGGCCGTTCCGGTTATCCCCGGCCCGAGCGCCACGATCGCGACGTCTGCATGCGCGACGTGCCTGGCCGCGAGGAGGGCCGAGTGAAGCGTCACGGACTCAAGATCGCCGCCGAACGCCTGACCGGCGGTTATGGTGAGGTCAATCAGGCCAGCAGCACGCATTGCAGGCACAAGATCGGAGAATGCGATTGGGAGAGACGCTGCGTCGGTCATCACGTATGCGACACGCAGGGTTGCATCATGCGCCTTGATCGCCGCAGCCACAGGCAGCACCTGACTGTGCAGGCCACAGCACACGACCGGCATGCTCTCAAGCGACGACGCCCCTGCCATGATCGCAGCATGCGGACTGCCCGCTTCTTCCACCGCAAGCACATCACGCTGCAGGGGGGTGTAACGCGCCTTCATAACGTGCCCGCCTGATGGCTCGTCATACGCAACGCCGGAGCCCGCTCTGGCAACGACGAAGTGCAGGCCCCCGGTGCCGAGCGCAAGGTCGACCGCTGTCGTGTTCAGCAGCACGCGGTCACCCTCGGCACATGAAGCGCACATCGACGTGTAGAGCAGTGCAGCGCCCTCGGGACCGCTATCAAGTCGGACGACAAGCCGCTGCAGCCCTTCGCGCTCGCTTTCAACAGCCAGCACGTCTGCCCAGACGAGTCTCACTGTACCTCCGGTTCTGAGACCCTCAGTCTCGAGACGCGCGATACGCGACGGCTGCACCCACAAAATCGCGGAAGAGCGGCGCCGGCCGGGTGGGACGGCTCTTAAACTCCGGGTGACCCTGATTGCCGAGGAACCAGGGGTGATCCGGAAGCTCGACCATCTCGACGAGCCGGTCGTCAGGCGACACGCCGCTGATGACCAGCCCCGCATCGACCAGCTGCTTGCGGTAGGCGTTGTTGACCTCGTAGCGGTGCCGATGGCGCTCGTAGATGACCTCGTCTCCGTACGCCTGATGCCCCTTCGTGCCGGCGACGACCTTACAGGGGTACGCACCGAGGCGCATCGTGCCACCCATATCGTGAACGTCCATCTGATCGCGCATGAGGTCGATAACGGGATGGGGCGTGACGGGATCGAACTCGCTTGAGTTCGCGGCCTCAAGGCCGACGACGTGGCGGGCAAACTCGGCAACCGCGACTTGCATGCCGAGACAGATGCCGAAGTACGGAACCTTGTTCTCGCGGGCGTAGCGTGCCGCGCGGATCTTCCCCTCGATGCCCCGTATGCCGAACCCGCCGGGAACGAGAATCCCGTCGTAGTTGGCGAGGACTTCGTCGACCTCCTCGGGCGTGAGACTCTCGGCATCCACCCAATGTACGTTCACCTTGTTGTCGTGGAAGATGCCTGCGTGGCTGAGGGCCTCGGTTACCGAGAGATACGCATCGGGAAGCTGAACGTACTTGCCAACGAGCGCGATATCGATCTCCTCGGCGATGGCGCGGCGGTGATCGACGAACTCCTGCCACTCCGAGATATCCGGCTCTCCGCACTCAAGACCGAGTCGCTCGATGACCATCGCATCCAGTCCCTGACCGCGAAGCGTGAGCGGCACCTCGTAGATGGACGGTGCGTCCATCGCCGAGATGACAGCCTGCGGCTCGACGTCGCAGAACAAGCCGATCTTGCGGCGGATGCCGGCGTCGATGGGACGGTCGGACCTGCACACGATGAAGTCAGGCTGGATACCGATGGAGCGGAGCTCCTTGACCGAGTGCTGCGTCGGCTTGGTCTTGAGCTCGGAGGATGCCGCAATGTAGGGCACGAGCGTCACGTGGATGTAGATGACGTTGTCGCGACCTTTGTCTTTGCGGAGCTGGCGAATCGCCTCGAGGAATGGCAGCGACTCGATGTCGCCTACCGTGCCACCGACCTCGGTGATGATGACATCGGGCTTGGTCTGCTCGGCGAGGCGGTTGATGCGTTCCTTGATCTCGTTGGTCACGTGCGGGATGACCTGCACGGTGCCGCCGAGAAAATCGCCGCGTCGCTCTTTGGCGATGAGTGTCTGGTAGACCGATCCGGCAGTGACGTTGCAGTCGCGCGACAGCGATTCGTCGATGAACCGCTCGTAGTGCCCAAGATCGAGATCCGTCTCTCCCCCGTCATCGGTCACAAAGACCTCGCCGTGCTGGAACGGGCTCATCGTGCCTGGATCCACGTTGAGGTATGGATCGAGCTTCTGGATCGTCACCTTGAGCCCGCGTGACTTGAGCAACCTGCCGAGCGATGCTGCCGTGATGCCTTTGCCGAGTGATGAGACCACGCCACCGGTTACGAAGATGTGCTTTGTTGCCATGAGCTCCCTCATGCCTCCCTTGTGTCGTGGTCGTCTTCAAGATGATACCGCGAGTCGCCGACATCAGACGGCGAGTGTGCGGGAGATTCCGACGAAACTGCGACCGGCTCGTCTTCGGGCAAACGCCCGAGCCGATCGATCCATCGCAGCAGCGGCGTCCGGTCGATCACGCTCGAGAACGAGATTCTCTCGGCTGCAGCGTTGAGCGCTAGCATCGATGCCGCGTAGAGCACAAGCGCCCAGAGCGGCAGCCCGAGGACGATCGTCGCTCCTGCCACAGCGCCCATCGCATTCGCGCCCGCGTCCCCGAGCATCCCGCGCTCGCCGAGGTCGTAGCGCCACACCGCAACAACCGGGCCGAGCAGAGCGATGAGCAACGCGAGTCCGCTCAGCAGCAGGGATGATGGCTGAGTGACTCCTACAACGAATCCAGCGGCCGTCGCAGCGACGACCAGGCTACAGCCGACAACCGCAAGCGCAGTGTAGACCTTGAGCGCCCGACCGGGGCGCAGGTCCGTGAGATTCACGAAGTTGGCCGTGAGTGCTATCGCCGCAGCCGCGAGCGGAACGGCTGCTACCCCTGCGATCGCGCCCAGCGCCGCATTCCATGGCGCGATCTGCCTGAACATCACGGCAACCCCGAGTGACGCGCTGCCTATGCCCATGAGTTTGAGCATGCCGGTTGTCACCCGACCGTGCCGGAGCGCGCGGAAGTGGCCCCGGAACCCTCTGTCCGCGCCGCTGCCGTACGCGTCGTCGATGAGCCCGAGCGCCGCCGCGACGAGCGCGAGAGGACCGAGAAAGACGAGAACGAGGAGTGTCCTGCCCTCGTCGAGAACCGACACCGTCATGCCGCTGATGAGCGCGCCGCCTGCCCAGATCACCCAGACGATTCCCAGGCCGGCGTAGACCCGTCGGCCCCGGAAGTTCGGCACGAGCCGCCCGCTCTCGAGGGACCCTGCGAGCATGCGCATGAGCATCGCAGGCACGGCGACACACGCCACCAGCACAGCAAGCAGCGGGGCGAGAGCGTCACTCATCGGCTGCCCGCCTCCTTGTCAGTCTCCAGCATCAGTGCGACAAGCGCTCCAACGAGATACGTCACGATGAGCGCGAGCACGACCACGCCTGAGTCCTCGACCACAGCGCCGACGAACCCGCCGATGAGCCCCGCCCAGACCGCTGCTGCGAACACCGGGTACCGATCGAAGACCACAGCCATTCGACCCCGTGGCGAGAAGCGAAGATACGCAAGACCTGCCGAGATGAGGAGCACGATCGCCGGAAGCGGAGAGTCCGTGAAGATGCGCACGCTCGTGGCGAAGCGGGTTGCGAGGATTTGGAAGAGGCCGCCACCGGCAACATCGCTTACAGCTTTCCCGATGTGCGTTCCGCCAGCGAACCGGTCAAGCGCAACCATGGCGCCAAGCGCCGCCAGCGTCAGGACGACGGTCACGGCGACATCCGCCCGTCGCACCGGGCGTCGCTCGGCGGCTATCCACAGCACGGCGAATGCGATGGTCCCCCACACCGAGACTATGACGTTCGCGCCGAGGATCGGAGCGGCGCAGATGATGACGGCAAACGCGCCTGTTGCCGCGATCACACCCCTGCGCACACGGCTGGACAGTCTGACCGCGTCGATCTCAAGCGCGACTCCAACGAGCGCCCCGCCAACGAGAATGGCTGCGCCCTCATTGCCGATGCCGAAGAAGCGGAAGCCCACCAGCGGCGAGTACGAGAAGAGACTCGAGAGCGAGAGCTCGGCGCCGGTGATCTGATCGATCCCGAGAACGAGCGCAGCTGCGAGCCCGGCGAAGGCCAGCGCGCCAGCGATTCCAAGCTTGCGCCATGCGAACTCAGAGAAGATCCACACAAAGCCCGTCGCCGCGAGCATCAGCCCGATGATGCGTTCGGGCGACTCCGGGAACCTATCCACCACGTGCAGCACCGTCGCTCCTACAGGGAGCACCAGACCGAGCAAGATCATGCGTCGAAGCACGATAGACCAGTACGTGTAGCGACGAGCAGAACGGCATCGCTCGGCAACGAACCAGCCAGCCAGCAGAAGGATGACCATCGCCGCCGTGTAGATGTTGAATGTCGGAACGCGAATCTCCTCGGCAGAACCGAGGAACACCGAGACGCGCGTAAGCCATGCGATGCGCTCTGTGGGGGTCCGATCGTCGTCGACGACCGCAGCCGGGGTGCCGCTCACCCACTCGGCAGCGGGATCCGCGATGCGCCGGGCGGTCGCCTCGACGTCGACGTCGGTCACCACACCGTCCCGCCGCGTGGAGGTGCTCGTGAGGAGGCCCGGGCCGTACCCGCTGCCCGAGACGACCACGACGCCCGGATACGCTCCATGACCGGGCCGCGCGCCGGTGAGGCGGGAGACGACGACGACCGTCGTGCCGGGCGCGGCGGCTGAGACCGCCTCGGCGAGCGCAGCGTCGATCTCCGCAGGTGTGCCGAGCGCCTGCTCAGGCGAGAATGCCTCCATGCTCGGCGACGATTCCGGGTCCCGCGACACGACCATGCCTGATGCGGCATCATCGAGCATCGCAGAGAGGAACGGCATCCCGTTCGGGGTCACCTCGGCCCACTCGAGCGGGTCGGTGATCACGACGAGGACAGGAGCCGAAACGGTAGCTGTTGGTGGCTCAGGGATGCTCGAGCAGCCCGCGAGACCGGTGAGCGCGAGCGCGACCAGTGCCGCGACTATGGCAACACCTCGTCTCACGTTCACCTCCCTGCGTGGCTGTTTCGGACATGCGTCGAGCCGGAACTCGCTTGCTCAGGGAGCTGCACCCGCTACGGCAACGCGTTTCGGGGTGCCCGACCGCAAGTATACCGGAACACGACGGCACCGTGTTGGCCGAGCGGCGAACGGCGCGTGTCAGCTACAATCGACCCGGCACATCACCACGTCCGACGGGGAGGCACCATCACCGCTCAGCGATCCATAGCGCGCTCAACTGCGATCATGTCGGTGTCCACGGCGATGTCGCGCATCACCGGGTTCATGCGCACGTGGGCGATGGCGTATGCGCTTGGCGTGACTGCGCTCTCGGCCTCGTACAGCGTGGCCAACAACATCCCGAACATGATCTTCGAGCTGGCCGCAGGTGGCGTGCTCTCGTCGGTCTTCATCCCCCTGTTCATCGAGCGGATGCAGCGCGACGGTGAAGACGAAGCGTGGAAGTTCGCGAGCTACGTGTTCAACATCACCATTCTCGTACTCGGCGTGGTGGCAGTGATCGGCACGATCTGGGCGGAGCCGTTCGTACGCACGCAGACGTTCCGGATCTCGGCCGAGAAGGCCCAGCTCGCGGTGTACCTCTTCCGCTTCTTCGCGGTGCAGGTGGTGTTCTACGGCGCAGGCATGGTCACCACCGGAATCCTCAACTCGTACCGCAGATTCCTGTGGCCGGCGGTCGCGCCGATCTTCAACAACCTCGTGGTCATCGTCACCCTGCTCGGCTTCTACGTTCCGCTCCGAGAATCGCACCCCCAGCTCGCGATCACGGGTCTGGCCGTGGGCACAACGCTCGGCGTCGTCGTGATGATGCTCGTGCAGATCCCGGCCCTCGTTAAGCTTGGCATCAGGTACACGCCGAGAATCGACTGGAAGCATCCGGCGCTCAAAGCGATCGCAGCGAAGATGGGCCCGCTTCTGATCTACACGATCACCAACCTCGTGGCCGTGTCATTCCGCAACGCGTACGCGTTCGGCGCGACCGACCGGGGGCCTGCGATCCTCCAGTACGCCTGGATGTTCTACCAGCTCCCGTACGGCATCTTCGCCGTGGCGCTCGCCACCGCGGTCTTCCCGGAGCTCTCTGCCCTGGCCGAGAAGCACGACTGGGCCGGCTTCAAGGCGATGTTCGCGAGCGGCTTCAGGTCGACGGCGGTGCTCATCATCCCGATGGCGATGCTCCTCGCGGCACTCGCGACGCCTCTGGTGCGGCTCTACCGGGCCGGTAGCTTCACCGCTGCGGACGTTACTGTGGTCGCGGGGGTCCTCGTATGGTGGGCCGCAGGGCTCTTCTTCTTCGCGAGCTACATGTTCGTGCTCAAGACGTTCTACGCGCTTCAAGACACAAAGACCCCGATGATTACCAACGCCGTCCTCACGCTGCTCCATATCGGCTTGTACGCGGTGCTTTCCACTGGAATCGCCGGACGGGAAGGCCTGGGGATCAAGGGCATCCCCATCGCCGACGGCGTCTTCTTCCTCGTCCACCTGGGCGTGCTCGGTCTCCTGCTGCGCAAACGCATCGGCAGCTTCGATATCCGCGGCATCACTTCGACGGTGGCGAAGGTGCTTGTCGCCTCGATAGCCGGCACGGTGGCGGCACTCGGGGTTGTGCGTCTGACAGAACCGTATGCTGACGGAGCCGGCTTCCTGGTGCAGCTGCTCGCTGCAGGTCTGGTGGGTCTCGGCATCTCGTACGGGGCTGCGGCACTGCTCGGTGTAGCCGAGGTAAGGTCTGGTGTTGCGCGTGTCAGACGCATGATCAGCCGCAGGAGGTCCGAGCGATGAGCGTCGTGGCGCTCATGCCGGCGCATAACGAGGCCGACCGTATCACGGCATCGGTGCGCGCAGCGGCATCAGTCGTCGGTGTGGATCGAGTCCTCGTCATCGACGACGGATCGAAAGACGACACAGCCACGCTCGCCCGCGCTGCAGGCGCCGAGGTGATCGTGCTGCCAACGAACGTCGGTAAGGGTGACGCGCTTCAGATCGGGCTCGAGGCCATCCGCGCCGAGGCCGACATCGTGCTGCTCCTTGACGCCGATCTCGGGGACTCCGCCTCGGATGCCCGGCTCCTGCTCGAACCGGTGGTCGCGGGCGATGCGGACATGACGATTGCGCTACTACCGCGACCCGCCGGCTCCGGCGGATTCGGGCTCGTGAAGGGTCTGGCGCGCGCGGGTATCGCGCTCCTCGGCCACGGGTTTGAGGCAGGCGCTCCCCTCTCAGGACAGCGCGCACTCAACCGCAGGGCCTGGGAAGCAGCTGAGCCGTTCGCAGCCGGGTACGGTGCCGAGGTGGCCCTCACGATTCGCGTGCTCCGCGCCGACCTACGCGTGATGGAGATTGCCACCGAGATGAGCCACGCGGCCACAGGCAAGGACCTTGCGGGCTTCACACACCGCGGGCGGCAGTTCCTTCACGTTCTTGGCGCGCTCATTCGACTCGCACTGGAGCGCCGTCAGTCTGCTGGGACCAACGTGGGGTAGAGCGCATCGGCACCCTGGCCGACACCGAAATGACCGCTCGCGCGTCCCGCCAGCAGCCACACCAGTGAGAACCGACCTTGTGGCGTGTCGACATTGTCCACTGCCGAGAAGCCACGATCGGCCGCCTCGGCCGCCACGCCAGTGACCTGGTTCGTAGCCTCTCCACCGACGACCATCGCCCCATGCACACTAAACGCACCCGCAAGCTTTGCGGAGAAGTCATCGGGCCGTCCATCGAATGACGTCATCAGGACGCACCCGTCAACGCTCGTGAGGGCGTCTTTGTCCGTCACAGTCAGCACGCCCTGCTTCATGAGCGCATCAAGCAGTGGCGTACTTCCCGACCTTCGCAGCTCCATTGACAGCGCATCGGCAAGCGCGTCCCTGAAGGCCTCGCTCGCCGGCACGGCAGTCTCATCGGCGAACGAACTGCCGAGAAGCGCGGGAAGTCCTTCAGGAATGGCCTCATCAAGTCCAACATTGGGGGCATCAAGGGTCAGAACGACCGGAGCGCCGCCCGCTTGCTCGATAGCCGAAACCGCCGCGTTCAAACCGTTGCCACGCCCGCTGTTGACGAGAACAGCAATCGTCTTGCCCGTGAGCATGCCCGAGGTGAGGGCCGGGACCATGTCATCCGCGAAACTGCGATCGCGCTCAAGCCCGGAGCGTAGATCGGCGTTATCCCTCTGGATCTGGGCGAACTGCTTTTGCAGGTCTGCGACGAGCGATGACGACTGGCCGTCGAGCGTGCCACGCTCTGCAACGACCGTTCCCAGCACAAGGCCGACCGTCAGAGCAAGAAAGACCGCAACGAGTGACGCCACGTGGTACCTCAGGTTGTACATCTGTCCTCCCGGTTAGAGACCGATCGTGGCTCGCAGCTTAAGGAGCAGCAGCGAGATCAGGTTGCGGGCTTGCGGCGACAGCATGATAGCCGTCGAGACCACGGTGAGCGCGGCGGCAACGAGCACAACGAGCTGAGATGGCTTGACTGACGCGCGGTAGAGCTTGTTCACGCCCTTCGCGTCCACCAGCCTCGGACCGATTTTGAGTCGCACGAGGAATGTGGAAGCCATCCCCTTTCGGCCCTTGTCGAGATGCTCGATGAGATTGGCATGGGTCCCGACCGCTACGATGAGCTCGGCACCGGACTCATACGCCAGGAGCAGCGCAAGATCCTCGCTCGTACCGGCCATCGCCCACGTCGTGCCTGGCACGCCGAGTTCCTTGAGGCGGCTCTCACCAGGTGCATGCCCGTCCGAATACGCATGGACTATCAGCTCGGCGCCACTCTTCAGCGCCGCGTCACTCACCGAGTCCATGTCTCCGACGATGATGTCTGGCTTCAGTCCGAAATCGCGAATCGCATCGGCGCCGCCGTCCACGCCGATAAGAACGGGCCGAACCTCGCGTATGTACGGAAGCAGCGCCTGGAGGTCTTCCTTGAAGTCGTACCCACGGACGACCACCAACGCCTGGCGACCGGCGATGACGGTTCGCGTCACCGGGACGGAAACACCCTCGGTGAGCAGAGTCTTCTCGCGGGATATGTACTCGAGCGTGTTCCGCGCGAAGCTCTCAAGCTGCTGATCGAGTCCTGACTTCGCCTCTTCCATGGCATGCTCGACCATATCGACAGTCAGCCGTGTGCCTGAAGCAGCGACGTGACCGCCAAGCATGATGTCGTCTCCCACGACCTCAATGACATCACCCTCGCGAACACGCTCAAAGACCGTCTCGCCAGCCGCATCGATCAAACGGACGCCACCGCGCACGAGGATGAGTGGACCGAGGTTGGGGTACGTGCCCGAGATAGAACGGGCAGCATTCACGACGACTTCCACGCCCGTCTCAAGCAACGACTCAGCACTCACGCGGTCCATATCCGTGTGATCGATGATCGCGATGTCATTGCGGCCCAGACGCTTCACAAGATCTTTCGTGCGTCTGTCCAGCCGGGCGGTGCCCTGAAACCGCATAGTGTCCCTTCGAGCATCGTTGAACGCCCAAGTTTAGCAGATGGCGACCCGCCCTCAGGCCGGTGCCGCCATGGCGAGCAACTCGCGAGCGTGCTCCATTCCGGTTGCGGTCGTGCCTCCGGAAAGCATGCGGGCGATCTCGGCAACGCGATCCTCGGAGCCTACGGGGCGGGCGATCGTGACACTGCGCTCCCCCGCTGTGGCCTTCTCAACGACCACCTGCTGGTCCGCGAACGCCGCAACCTGAGCCAGGTGGGTCACAACCAGCACCTGGTGTGTTGTAGCGAGCGAAGCGAGTCGGCGGCCAACGGCAACTGCAGTGGCGCCGCCAATCCCTGCGTCGACCTCGTCGAACACGAGGACGGGCGTGTGATCCGCCTGCCCCAACACGTCCTTGAGCGCCAGCATCACCCGCGATATCTCGCCGCCCGAGGCGATCTTCGCAAGGGCCCTCGGTGTCTCTTTGCCACTGGCAGCAAACATGAATTCGACCTTCTGCGGGCCTTCAGCGCTCCACGCGTCGTACGGAAGGTCCAGCAGGGATATCGCGAAACGCGCGTTCGAAAGCGCCAGGTCAGCCGCAGCCTCCATAAGTGCGACCTCGAATGCAGAAGTCGACCCTACGCGGATCGCAGTGAGCTGCTTGGCGGCGGAACGCAACGCGGCGTGCGTGGCCTCGAGGCGCTCCTCGGCGCGCTCCAGACCGGCCGCGCCCTCGCCGAGTTCCTCAAGCTCGATTGAGGCTGACTGGCGAAGGGCTAGCACCTCGTCAACCGAGCCACCATACTTCTTCTTGAGAGCAGCGAGTACCGCGCGGCGAGACTCGGCGACTTCAAGCGCACGTGGGTCGTGCTCTACGGATTCTGCATAGTCGCGCAGCCGTGACGCGATACCGTCGACCGCTTCGAGTGCTGAATCTAGGTCATTCGCGATGCCATCCATCGCGGGATCAAGCCCGGCGACTCGCCCCAGCGCTCCAGACGCTTCCGCGAGCCGTTCGACTGCAGCACCGTCCTCGCTCAGAGCCGCCCAGGCGGCGGCAGCGGCACCAGTAAGCTGATCGCCGTGGCGCATCCTCGGCAGGGACGCCTCAATCTCAGCGTCCTCACCGGGGTGCGGGGCAGCTGCATCGATCTCAGCGATCTGAAACGTCAGATAGTCGATGCGGCGCTCGCGATCGGCAAGCGAAGAAGCGAGCGCTGAGCGTGCCTTCGCTGCATCCTCCCGCTCCTTGAAGGCCGTGCGGTACGCCTCCAGCGCGTCGAGCGCGCTCTGGCCGATGAAACGGTCAAGATAGCCGGCGTGACGCGTCACTGAAAGCAGCGCCTGGTGCTCGTGCTGCCCGTGTAGGTCCACGACGCCACCGAGCATCTGCCCCAGTGCCCCGACCGTGGCCATCTCGGCATCGATCGTGCACCGGGAACGTCCCTCGGCACTGACCCGTCGTTGTATGAGGCGCTCCTGGCCATCGATCAGGAATCGACCTTCAATGAGCGCCTCTTCCGCGCCAGAGCGCACGAGCGTCGCATCCGCCCGATCTCCAAGCAGCAGCTGAAGCGCGCCCACGAGCACGGTCTTCCCGGCTCCCGTTTCGCCAGTCAGCACTGTCAGCCCGGAACGGAACTCGAGCCATACGTCTTCGACGAGCGCCAGGTTCTTCACATGCAGCTCGAGCAGCATGTCATCCTCCGAGGAACTTGTCGGTGAGCACCTCTGTGAAGTGCCTGCCATCAGGCTTGAGAAGACGCACATCATGATCTCCGGCCCAGACGCTGACCGAGTCGAGCGCGCAGCGGCACGGCGCATGGTCACCATCGACCGTCACGCACGCATTGGCGCGAGCGGGATTGGGGCACCTGATCTCAACGTGGTCCGACGGCGCCAGGACAAGAGGCCGCGCGTTGAGCGTATGCGGAGCAACAGGTACAAGCACGATGCCGCGAACCTCCGGCGACACGATGGGACCGCCAGCAGAAAGCGCATATGCCGTCGAGCCCGTGGGGGTAGCGACGATCACGCCGTCACACGCGAAATCCCACAAACGGACACCGTTCACACTGACTTCAAGCTGGACCACGCGCTCCCCACCGCCACGACCAACAAATACCTCGTTGAGCGCATGGAAGTGCCCGGCATCGCGTCCACCGGCATCGATACGAGCCTGCAGCATCGCGCGCCGCTCGATTCGCGCTTCGCCGGCCAACGCTGCCTCGAGGGCGGGGTAGAGCTCCGATTCCTCCGCGCCGGACAGAAATCCGAGCCTGCCGAGGTTGACGCCGAGAATCGGCGCGTCTGCATCCGAAAGGATATGCACGGCTTTTAGAATCGTGCCGTCGCCACCGAGCGCCACCACAAGTCCCGGCACACCCACTTCAGAGGCGGCGACTCCACGGAGCGGGAGGGCGCATGCTTCGGCATCGTCTGCCACCAGAACAACGTCGCATCCCCGGGCATCAAGCCACGTGGCGACGTCGCGGGCAGCCGCTGTGGAACGCTCGTTCATCGGGTTTGGAACCAACAGTACCCGCACGCTACTCCCCTAACGCCTCATGCGCAGCGCGGACGACATCCGCCGCAGCCACCTGCGCAGGCTGGCCGCCGCTGGCAAACCAGACCCAGAACTCAATATTACCCTCAGGACCCTTGAGGGGCGACCATGTGACGCCGCGCACCACGCGGCCAGCGCTCTCTACAGCTGCGACAACACCTGTGAGCACGTCAGAATGCACACTCGCGTCACGTACCACACCCTTCTTACCAACTCGGCCTTTACCGGCCTCAAACTGAGGCTTAACCAGAGCTATCACCTGACCATCCTCGCCCGATGCCTCCAGTAGTTGCGGAAGCACGCGATCAAGCGCGATGAAGGACACATCTATCACTACGAGATCAAACGGCGCTCCTAGCGAGGCGAGATCGGCCTGCCGCACGTTCGTGCGTTCCACTACCGTCACCCGGGGATCCGTCCTAAGCGACCACGCCAGCTGTCCGTAGCCAACATCGAGGGCAACCACCGAAGCAGCTCCCCGCTGCAGCAAGCAGTCGGTGAACCCGCCCGTCGACGCCCCCACATCGATGGCTCGAAGCCCCGCAACATCAACGTCGAAATGGTCGAGCGCGCCCTCTAACTTGTGCCCGCCTCGCGAGACATAGCGTTGCCGCTCGGCCACCACGATGACAGCCTCGGGCTTGAGCGGCTGCCCCGCCTTGTCGACGCGAACGCCGTCCGATGTGACTTCACCCGCAAGAATCGCAGCGCGGGCGCGCTCCCGTGAGGGAAACAGGCCGCGCTCAACGAGTTCGACGTCTGCCCGCCGTGTGCTCATGCGCGTGCTCTCCGTCTCCGTCGCGAACGTCGGTAAGCTTGCCGAGTATCGCATCGCGCACTGCCTCGGGCGTGAGCCCGACTTCAGCAAGCAGCGTCTGCATGTCCCCGTGCGTGACAAAGCAGTCTGGGACCGCCAAGAGTAGGGCAGGTGTCTGCGTCCCCATGTCGGCCATCACCTCAAGCACGGCGGCGCCGAACCCGCCGGCGCTCGTGTTCTCCTCGATCGTAACAACAAGGGGGTGCTCCGCAGCGCGGGCGACCGCTTCGAGATCGAGCGGCTTGAGCCACCGCATGTTCACAACACTCGCAGCGACTCCGTTCTCGGCAAGCAGGTCCGCAGCGCGCTCCGCAACGCGAACCATCGATCCGATTCCGAGAATCGCGACATCGTCTCCGGTGCGGAGTTCTTCCGACGTGCCGGGCACAAGCACCTGTGGCTCATCGGGGAGTCCCACGCCCTCACCTGCGCCGCGTGGGTACCGGATTGCGACAGGACCCGGGGTGTGAATCGCCGTGTGCAGCATGTGCACGAGTTCGGCCTCATTCGAGGGCGCCATTACCCGCAAACCGGGAACAGTCCGCAGGTACGAAAGATCGAACACGCCGTGATGCGTCGGGCCGTCCTCGCCCACCAGACCGGCACGATCAAGGCAGAAGACCACGTGCAGGCCCTGCAATGCGACGTCCATGATCAGTTGGTCATACGCGCGCTGCATGAACGTCGAGTAGATAGCCACAACGGGAATCCGTCCGCCCGAAGCGAGCCCCGCAGCGAGACCAACCGCATGCTCCTCGGCGATGCCGACATCGAAGAACCGGCCGGGGAAGCGTTCTGCGAATGCCGAGAGACCGGTGCCCGAGGGCATCGCGGCCGTGATGGCTACGATCCGCTCATCCTTCTCGCTCTCGGCCACCAACGCACGGCCGAACGCCTCGGTGAACGACATCGGACCGTCGGCGCCGTTGACTTTGCCGCTCTCGATCGAGAACGGACTGATGCCATGGAATGTATCGGGGCGATCCTCGGCGGGTGTGTAACCGAGGCCCTTGCGCGTGACGACATGCACGATGACCGGGCCGTCAACGTCCTTTGCAAGCCGAATAGCGGTCTCGACCTGAGCGATATCATGCCCGTCGATGGGGCCAACGTACTTGACCCCGAGCTCCTCGAACAGCATACCGGGCACCAGCAGCTGCTTGACCGATTCTTTCGCCGCCTCGCCGGCTGCAACCATAGCCGCGCCGAGCTTGGTTCGGGCGAGCGCCGATTCAACGTCATCTCGCAGCCGTCGGTACCGCTTGTCCAGTCGAACGCGCGCAAGGTACCCGGACAAGGCGCCCACGTTGGGGGAAATCGACATCTCGTTGTCATTGAGCAGCACGATCATCCGCTTCTGCAGATGCCCGAGGTGATTGAGTGCCTCGAAGGCCATCCCGCCGGTCAGCGATCCGTCACCGATGACTGCCACAACGGTTTCGTCGCCGCCAACAGCGTCGCGCGCGCATGCCATGCCGAGCGCAACAGAGATCGAGGTCGAGGCGTGACCGGTGTCATGAACGTCATACGGACTCTCCGTACGCTTCGGGAAGCCGCACACGCCGCCGTACGTCCGTAAGGTGGGGAACTGGGCGCGGCGGCCGGTGATGATCTTGTGCACATATGACTGATGACCTACATCCCACACGATCTTGTCGTCGGGACAGTCAAGCGCACGGTGCAGCCCAAGGGTGAGCTCAACCACGCCGAGGTTCGGGGCCAGATGCCCGCCGGTATCGGCCACGGTCCGAATGAGTTCGGTCCGAATCTCACCCGCCAGCTGCTCAAGCTGAGCCGCATTCAGACCCGTAAGGTCGGCCGGTGAGTCTATGACATCAAGGATGCGCTCGGCGCACAAAGAGGGTTCCTTCTCCTGCTGTACAAGGACGTGGACCACGGGCACGAACGCCCGCTGACCAGAATCGTACCACTCACACGTCGGACAAGCTGCTCACGGTCACCGCCCCGTAGGAACGCTCCGCCCGCTAGCTGTGCGCATCCGACGCTGTGTCCCCGGCGTCGTCGGGTTCGTGAGCACTCCCGGCGTCAGTATGAGGGGTCGCATCCGGTCCGGATTCAGACACCGGCTCGCCGCCCTCGGGAATCTCAACCGTGGCCGTTGCGCTGAGATCGGTGTGGTCGACGAGTTCAGTGCAGATGTTCGCAAGCCTGACTCCCTCTTCGAGCAAGTCAAGGCTCTTCTCAAGCGACGTGTCCTTCTTGCGCGCGAGCGAGGCGATCTCCTCAAGGCGGATCTTCGCCTGCTCGAAGGTGTACTTCTCGTCAGCCACTACTCCTCCGTATCCCCGGCGGACTCAGCCAGCACCCCGGTGTGCTGCTCGGCGATTCTGCCAAGTACACCGTTCACGAACTTCGAAGAGTCCGGGCCGCCGTACACCTTCGCCATCTCAACGGCTTCGTTGATTGCAACAGAGTCAGGAATCTCATCCTGGAACTGTATCTCATAGATGGCGAGCCGCAGGATATTGCGGTCTACGATCGGCATGCGCGACAGAGCCCAATGCTCTGATGTGGACTCGATGAAACCATCGATCATAGGGAGCTGATCTTCAGTTCCGAGCGCCAGTGTGCGGCAGTACTCGGAAGGCTCCCCATCCTCAATGCTGTAGGACTTGGACGCGAGAATCTCGGCAACGTGCTCGCCGGTGATCTCACGCTGGTAGAGCATCTGCAATGCCTGTCGGCGCGCACGAGTGCGCTCGAGCATCAGGACTCCCCTTGCGTAGCAGGCACGTTCACTGCTCCGGGAAGACGATTGAGTCGATGAAGACATCGACCGCCGAGACCTGCTGGCCGGTCTGAGCGACAAGTGCATCGCTCACCGAACGCTGCACGTCTGTGGCCACGGTTCGCAGCGGAATGCCGTACTTCACAGCAAGATGGATCTGTACCGAGAGGGCGCCATCTTCACCAACGGCGACAAGAATCCCGCGACCGGGACCCTTCTGAACAAGACCGGCCACGCCACGCGTGAGGACGTCCGCCACCCCGTCCACCTTATCGGCGGCAAGCGTCGCGATCGTCTCGAGCACGCCGGGGGCTACGCCGAGTCCTTCAAGCATGATCTCGTCACTCATTCGTCAGCCTCCTTCTCGGACACAGGAACACCCGTCACGAATGACGTGATGTCCTCGGTCGTTGCATATCGCTCAACGAAATCAGTATAGACCTCCGCACGCTGGAAGTGCTCCTCTTCGACCACGTACTGGTGGAATGGGATCGTGGTCGGGATTCCCACCACGATGAACTCGTCAAGCGCCCTCCGTGCCCGGGCGAGCGCCTCTTCCCGAGTCTCGCCCCACACGATCAGCTTGGCGAGCAGCGAGTCGTAGTACGGCGGAACCGTATAGCCAGAGTACATGTGGCTGTCGATGCGCACGCCGAACCCGCCGGGCGGGTTGAAGACGTCAATCTTCCCCGGATGCGGTCGGAAGTTGTGCAGCGGGTCCTCGGCGTTGATGCGGAATTCAATCGCATGGCCGCTCAGGTGAACATCCTCCTGGCGCGCGTGCTTCATCGGCTCGCCCGCAGCGATTCGCAGCTGTTCTTTGATGATGTCGACGCCGGTGACCTGCTCGGTCACGGGGTGCTCTACCTGGACGCGGGTGTTCATCTCCATGAAGTAGAAGCGCCCGTCCGTGTCGAGCAAGAACTCGACGGTACCGGCATTCACGTAGTCGACCGCGTGCACGGCCTTCATCGCCGCCGCGCCCATCTCCGCCCTGAGCTCAGGCGTCAGCGCTGGAGAAGGCGCCTCTTCGATGAGTTTCTGATGACGGCGCTGCACCGAGCAGTCCCGCTCGTACAGGTAGACGGCGTTCCCGTGTGTGTCGGCCAGAACCTGCATCTCTACGTGCCGGGGGCGCGCAAGGTACTTCTCGATGTAGACTTCATCGTTTCCGAACGCAGCGGCTGCCTCGGTCTTTGCGGCCGTGAAGTTGGCGTGGAGCTCCTTCTCGTCGGTGGCCACACGCATTCCCTTGCCGCCACCACCGGCCGATGCCTTGATGAGCACCGGGAAGCCGACCTCGCGCGCGAAGGTGAGAGCGTCGTCCGATGTCTCAACGACACCATCGCTGCCGGGAACGCACGGGACGCCAGCCGCCATCATGGTCTGGCGAGCAACCGCCTTGTCGCCCATTCGCTCGATCGCGTCAGGCGATGGACCAATGAACGTGAGTCCGGAATCGGCGCACGCGCGCGCGAACGCGGCGTTCTCGGCAAGGAAGCCGTAACCGGGATGAACCGCTTCCGCACCCGTAACGAGCGCGGCCGAGATGATGTTCGGCATGCTGAGGTACGAGAGCGCTGATGATGCGGGGCCGATGCAGATGGCCTCGTCAGCCATGCGCGCGTGCAGCGAATCGCGGTCTGCCTCGGAGAAGACGGCGACCGAGGCCACGCCCATCTCCTTGCATGCGCGTACGATGCGGAGGGCGACCTCACCCCGGTTCGCGATAAGAATCTTGCGAAACATAAGCTAGGCCACCGGCTCGTAGTAGAAGAGAACCGTTCCGTACTCTACGGCCTGCGCATTCTCGACGGCGATCTCGCGAATGATGCCAGCTTCCTCGGCAGTGATCTCGTTCATGAGCTTCATGGCTTCAAGAATGCAGAGAGGCTGGCCCTCGGCCACCGAGTCGCCGACCTCGACGAACGCGGGAGAGCCCGGGGAGGCCGAGCGATACATGGTTCCGACCATGGGCGCAACGACCGTGCGCCATGTAGCAGGTCGGTTGCCTTCGACAGCGGGCGCCGGCACCGAAACGTCGGCGGCCACCTGAGCCGGAGCGACGGATAGCGCAGCCTGCGCGGAACCGCCCTTGCGGACGATCACTTTCGTGTCGCCTTCCTCGATGATGATCTCGCTCACATCCGAGGACTCGAGAAGCTTCACGAGTTCTCTCACCTGATTGACATCCACAGAATCGTCCTCTCTGGCCACAGTGGCTTCCTCACCCATGAGGAATACGGCGCGCTCGGCACCCTCTCGATGTTGCTCAAGATACGTCCGCGCTTCGTTGGGGAACAGCGCGTACATCAGCACGTCTTCCTCGCTTTTCGCGAGGTCACCGATCTCCTCGGCTGCCTGCTCGTAACTGCCCGCCGCGAGCGAACCGGGGCGGACATCGGGACCGAGCGGCTTCTCGGCACCAAGCACCTTCACGACGATCTCATCGTCCATCGGACCCGGGGCTTTGCCGTAGTGGCCACGGATGTAGTCCTTCATCTCCTGCGGTACCACGGCCCAGCGCTTTCCGGTGAGCACGTTGATGACAGCCTGCGTGCCTACGATTTGCGACATGGGTGTGACGAGTGGCGGATAGCCGACCTCGGCCCGCACCTTGGGAATCTCCTTCAGAACGTCCGGCAGCCTGTCGGTCGCTTTCTGCAGTTCAAGCTGACTGATCAGGTTGCTGAGCATGCCGCCGGGGACCTGATGGCTGAATACCTCCATGTGCATGAGCGACGTGACGCCACGCTTGAGCTTCTTGGCCTCCCGGACGCCTTCCCAGTACTCGGCGATCTCGAAGAGCAGGTCGAGATCGATGCCCGAGTCATACTCGGACTCTTTGAGAGCAGCGACGATCATCTCGACCGCAGGCTGGCTGTTGCCGAACGCGAGGGCCACAACGGCGGTGTCGATGATCGCGGCACCCGCCTCGACGCCCTTGAGGTAGTTCATCGGCGCCATACCCCCGATGTAGTGGCAATGAACGTGAACCGGCAGACCGATCTGGTCTTTGAGCGCGCTCACCATCTTGGCGGTGCGGAACGGCGTGAGCATGCCCGCCATGTCCTTGATACAGATGGTGTCTGCACCAAGGTCCTTGAGCTCCTGCGCATACTCAAGGTAGCTGTCGAGTGTGTGAACGGGGCTCACCGTGTAGCTGATCGCGCCCTCGAAATGCCCGCCACACTCCTTGACCGCAGCGGCGGAGACCTCGACGTTGCGAATGTCGTTCAGCGCGTCGAAGACACGGAAGACATCGATACCATTGCGCTTGCTCGCATGGACGAAACGACGAACGACGTCATCGCTGTAGTGGTGATAGCCGACGAGATTCTGTCCACGCAGAAGCATCTGCAGAGGCGTCTTCGGTACATGCCGCTTGATGATTCTGAGCCGATCCCAGGGGTTCTCGTCGAGAAAGCGAAGGCCCGCGTCGAACGTCGCACCGCCCCACACTTCCATGGACCAGTACCCGACCGAATCCATCTTCGGCAAGATAGGCAGCATGTCGGCAAGGGTCATGCGCGTCGCCCACAGCGACTGGTGTGCATCGCGCAAAGTCGTATCGGTTATGTGAACCGGTCGCATGAGTACCATCCCTGGAACAGGCGGCGGGGCTGCACGATCACGACTCGTGCGTTTGGTCGCAACAGTATACAGGAGGACGCATACGCCACAAAGCACCAAACAGCGGCTACACCCGCGTTACATACCTGCCGTCGCGGGTGTCGATCTTCACACGCTCACCGGAGTTGATGAACATCGGAACCTGCACCACCGCACCGCTCTCAAGCGTCGCCGGCTTCGTGCCACCCTGCACGGTGTCGCCCTTGAACCCGGGGTCCGTCTCGGTCACCTCAAGCTCCACGAACATGGGCGGCTCAACCCCGATGAACTCGCCATCGGCGACCATGAGCTCGACCTCGTCGTTCTCCTTGAGCCACTTCGAGGTATCGCCGACAAAATCCGGGGCGAGCTCGACCTGCTCGTAGCTGGCTGTATCCATGAAGTGGAACGACGAACCGTCGTTATACAGGTACTGCATGCGCTTGGTCTCGACCCGGACGTCATCGAGCTTCTCGCCGGCGCGGAAGGTGATATCGACCACGCGGCCGGACTTGAGTTCCTTAAGCTTCGTGCGCACAAACGCCCCGCCCTTGCCGGGCTTGACGTGCTGGAAGTCGACGATGATCCACATCTTGCCGTCGTACATGATGCACATGCCGTTCTTGAAGTTGCTGGTGGTGACTGCCATGGGATGAACCCTTTCTAGATCTCGATCAATTCACGATTCGCCGAGGACAGAACGCGCCCGCCGGTCTCCTCGACTGCTACCAGGTCCTCGATTCTAACACCGCCGAAACCGGGGATGTAGACGCCGGGCTCGATCGTGACGACCGAACCGACCCGCAGGGAGTCATGGCTGAGCTTCCCGACCGTGGGAAGCTCGTGAATGTCGAGTCCCACCCCGTGCCCGAGCCCGTGCGTGAAGTACTCGGCCATCCCGTGGCTCTCAAGGATCGTACGGGCGACCGCGTCCACGCTCTTCGCCGGCACACCGCCCTTCACCGCAGCGATCCCGGCCTGGTTCGCTTCGAGCACCGCGGCATGAATCTCGCGCTGTCGTTCGCTCGCAGGGCCGATGACGAGTGTCCGCGTCATATCCGAGCAATACCCCATGATCCGGGCGCCGAAATCCAGCTTGAGGAAGTCACCTCGCTCGATCACACGGTCACTCACGCCCGCATGTGGCTTCGCGGAGTTTGGACCGCTCGCCACGATCGGGTCGAAGGCGACATCATCCGAGCCGTTGCGACGCATGAAGAACTCCAGCTCGAGCCCAACCTCGCGTTCAGTCATGCCCGGGCCGATAAGGCCGAGAACGTGGTCGAAGGCGCGGTCTGTCAGACGCGCCGCCGCCTCGATGCGCTCAAGCTCACGCGACTCCTTGACCTGGCGTATCTCCTCGACCATGCCGTCGATGACCTTGACGCTGCCAACGAACTGCTCGGAGATGAACTTGAATCGACCGTAGGGGACCGATGATTCGAGCGCCAGCTCCATGACGCCATCTGCGTGAAGCTCGCTACACGCCTCGATATAGAGTGACTCGACGGGGACGCGAACGACCCAGGGCGTGCCCTCGGCCGCCTCGGCTGCCGCCTCAGCGTACCGGTTGTCGGTGTAGAACCGCGCGATCTCCGGCGTCACGAGACAGGCGGCGTTGATCATCGGATCGAACACCTCGTCGAACCCTGTGACATACCTCATGCTCGAGACACCGGTCAAGAGGACGGCATGAACGCCATCCTCAAGCAGGCGTCGTCGCAGCGCAGCGAGTCTCTGCTCAGCGTGCATCGACAGCCGCCTTGATGATGTTGATGACCGCGCGAAGCCCGAGAGCGTATGAGTCGGCGCCAAACCCCGAAATCTGACCCACACAGACCGCAGCGGTCACACTCTCCTGTCGGAACGCCTCGCGTCCGTGGATGTTGCTCATGTGAACCTCAACGACCGGGATCCCAACGGCTGCGATCGCGTCTCGGAGGGCAAGGGAGTAGTGCGTGAGCGCGCCCGGATTGATGACGATGCCGTCGACATCGTCGAGCGCCGCATGGAGTCGGTCGATGATCGCACCCTCATGGTTCGACTGGAAGAACACCACTTCCACTGACATCTCATCTGCAAACTGGAGGAGCTCGGACTCGATCATTTCCAGGGTCTTGGAGCCATAGACGCCCGTCTCGCGTCTGCCGAGGAGATTCAGATTCGGACCGTTCACAATCAGAACTCGTAGCATGCCGACCACTCCTCTACTCGCTGTGGAGCAACGCGTCCAGGTGCCGCTTCAGTACCGTGACCTCGACCGGCACAACCGACCAGTCGCCGGGCTGACGAACCAGGACGAATCGCACAACCCCGCCCCGTGTCTTCTTGTCGTCGAGCATAGCGTCAATGAGCGCTTCTGCACCAATCCCGACAGGAATGGGGTCAGTGGCGCCGAGGGCATCGAGCAGATCGTCAGTCCGGGTCGTCAGCGCGCTTGACGCTCCAACGACCTCCTCGGCGATGCGTGCGGCGAACCGCATTCCCACAGCCACGGCCATGCCGTGCGGCACCGAGCCATAGCCTGCAACACGTTCAAGCGCATGGCCGAGGGTATGCCCCAGATTAAGGCACTCTCGGGAACCAGACTCACGCTCGTCGCCGCTGACCACGCCGGCCTTGAACCGGGCCGCCATGAGGACTGCCTCCTCGACAGCGACATGATCGCGCGAGCACAGGTGCGGTGCGGCATGCTCAAGCGCGGCGAGTTGCTCCTCACCTGCCAGGAGCGCGGTCTTCGCGACCTCGGCCAGTCCGGAGACCCACTCGGTCTCAGGGAGCGTCGCAAGGACGGAGATGTCCGAGATGACAGCCGCTGGCTGCCAGAAGGCGCCGGCGAGGTTCTTACCGCTCGGCAGATCGACGCCGGTCTTGCCGCCGATAGAGCTGTCGACCTGCGCGAGTAGCGTCGTGGGCACATGTATCACGGGTACGCCACGCACGTAGACCGCCGCCGCGAAGCCCGCGACATCGCCTACCACGCCGCCACCGAGCGCAACGACCGCGCCATCACGACCCAAGCGGCGCCCTGCGAGCTCGCTGACGATCGCTCCAGCGGTAGCCCAGCTCTTCGAGGACTCACCAGCGTCGATCACAACAAGCTCAGACTCGACTCCAACTGAGGCGAGTGACTCACTCACGTCAGCGGCATAGAGCGACGCCACATTCGTGTCGCTCACGATGACGACCCTGCGCTCCCCCACCGACGAACGAACAACATCGCCCACAGTGCGAATCAGACCGGAACCGACGCTGATGTCATAACCATCGCCGACTGACACTCGAATGGTCGTCGCAGGTGAATCCGGCTGCAGAAGCGAGATGACTTCGTCCAGCACCTCACGGGGCGTGCGACCACCCGTGTCGACTATGTAGTCCGCGGCGGCGCGGTAGAGCGAGAGCCGTGCCCCGAGAATCTGCGGAGCGAGCCGGGCCGAGTCCCCCGCGAGGAGGGGTCGGCCGCTAGTGTCACCGATTCGCGCGAGCGCCTCTGCCGCGCTAACGGCGAGATACACGACCCGTCCAAGCTGCCGCAGCAGCGCACGGTTCTCATCGCGAACGATGATGCCGCCGCCGCACGCGACGACAGCTGGCGTGTGTGCGATCAACGATTGCAGCGCGGCATGCTCGGCATCGCGGAACGCGCTCTCCCCGCCCCGTGCGAACAGTTCGGTCACAGGTGAGCCCTCGCGCTGCTCGATCAGACGATCAAGGTCTACAAAGTCCAGGCCGAGCTTCTCGGCCAGCGCAGCCCCCACCCGGGACTTGCCAGCGCCCATGAACCCTATGAGCATGATGTGGCTCACGTACGGATCCTCACCCGGTACGACGCGAGCGCTGCCTGCATGTCGCCGAGCGTGTCGCCGCCGAACTTCTCCGCGTACGCCGATGCGAGGACGAGTGCGACCTCTGCCTCGGCAACGACTGCAGCAGCCGGCACCGCACAAACGTCAGAACGCTCTTTGGATGCATCGACAGCCTTAAGCGTGTCAATGTCGACGCTGGCGAGCGGCGTCATCAGTGTTGGGATCGGCTTCATTGCAGCACGCAGAACCAGCGGTTCCCCGTTCGTCATACCGCCTTCCAGTCCTCCGGCATGGTTCGACCCTCGGTAAAAGCCCCTGTCCGCCGAGTGGAGGATCTCGTCGTGAGCGCGTGAACCCGGCGCAGCGGCGAGTGCGAATCCATCCCCGAACTCGACGCCCTTGATGGCCGGAATTGACAGCACAGCGGCGCCGAGGCGTGCGTCGAGCTTCTGATCCGACTGAGCGTACCCTCCAAGGCCAGGCACCAGACCGGTTGCGACAACCACGAAGACTCCGCCAAGACTCTCGCCCGCATTACGAGCCGCGTCGATGGCCGCGCGCATGCGCGTCGCTGCGGACTCATCCGGACACCGGACATCGCTGGCCTCTATGGCTTCCCGATCGAGCTGACCATTCGCCACGTCAAAGTCACTGACCGCGTCTCCAATACTCATTACGCAGGAGGCGACCGACACCCCGAGTGCCGCGAGTAACGCGCGAGCGATCGACCCGGCAGCAACCCTCGCCGCTGTTTCGCGAGCACTCGCGCGCTCAAGAACGTCCCGAATGTCCCTGGAATTAGTTTTTTGGATGCCAGCAAGATCCGCGTGCCCCGGTCGAGGCGCGGTCACTCTCGAAGGTTCGACTGGCTCGCCCCATGTGGACATGACTTCGGTCCAGTTGTCCCAGTCACGATTACCGATAGTCAGCGCCACCGGCGTGCCGAGCGTGTGACCGAAGCGGACACCAGACAGCACGGACGCCTTGTCGGTCTCGATGCTCATCCGCCCGCCGCGTCCGTAGCCGATCTGCCTGCGAGCCAGGTCACGATCGATCACGGTCTGATCGAGCGGTATACCCGCCGGAACGTTCGTCACAATGGCGACGAGAGCGCGTCCGTGCGATTCTCCGGCTGTCGTATAGCGCATTGTGCGGCCTCCCGATCGGCTGGTGAGATTCTACCAGGAACGCGAAACGCCGCATTACGCGGCGCTTCTACGGAGTTCTCGTACCGGGCGGGGCACCCGGGTAACTCACTACTTTGAGATGCCCTGACCGACCGAGAGAACTACCTGCTGGTCGCCGTAGAGCATGACAACGTCACTTGTACGAATCTCGAGAACCTTCCAGGGTGTCCCTGGAATCGCCTCTCCCTCGTTGAGCTTGTATGTCTTGCCATCCCAGATCATGCTCGCGTAATCGGCGCCATCCTCGGTGCCAATCGACACCAGATACAGGGTGCCCGCAGAGTACTCACCCGGTGTGACGGGGTCGGTGACCTCCGCCTCAGTAGGGCTCGTCACCGGCGTGACAGCACCCACGAGCGGCGCGAAGATGTCCCGGAAGGTGAACACCTCGTCGTTGCTCACTGCTCCGGCCGGTAGAGCTGTCTCCACTCCAGACGTCGCGACGACAGAACCGCCCTGCTGAACGGGTTGGCCCTCGGGCACCCGAACCTCAACTTCGTTCACGGCGCTTCGGAAAACCGACAAGACGAGCACGGCGACGACAACCCCGATGAGTGCGAGAGCCGCCAAGGCACCCAGCACGATAAACAGCCCCTTGTTGCCCTTATTGGGCACAACGGTCTCAACAGGCGCCATCACCTGGGGCTCAATGCTCTCGGGACCTGCAAGCTCGTCGGGCACGGTCTTCCTTCCGTCGAACTACTGCGAAGGCTGCGCATCTGCCGGCGGCGTAGCCGGGGCAGACGGGGCGGCAGCGGTGTTGTTCACGTTGAGTACGGACATCGTATAGACCTCGAGTGTGATTCTCGCTTCCACGTAGCGTGGCTTCTCGGCAGTGCCATCCACCGACGAGAATTGGACCGTCCGCAGACGCATGCCACGGGTGTACTTGCCGAGCTTGCGTACGTACTCGATAAGGTCTGCCCACTGCCCTTCAACCTTGACGTCGATGGGAATGAGGCTGTACCCCGCAGGCTGACCATCGACGCCAACCGCAGGCGCCGGAATCTGGGGCGTGATCTGCGCGAACACCAGACCCGACTGGTTTGCGGTGTCCTGGAGGTTGATGATCAGCGACGGCAGTTCCGGAGACTCCGGGACCTGGTTGGCAACCTTGATGAGGTCAACCTCCGTCTGAGCAGCCTGTGCCTTTGCGCTCTGCCTGCGTTCGACGAGAGCCTTCTCGGTGATGATCTGTCCATCGAGTTCCTGCATGCGGACGTCAAGCACGGCGGCCTTATCGAACTCCGGAAGTACGAGTAGGAACAGGGCTCCTACCACGACTAGGGCTATGAGCACCCCCGCACCGATCATCTGTGCCTGGACTGAGAGTCGGTTCATGATGTCACCCAGCCCCTACTGATTCCCGGCGACTGAAGTCGCAACCGCTGATTCGGTCACGGCTGCGGTCACGCTGAACTGAATGACAGGCGAATCGTTGATAGATGTCTTTGCAGCATTCGTCAGCCAGACGTCCTCAAGCTGCTCCAGATCTGCAAGCCGAACGAGAAGCTTCGCTATCGATTTGTGTCCCATGTCGGGCGAGTCTGTGGCACTGTCGACGGCATAGCCGTCGATCTGCAGTCCGGTCTTCTCGTCAGAGTTGACGACGGATACCCAAAGATCCGGCGGCATGACTAGAGAAAGCTCGTCATAGAGCCTCGACCAATTGAGCCGACCTGCGAGCGCTGTGTCCGCCACCGACTTGCGACGCTGCAGTTCCAACGACTTCTGCTCGAAGACTCCGAGTTCGTTCGCGCGGGCCTGCGTGGTGGCGAGCTCCTGCTCGAGCGTCGCGACTTCTTGCTTCTTCGCGTTCGTTTGCATGAACGCAAAGCCAAAGACGCCGGCGAGGACAACAACGACGAGTACGGCGATTAGGGCGACGTAGACGAGCCGCTTCTCAGACTTCCGCCTTTCGAGTATCTCGGGAGGAAGCAGGTTGATTCGCATCACAGCTCAACTCCCCCCATCGCCAAGCCGATAGCCGTGGCGCTGCCCATCCGGTCAGCGAACACAGCTTGCTGCAAGTTCGCGGGTACCTGGACGCGCGCGAGAGGGTCGCCGATGACGACCTGGGCCTGCAGCCCCTTCTCAAGGAAGCTCGGCAGGTTCTTGAGCTGAGCGCCACTCCCTGTCAGGAGGATCCGCTGAATCGTACGCACCTGCGAAGTCTGCGTGAGGTAGTAGTCGAGCGACCGCCTAACCTCGGCGATAAACTTGTTCACTTCGCGCTCAAGGGAATCTTGCACTATCGGTGCGACCGCTGGATCGACATCCGGCGGCACTGCTGCTCCACCTTCAATATCCGGCAGCCCGACGGTGATCTTCAGGTGCTCCGCTTCGTCGAATGTGAGATTCAAGACGTTGGCAACTGCCTGCGTGAACTGGTTCCCCGCGAGCGACGAGATTCGGTTGAACCGGGGGATCCCCTTCTCAACCACGGCGATGTTGGTGATGCCTGACGAGATGTGGATAATCCCGGTGGCAAACCCGGACTCGTCGAGGTCAGACATGCCATTCAATCCCATGAGGGAGCGCACGATCGCGAAAGATGAGACATCAATCTGGCTGAGCCGAAGCCCCGCGCCCTCCACAGCAGCCACCGTCGAACTGATCATGTCTCTATGCGCGGCAACGAGCAGCACTTCCATCATGTGCTCGTCGCTTGGGGTCATGTAGTCACCGATGATCTGGAAGTCCAGGATAGACTCCTCGATGGCCATCGGGATGTAGTCCTGAGCCTGGTACTGAATCGCACCGGCAAGCTCGGCGCGCTCCATAAACGGGAGATCGATTAGCCGAACAATAACCTTCTGATTAGAAACGCCGATTGAGACGTCCTTACCCCGGACACCGGAGCGACGCCAGACTTCCTTGATGGCTGAGGTTACGGCCTCGATGTCGACGATCTCGCCCTCGACGACCGCACCCATCGGCACTTCGACGGCACCGTAGCCCGAAAGCGCGAAACCAGCACCTGCCTGCCGCAACTGCACGGCACGCACATGATCGGTCCCGATATCCAGGCCAACTGTCGACGAACTGCTGCCGAAGGAGAGCGAGCCCAAAGGAGTCCTCCTTCAATCATTACAACGACTAGGCTTCGACTTCTGCTGTGATGTGCGACGTTCCCCCAGGCCATTCTAGAGCATAGAGTTCGTGCCGCCAAGCGCTGTGAACACCAATACCTGCATACACTGCGTATCATCGAACCGCAGACATACACACTTTGTCAATAGACTCAGCCTCGCGTCCAGAGTCCGGGCATCAGCAAGCCGCGGTCGACCCCCGGCAGAGACTCGGGAAGATACGTTGGCAGGAGCGGGTTTGTGACGAGGCACATGTTCGGCCCGCCCGAGTCAATCTTGCCCGCGATAACCGATCCCCGCACGAGCGGGTTATTGGAAAAATGGATCGTTCCCTGGCAGAAGAACGCCCCCGCCATGTCCGGCGACGTGGCGCGGATCTC
>CAKMKD010000012.1 GCA_927439865.1 uncultured Coriobacteriia bacterium | reverse complement strand
CAGGCCCCGCCGCCCAGTACGAGCGCGGCGAGAGAGCTAAGCAGGAAAATGATTCTCTTCATGTGAGAAGACCCCCTTTACGGTGATTTCGGGTCTTCTCCCATCCCGCTAATGATGGAAGAACGCTGTCCGCTCCGCTGTAATCGTGCACTGACAGTGTCCAAACCGGTGTTCACGGCGTTGGCCCAAACTTGGATTCTATGGAGTTGTCAAGAAACCCATCCGTCGATTGATCGCATCCAGCGTCGCCCTGACGATTGAGTCCTTCTCGTTCTGACGCACCAGCGCTGAACCTGAGAATGCCTGCTCTCCGAGCGAGGTTACGAGCACGATGCACGCAACGGCCACCGATTCTCGGCCGAGACGCACGACCTCTACGTCCTCGAGCGCGAAGCTCATGCTGCCATGAAGGTACTGTTCAACAGCGTTGAGTGTGGCAAGTGCCACCAACCGCTGCCTGCCCGTCTGACTCGCGGGACCTGAGGCCGTGCCCGTGTACACGTCACCCTCGAGCTCAAGGGTCACAGTGCTGACAGCCTGAACCCCGGTCACTTCGGCGTTGATGGCGTGGATCCGCGCGCGCGAGTGCACCTTGGTTGCTGGCTTGGGGAGAACGTCCGGACCGAGCTGCGCGATCGAGATGATCTTGTGGTCGATGGCGATGCCGAATGCGGCCATGATCGTCGACTCGATGTCGCGTACGAGCTGCTTCGGAGTCTTCGTGGGCAGAGCGAGCACGTGTATCTCCTCGATGAACCCGTCCGAGGAAGCAACAACGCGCGCCGCCTTGATCTCGGCGACCTGAGATAGCGATTCCTCTATCTCAGCGATAAGCGCCGACGAAACCATATTCTCCACTCGGGACCCCCTGCTGGTGTGTGGTCCGACTCGACTTCGACGCTGGTTCGATTCCGGCCCGATCATGGATACTGCCTCAACGATAGTCTGCCGTTTTCATGCATGTCAACCGTAAGCACATCGCTTGATACTCATTGTTACAAACAAAGAGGGAGGCGCAGGCGCCTCCCTCGGAGTGAACTCGGCATCGAACTACCGCGGTTCGATCAATCCGTAGTCGCCGTCGTTGCGACGGTATAGCACGCTGATCTCCTCGGATTCTGCCGATGAGAACACGAAGAAGTCATGACCCAACAGCTCGAGCTGCAGGATCGCCTCGTCCTGAGACATCGGCTTGACCTCGACGACCTTCCGCTTCACGATGGCCGGTTCAATCTCGGCCGGCAGCGTCGCGACCGGCGGCATCACGACCGGCGTCCGGCGGCGGTCGACAATCTTCGTCTTGAATTTCCGAACCTGTCTCTCAAGCTTCTCGGAGACCAGGTCGATTGCGGCGTACATATCCGACGCGGCTTCCTTCGCGCGAATCACATGACCTTTGGTGTATACCGTGACCTCCGCTACCTGGCCGTTCTCAATCGACGGATTCTTCTCGGTAAAAAGCTCGACTTCCGCGCTCATGATCATGCTGTCGAGGATCTTGGCGGTGCGCCCGATCTTCTCCTCGGCATACGCGCGGATGGCCGGCGTGACTTCCATGTGCCGTCCCTTGATGATCATCTTCATCGTAGGCCTCCTGTTCGATCCGGTCATTCATGAAGATACCCGCGACGCGCCGTCACAAGCGGCTCGCCGCGGGTCAGTATTCCGGACCGGTTAGCTGATGTGTCCGAGGAAATCCTTGGTTCTCTCATTCTGAGGACGGTCGAAGACCTCCTCCGGCGTGCCCTCTTCAACGATGACGCCGCCGTCCATGAAGACCGCCCGGCTGGCAACCTCCCGGGCGAAGCCCATCTCGTGGGTCACCACGAGCATCGTCATGCCGGCAAGGGCGAGCTCCTTCATGACGTCGAGGACGCCGCGAACGAGTTCCGGGTCGAGTGCTGACGTAACCTCGTCGAAAAGCATGACATGCGGGTCCATCGCCAGCGCGCGCGCGATCGCCACCCGCTGCTGCTGCCCACCCGAAAGCTGCGCTGGGTAGTAGTCGACGCGATCGCCGAGGCCCACCCGCTCCAGCTGCTCGATCGCGATCCGATCGGCGTCGTCCTTCGAGCGCTTCATGACCTTACGCTGGGCAAGCATCACGTTGCCCTTGGCCGTGAGGTGTGGGAACAGATTGAAGCTCTGGAACACCATCCCGATCTTCTCGCGCACTTCGTTGATGTTCGTCTTGGGCGAGTTGACCTGCACGTCCTCGAACCAAATCTCGCCGCCGGTCGGCTCCTCAAGGCGGTTCACACACCGAAGCAGCGTGGACTTGCCGGAACCGGACGGGCCGAGGATAACGACGACCTCGCCCTTCTGGACGTCCATGTCCACACCCTTGAGTACCTCAACCTCGCCGAAGTTCTTCATGAGACCCCGGATGCGAACGATGGGATCGCCTGCGCTCGTCATCATCATCACATCCCATCCGTTGTCGGTTCAGCAAGACCCTGCTTCATCTTTGTGACCTTATGGATGTTGTCCTCGGTGCTCTTCTCGAAGGTGGCCGAGCCGCCGCCTTCCGATGCCGCCAGGTGGTTCTCCATCTGCTGCACGATACGGCCGAGCGGTACCGTGATCACGAGATAGAAGACGGCAGCCAGGAGGTACGCCGAAACGTTGAGCGTTGTCGACGCGACTTCACGCGCACGCATGACGATCTCCATAAGACCCACAGCCGCGAACAGCGACGTGTCTTTGAACAGCAGGATGAACTCGGACATCATCGTCGGCAGAATTCGGCGCACCGTCTGCGGGATGATGATGTAGGCCATCGCCGCGGCTGTGCTCATGCCGAGCGAGCGTGCTGCCTCCATCTGACCCTTGCTGATGGACTGAATGCCCGCACGGAAGATCTCGGCCATGTAGGCGGCCGAGTTGAAGGCCAGCACGACGAACGCGCGCAGCCACATCGAGTTCGAGACGCCAAAGAGACCCGCGTCGTTGATACTCGGGAACGTTTGAACGAGCAGCTGCCATGGTGGCATCAACGGGAGACCGAAGAATACAAGCAGAATCTGCAGGAAGATCGGCGTTCCTCGCACGAAGTCCACGTACGCGGTGGCCGGGAACCGGAACCAGCGGGACTTGGCCATCTTCATAAACGCAAGGGCCAGACCGCCGGGAATTGCCAGCAGGAAGGAAACGAACACCGCAACCAGGGAGATCGGGTATGCGGCGAGAAGGACCGGAAACGCTTCAGAGATGACCTGTGGCGACGCGAACAGGTGCGATACCTTGCCCGATTCCCACCAGTCGAGCGCCCCGAGAAGGCCGCGGCGGCCGGCGGTGAAGGTCAGCTCAACCCCGCCTACCGTGAGCACATCCTGATCCTTCAGCGCGGCGCCATCGGCGGGCGCGGAACCGTTCAGGAGCACCGGCGTAGGACTGGTCTCCTCGGAGGTGAGAACCCATGTGCTCTTGTGCATGCCAGCGCCCGCGGGCGTGCGGGTTATAGTCGCAGCAAGATTGTCCTCGAGCACGGCGTTCTGCGGAACAACGTCCGCGCGTCTGCCGATCGTGAGGACGTCCTTCGTCGGCGAGATCAAGCGAATGATCTGAGCGGGATCGGTCGAACCCCGTCGAGGGGGATCCTCGTACAGCAGGCGCGCCGGTCCCACCATAGTGAGCAGAAGCGCGAGGATAACGACCGTTACGAGTGTCAGCGCGGTGTACCACGCCGCATTGCGAATCTTTGACTTCACGCGGCCTCCTCGAGAGAACTCATGCGTCAGGGCCGGCGACATTGTCGCCGGCCCTTAGCATTCTACCTCACTGCGACAGGCTACTGTGCCTTCTTGACCGCGAGTGACTGGTTCGAGTTGATGTAGGGATCCGAGAAGTCGATCGACTGCTTGCGCTCGTCGGTGATCGTCATGGCGGAACCGACCATGTCGAACTCGCTACCAGCCTGCACGCCCGTGATCAGGGCGTCGAACTTGTAGCTCTTGAATTCAACCGTGACGCCGAGCTTCTCGCCGATCGCGTTCATGAGATCGACGTCGAAGCCAACCGTCTGACCGCCTTCAACGTTCTCGAACGGCGGGTATGCGGTGTCGGAGCCAACGATGATCTTGCCAGCGGTAAGCGTCTTGATGCTTGCGGGCTTGGCGGTGACGCCGCTCATGGGCTCGGGCATCGACATGGGATCGCCACCGAACCACTTCGCGTACACCGTCTTGTAGGTGCCGTCCTTGATGACCTCTGCGAGCGCCCAGTTCACGCTGTCGCGAAGGGTGGTGTTCTCCTTGCTGAAGGCGAAGCCGTACTGCTCGTCGGTCTTGATCTCCTGAACGATCTCAAGGCCGCGAGTCTGGTCCTTCACAACATCCTGCGAGATCGGCAGATCGTTGATAACGCCAACGACGTCGCCAGCCTGAAGTGCGGAGAAGGCAAGAAGGACGTCATCGTAAGGAACCACAACGATGCCCTTGGGCTCGAGGTTCTCCTTGGCCCAACCTTCACCGGTCGTGCCGGACTGGACGCCGATCTTGTCGCCCTCTTTGAGGTCGTCAACGCTCTTGATGCCGGCCGCCGCAGGCTCGCCGCCACCGGTGCCGTCCGTGGTGCCTTCGTCAGTCTTGGCTGCGCAACCGGACAGGCCAAGGGCCAGTACGAGTCCGACGGCAAGCGCGAGGGCCAACCATTTCTTGCTCTTCGACATGAATCCTCCTTCAACGTACACGACGGGCACGATGAATGCCCTCCTCCACATCACGTTGCATAACTATAGCGCAGCCCGCATAGAATGTCAGAGAAGCCGCAATGTATGCAGCGGTGGACATCGACTATGCACGAGGGCCGGAGCGTATTCGCCCCGGCCCTCGTTGGTCAGATTCGGTTCTTCGTGCCTACGGCGTCGTGCTCGTCTCAGTCGACCCGGCGACCTCGAGCGCAGGCAGGTTCCCGACCCACTTGGTGCGAATGGTGTCGAGCACACCCTCGGACGCCAACGCATCGAGCGTCGTGCGCACCACGGCTTCAAGCTCCGTGGCGTCGGGCGCGACAACCACGCCAAGACCCGCGGCCTGGCCGTGTTGTCCCACAAACCGGACATCGGCGTAGTCCCTGGCGATGTACGCGCCCACAAGCGCGTCGGCGACGAGGATGTCGATGCTTCCAGCCTTCAGAGCGTCGAACCCTTCGCGGAGTGAGTCAAAAGAGGTCGCGAAGCCCTGGCCGTACTCGGACTCAAGCTTCCAGAACGCGGCCGACTCCTTCTGGCAACCCACCTTCATTCCGGCGAGCGAAGCAGGTGTGACCTCGGGCGCAGCCGTTCCGCTCGCGACGATCGAGAAGTACCCCGGACCGTCCGCGACGTACGATCCCGCTGGCGTGAGACCCGCGAGCACCGCATCTGCCAGCGATAGTGCGCCGAAAGCGACGTCGATCTGCTTGTTCTGCAGTGCAGCCGGAGCGTCAGACGGCTTGATGTCGACCAGCTCAAGAGTGAGGCCCAGGCGCTCCGCAAGCGCAGCGGCAACGTCAACATCGATACCGACCTTCTGCCCCTTGTCCTCTCCCGCAAACGGCGGGTACGACAGGTCAACGCCCGCACGCAGCACGCCCTCCTTGGCGATCAGAGGGGGTGCGATGCTCGGGGTGAGTGAGGTCGGCTTCTCGCCGCCACCGCAACCGGTGACAGCCACGAGCAAGACGGCCGAGAGAATCAGCGCAAGCGCGCGCTTTGTGCGGGTCATCGATTCCTCCAGTCGTAGATCATTCAAGTGCTTCCATCCGGCTGACCTGGTCTTTGGCCCCACACTCGCGTACCGGAGCTTCCGCTTGATGTTATCTCACTACCGGCCCTCTCGCCCGCCTGCCGGGATGGCTGGACCGGACGGTACGACTTACCCCTAAGACGCGCCATGCTCGCGCGACGGCGAACCGCCGGCTTACGTGGGTCCTTTCGGCCGCATCTACCTTGGACTGAGGCGCTTGCGCGCCCGCAACCACAGACCCGGATGGAAGCACCCAGAAGTGTACCAGGAAACAGCGCACCGGTTCTCGGCGACGTGCCACACTGTAATCGCCGCTGGGAATACTCCCGGTAGCGCCCAACCACTGCCGAGGAGATACGCATGGCCGCAGATACCAGCCAGAGACCGGGTGCGACCGACTACATGCTCGAGACGATCGCCGCATCGTTCACGGCGGCCGTCTTTGCGTATGCCTTCGGCGCCGGAACGCGCTGGCTTCTCGATGTGATCATCGGCACGGAGGGGCTGCAGGACATCGCTCGTGCGCTCATGGGCGGTCTCCTGGGCCTTGTCATCGGCGCCCCACTTGGTCCGTGGACCGTTGCGCGCTACAGAAGCCGACCTTTCTCGGTGTGGAAGGGCTACGCGGGAGCGGTCATCGGTGCCGCGCTAGGCATGGGCATCGTTGCCGTGTTCAGCATGAACGACGCAGCTGGCGGCGGTCCCTGGGCGGCGTTTGCCGCTGTGGTCGCCTGCACCGTTCTCTTCGGCAATCTGCGAAGGCGGGGACGGTAACCGCTGCGCCTGCGCACGCGCGACTGCTGCGACACGGACTTCGAATGCTCCAGCCGCGCACAAGGCACGCGCCGCCGCGTCAAGCGTGGCCCCTGTTGTGAACACATCATCGACAACAAGCACCCGGGCTGGAACGACGAGTCGGTCTGGAACCGCAAACGCTCCGGCCATGTTCGCGAACCGCGCCTCTCGGCCAAGGTGACGCTGATCGTCCGTGCGCGCGACGGTCAGAAGCGATCGCCAGGGCGCTTCAAGCCCACGCGCCAGCGAACGGGCGAGGGCTTCCGTGTGGTCGAAGCCGCGGCGTGCTCGCGCCATGCGCGTGGGCGGAATCGCGCACACGGCGTCGGGCCAACCGCGCCAGTCGGAACACGCGTCGATCAGTAGCTGGCCGAGCAGATCTGCATATCTGCGTTCGGCGGCATCCTTGTAGAGCGCGATCACACGGGAGAGCGGCGGCTCAAGTCGGCCGGCGCACACCGCTCCGGCGAACGCGAAGGAGCGGTCCACGCACTCTGCGCACCGAGTCCCGTCCATCTCGGACCCGCACTTGGGGCACGCCCGCGAGCGGTCGATGAAAGGTGTCTCGGCACGACACCTCACGCACAGCGCGGCACCGGGCAGCGTACAACCTGCGCACACGACAGGAGAGATGATCTCCGAGAGCACCGCCAGAACGCCCACACGACCCCCCCCACCCCCGGGGAGTCGGCTACACGAGCACCTGCATGAGGGGAATCGTCAGCATCGCTCCCACGACCGTAACCAGGATCGCCGAGGCGATCAGGTCCACATCCAGCCGGTACTTCATGCCGAACACGAGCGTCAGCATCATCGAGGGCACGCCCGCCTCGAGTACCACGACGCGGAGTGAGGCCGGATCGCTCAGCACCACGCTTCCCACCGCCAGCGCGAAGAGCGGCATCACAACGAGCTTGGTCGCCGCGATGGCCCCGAGCTTGCCGAGATGAGCCCGCATCGCCTTCGGTTTGAGCGACAGCCCCACGCTCACCATGATCAGCGGTATCACCAGCTTACCGAGCGCACCTAACCAGGCGCTGACCTCAATCGGAACCACAACTGAACGCAGGGTGAGCGCAACGACCAGAGCGATGAACGGCGGAAATGTCACCAGCTCGCGAAGCGGATTCACCTTCACGTCGTGGTCGCCATAGTGGCTCGCGATGAGCGCACCGACTGTGATGATTGCGGCAGTGTTGCCGAACAGGTCGTAGAAGATCGCACGCACAAGCCCTGCATCACCCAGCAACGCCGAGGCGACCGGATAGCCGATGTACGCGGTGTTGCCGAATGCCACGACCAGGATGAATGCTCCCGCGGTGGGTCCTTCCAGCTTGAAGGCTCGTGTGAGCAGCCACGCGAGCGCTATGCCGACAGCGGCGATAATCCACGCAAGCAGCGGAATGACTGCCATGTTCGCCTCGAACCGGGCCGGCTGCACGGTCGTGAAGATGAGCGCCGGCAGTGCGATCCAGATGAGGACGGTGTTCAGCGGCTTCGAGTCCTCGGCTGACATCAGCCCACTCACGCGCAGGGCAACGCCAAGCGCGACATAGCCCAGCACGCCGAGGATGACGGGCGCGAGGGCGGCAACCGACATGGCGTGCTACCCCAACTCGTGAATGGCGCCGGAGCCCTGACAATTGAGCGCAAGCGACTCGGCGAACGGAGCGCAAACCACGCCGCATTCGGTGATGATGGCGGTGACGTACTCCGCGGGCGTCACGTCGAACGCGGGGTTGTAGACCTCGATACCCGGAGGTGCTATGCGGAACCAGCCGTCGAAGCGGTATGCACCGCCCTTGCGATCGATGACCATCTGATGGCCCTTCGCAATCGGCACCTCAAAGGGGCCGCCGTCGGTCAGCAGATCGAACGCACGTGACGCCGAGGCCGACTCGGGTGCGATGACTCCCGAGACCGTCACGCCGGTCACTTCGCGCTCGTCGCGCTGCTCGATGACGATGTCGTCGCCACTCTCAAGCGTGAGGTCGACTGTGGAGGTCGGTGCCGCAACGTAGAACGGGATTCCGTGCTCTTTGCAGAGCACCGCGAGCCCGTAGGTGCCGATCTTGTTGGCGACGTCGCCATTGGCGGCGATGCGATCAGCTCCCACGATCACCGCGTCAACCAGCCCGGCGCGCATGATGCTCGCCGCCATGTTGTCGGTGATCAACTTGAACGGGACGCCAGCGAGCTTAAGCTCCCACGCAGTCAGCCGCGCGCCCTGAAGGACCGGGCGCGTCTCATCCACCCAAACGCCCTCGATCTTGCCCTGCTCGTGTGCCGAGAAGATCACGCCGAGAGCGGTGCCATAAAACGCCGTGGCAAGCGAACCGGCGTTGCAGTGCGTGAGCACGCGGCTACCGGGCTCGATGAGCGTCGCGCCGTTCGCGCCAATCGCACGATTGCGATCCTCGTCCTCTGCACGGATTGCGAGTGCCTCCTGCAAGATGAGGGCGCGCATCTCCGGCAGACTCACGTCGGCGTTATCGCGGGCGAAGCGCTTCATGCGCTCGGCACCCCACGCGAGGTTCACGGCCGTGGGACGCGTTCCGGCGATCTCGTCGGCAACCCGATCCAGCTCGGCTAGGAATGCCGTGGGGTCGTCGATCTCCTCGCCTGCCGTCGTAGCCCACAGCGCGACTCCCAGCGCCGCTGCTACTCCCAGTGCTGGTGCGCCGCGTACGGCCATGCCGCGAATCGCCTGGCAGACGCCGTCGTAGGTGTTGCAGGCGAGCAGGTCGCCCACGAGCGGCAGCCGTGACTGGTCGACGAGAACGACCTGGCCGTCCTCCCACCAGATCGTGCGCGGAATATCGTTGATCGCCATGCATCACTCCCGATACGAACACGGGCCGGCAGTCGCCCGCCGGCCCGTTGGTTTCAGCTGCAGTCCTAGACGGTGCCTTCCTGCCAGGAGCTCAGGTACTTCTCCTGCTCCTCGGTCAGCACATCGATCTCAATACCCATGCTCGCGAGCTTGAGCGCAGCGATCTCCTCGTCGATCTCGGTCGGCACCTCATAGACGCCGGCTTCCATCTCGGCGCAGTTCTGCACCATGAACTCGGCACAGAGCGCCTGGTTCGCGAAGCTCATATCCATGACCGAGGCCGGATGGCCCTCGGCGCATGAGAGGTTCACAAGGCGACCGTCGGCAAGCAGGAAGATCTTGCGGCCGTCGGCGAGCACGAACTCCTCCACGAGCGGACGTACCTCGCGGGTGGAGACGGCGACCGAACGCAAGTGTGGGATGTTGATCTCAACGTTGAAGTGACCTGAGTTGGCGATGATCGCGCCGTCCTTCATGGCGTCGAACGCCGGCGAGTCGATGACGCTGATGTCGCCGGTGACGGTGACCCAGATGTCGGCGAGCGCAGCGGCTTCGACCGACGGCATGACGCGGTAGCCGTCCATGACAGCCTCGAGCGCCTTGAGCGGGTCGACTTCGCACACGATGACGTTGCCGCCAAGACCCTCAGCGCGGCTCGCGATGCCGCGACCGCACCAGCCGTAGCCCGACACGACGATCGTGCGGCCGGCGATCAGGCGATTCGTGGCACGGATGATGCCGTCGATCGTGGACTGACCGGTACCGTAGCGGTTATCGAAGAGGTGCTTCGTGTTCGCTTCGTTCACGGCGATGATCGGGTACTTGAGCGCACCGTCATCGGCCATCGCGGCGAGACGGATGACACCCGTCGTCGTCTCCTCGGTACCGCCGAGGATACCCTCGAGCGCCTCGGGGAACTCGGCGTGGATGCGACCGACGACGTCGGCGCCGTCATCCATGGTGATCTGCGGCTTGGCGGCCACGACCGCGTCGATGTGCGCGTAGTAGGTGGGGGTGTCTTCGCCCTTCACGGCGAAGGTGGCGATGCCGTACTCCTCAACGAGCGCGGCTGCGACGTCATCCTGCGTTGAGAGCGGGTTGCTCGCGCACAGCATGACTTCGGCGCCACCGGCTTTGAGGGTACGCATCAGGTTCGCGGTCTCGGTCGTCACGTGCAGGCACGCGCCGATCCGGATGCCCTCAAGGGGCTTCTCGGCTTCAAAGCGCTCGCGGATGCTCGCGAGAACGGGCATGTCGTTATCGGCCCACTCGATGCGCGCCTTACCGGCAGCGGCGAGGGAAAGGTCTTTGACGTCGTACTGCACGTGAGTGCCTCCTTAGGGATTCCTAGCTCGAACGTACATAAGCATGGGGCTGCCTGAACCGACAAAGTATAGCAGGACGAACTGACGCGTGGTGCTAGAGGCGGGACACGAACTCGGTCACCAGGCGCTGCAGTTGTGCGGCCGCCTTGTCCCCCGCTTCCAGAACCTCCGCATGCGACAACCCAACCCCGGCAGCGGCGTTGGTCACGAGCGACATGCCGAGCACGCGCACTCCGAGCGCCCGTGCCGCGATGACCTCCGGTACGGTCGACATTCCCACGATGTCCGCGCCAAGACCTGCCAGCATCGAGACCTCGGCAGGCGTTTCGTACGACGGGCCGAGCAACCCCGCATACACGCCCTCAGTGAGCTTCACGCCCTGCCGCGCGGCGACCTCGAGCATGATTTCGCGAAGCTCTGGGTCGTAGGCATCGCGCATGGGCACGAACGGGAACCCGCCAACGGGACCTGCCCATCCCGTGAGCGGATTGGTACCCATGAGGTTGAGGTGATCCGAGATGAGCACCAGATCGCCCACCGCCAGCCGCGAAACGACGCCACCGGCCGCATTGGTCACCACGACCGTGTCACAGCCGAGCGCAGTCGCAAGTCGTACGGGATACGCGGCATCAAGCGCGCTCACGCCCTGGTACTGGTGCGCCCGACCCTGGAACAGAACGACTGGTACGCCGCCGAGCAGACCCACGACGAGCTTCCCGGCGTGTCCCACGACAGAACCGACGCGCGGGAACCCCTCGAGCTCGCCGTACGGGATAGACACCGCTTCGCTGGCCACATCAGCAAGCCCCGAGAGTCCGGAGCCGAGCACCACTGCCACACGGGGCCGCAACCGGGACGCAGCTTCAACACGACTCACATCGGCATCGGGGACCGCAAGCGAAACAGCCACGGAAGAGCTCCTCTCGGGACGCTAGTTCATCATCACGGAATCAATGGCACCGGCGCCTGTCTTCGAAATCGCGCCACCACCACCCAGAATCCAGATGTACCCGATTGTTGGCCGCTTCTCCTTCAAGAACGCCGCGGTATCTGCCGGAACGGCGTCAAACCCGGTGAATACGATGGGGTGCATGCCTCTGCCGGCGATGACGCCACCGGCAAGGGCGTCTGGATAGTTGAGCCCGGTCGTGATGTAGACCTCGCTTGCCGAGAACCCCTCAGCCGCTTCCAGGCTGAAGCGCGCGACAGCTGCCGCGGTGGCATAGCGATTCGCGCCCTGCAGGCGGCGGACCGCGTGCGTCGTGAGTGGCGCAATCTCACCGTAGACGTCGGCGGACACAACGGTCTCGCTCCCGATCACCAGGGTGGTAGCCGGCTTGCGCGCCGAGAGATACCCGGCCGTATCAGTGCCGAGTTCGCTCGGACGGGAGAACAGGATCGGATAGTGCTTCGCATAGGCGAGCGCCGAAACAGACGCCGCATCGGGCCACGCCAGGCCATTCGCCACAATCACCTTGGTCGGCGCCCGAAGCGAGAAGACCTTGTCGGCAACCTTGCGCGACGTCTCGTAGCGATCCACACCCGCGAGGCGCGTGGTCACAGCCGAGGGCAGAACGGTGCGAATGCGCGACTCCACTGCCTCGGAAACGGCCGCGCTGCTTCCCATGATGTAGACGCGAGCGGGAGCGAGCCGCTTGAGCTCGGTCTCGACCGCCGCGGGGAGGCTCGCCTTCGCGGTCAGCAGCAACGAGCCGCCATCTGCCCCCGCAAGTGCCGAGCCGGCAAGCGCATCCGGGTACGCCTCGCCGCTTGCGATGACGACCGCCGGAGCAGTTCCGGAGAACGCCTTCTGCGAAATGGCGATGGCGGTCGAGTATCGATCGGCGCCCTGTATGCGGCTCATCGGGAAGCCGGAGATCGTGAACCTCGTCGAAGGTAGCTTGAGCTTGCTCCGGATCGAGTCACCGCTGATTCGCGCGGTGGCGCCGTTGTTGAACGTGAGATTCACGTAGCGCGCGTGACCGGACGCAGCCTTCTCAACCGAAACACCGGTGACATAGGCAGGCGCGGCGGGCACCCCTGTGGCCGTCCGAATCTGGTCAGCGAACTGCGATCCGGACAGCTTGGGCCACCATGAGGTCGTCGCACCAGTCAACTTCGGTGCAGGTACGCCGCTCGGCCAATCACTCGCGACAGAAGGCCACGGCGCGAGCGCAGGATTCGCCAGATGCTCGTAGGTGTCGGCTACGCCGCGCATTGCGGCGATCGGAGTCCCGCCAACCCAGACATCTTCGTTATTCGCCGTATGACCACCGGAGGTGGAGAAGAAGTAGGTCTTGACCACCGCACCAGCGGCCGTCTTCACGACCCTCTTGGACGTCGCCGCAACGGCGGCGTTCGTTGTGGTGGCCTCGTGCATCTTCACGACGCCACTTTCGAGCCGCGAATGCCCGTTGTAGACCTGGCTGTATGTGGTGCACTTGAGGACATTGCCACCGGCAACGTCCGCGTAGGCATACGAACGCGCGGCAATCGCCTGCGCCTTCAGTGCCTCCGCCTCCCAGGAGGACGGACTTTCCCTCGGCACGACTCCGTACAGGTACTGCTCCATGTCGAGGAAGTTGACGAGGGCGAGCTTATTGGCTGGCTTTACGTCAACGAGCATCCTGCCCCGGTACCGTACCCACCCGGTGTTGAAAGGGCCTGATGAGCTCTTGACCTCGATGAGCGGAGGATACGTCGCGGCCGGGCCCTTGGGCGCTGCCCAGCTGGATCCCCCGAACGTGCCCTTGAGCACGCCAGCCTCGGTCTTGACCGAAATGGTGCTGCCGCTTGCGGTGAGAACGTAGTAAACGTTGGCGTCAAGCGTGAGCGTTGCGGAACCGGAGCGGTAGACCTCGAGCGGAGAATCGATCGAGCGGATCGTCCACGACGTGCGGCCGGCATAGGCGACGTACGTGGATGTGTACGCAGAGTCGATGTTGACCTTCGCATCGAACGAGCCGATCGTCCCGATGTTCGTGCCGGTGTAGTAGTGCTGGATGATCCACGTGTAGCTCTTGCCAGCCAGCGCGGAGCCCTGGGCCCCGTACTGGCTCATGCCGATACCATGGCCGTACCCGCTGCCCGCGAACGTGAACACGGGACCTGCGGCTGGAATGATGTCGGCGTAGGCACGGGGTGCCTGAACGAGTCCCATCGCGAGCGCGAGGGTCGCAACAACAGCAGCGAATCGGATGTAATGACTACGGCGCACGGAAGACCTCCGTCGTGGTTCGGCTGCTACATCCAGTCTCCGAGTATATCACCGGGCACACGGAAACCTGTCATGCGCTGCGCCCACCGTAGCCGGGCGGTTACGTACGGGTGCGCAGCCCTTCCCTCACACCCGCAAGCACGATGCCAAGCGCGAATCCGAGCACTGCAGCGCCGAGCGCGGACTTCTGACGGGCGTCTGACGCGCGAGCCACCGAGGACGTAGTCGTGCCGTCATAGGTGTACACGCCGAGGACGCCCTCGAGCGCGTTCTTGTAGTCGAGCAGCTGCGTCTCGATGCTCCAGCGCTGATACGCATCCTGGGCGCTCGATCCCTGTGCTTCCTGGGCGTCCTCGATTGCTGCGAGGGCCTTCTCGGACACGCCGATCTGCTCCTGACGGATGGCGACTTCCTTCTCCATCGTGCGCGCAACCACCTCGACGAGCTGATCGGCTCCTGCTCGCGCGCCTGCCTCGGCAGCGTCCTTCGACGCAGCGGTGTACGTCACCCTGATGCTGGTGAGCGGGTTGCCTGCGGCGGCTGCGCGCAAGCTCGCGGCGACCTCGGAATCTTCAGCGCCGAGCTTCGTGGCGATCGCCGAGCGCGTCTCGGGATCCGAGAGCGCCTTGACGAGGTCATCGGCAAGCGGCATACCGCGGTAGCGCGATGAGGGAGCAGTGTCGATGGAAATCGTCGCTACACCGGTGTACACATCGTCGGCTCCGAGCGAAGCAGCGTAGCCGACGACCGCGGCCACGACAACGACTGCGGCGATGAGCCACCATTGCCGCTTGAGCACTGCGTTCACCGCTCCGAACGAAAGCTGTTCCGCCACGTCACTCAGCACCTTTCAACTTCATGCGCGCAAGCCGCGAAGACACGACACAGAGCGCAACAAACAGCCAGAGATACTCGAAATACAGATAGTACTGGAAGAACGTCCCGGCAAGCAGCGTGAGCAGGCCGGCAAGCGATGCGGCCTCAAAGACCGTCCACGGCCTGCCGCGTCTGGGCCAGAAGAGCGCACCAAGCGCAGCGATCAGCAGAATCTCGGCGGCGAGGCCGAACACACCCATCTCGGCCCAGAAGGCTACGGGCAGCTGGTGCGGCTTCCGGACACTGAGAATCGTCCCCGGCTGCCGGTACTCAGGATACACCTGCTCGAATGCGGCAAGGCCCGTGCCGATGACCCAGTCGTCCTCGATCATGTCCACGGTGGAGACGTACATGCCGTAGCGCGTGATGTTCGACAGATCGCGCTCGGTATCGAAGATCGAAGCTGCCCGCTCGGCAACCTGTCCGGGCGCAAGCAGCATCACGGCCAGCACGAGCGCCAGGCCGCCGCCGATGATCCGACCGCGACGACCCTTCGGTGCTGTGAGCGCCACCACTACCGCGCCCACGGCCGCACCCACCCAGCCGGTACGCGAGAACGTGACAACGAGACCGATACCGATGGCCGCGGTGGCGCCAAGCAGAACCAGCATCCTCGTGCGATTCTGCGCATGCACCGCGAACGCGAACGCCGCGGCGAAGCATGCCGAGAGATACCCCGCGAACATGTTGGGGTCCTCGAAGAGTCCGGCGGCACGCGACAGGTTGACGCTGCCGTCGAGTGCGAGGTTCTGGTGCGTACTGCCGAAATCGAAGCCCGGCACATACTGCTGTGCAAAGCCGAACAGCCCGAAGAAGACCGCAGTTGCGATGAGCACGCCGAAGTACTGCTCCAGCTGCTTCTCCTCCCGAATGCCGTTCTCCACGAGCAACATGAAGAGCCACAGGAAGACGACCCTCACCGCCGCATAGAGCGTGTCGCCCGGCGCCACCGAGAATGTCGCCGAGATGAACGCCGCGAACACGAGCGCGAGCACTCCAAGGTCCATGGCCGAGATCCGGACCCAGTGCCGTGCATCGGTGAGAATCCGCAGCGCCCACGCGACGAGCGTGGCGACAAGCACGACCTGGAACGCCGTGAGCGGAATCGGGTTCGAGATGATACGCCCGTAGATGTCGAGCGGCAGGGTCAGGAGCAGCGCGAAGACGCCCACCTCGAAGCGCCGGGCGACGATCGCCGCGAACGCGATTCCTGCGATGCCCGCGATGAGTAGCGTCTGCATCTCACGCGCTGCGGCAAGGCCGCCAAGCACGCCGATGAACGCAGCGGCGGCGAGCCACGATACGGTGGACAGGGTGCGCAGAGGCTGTGTGACCTCAGACACCATGCATGCTGCTTTGGAATCGTGCATGCCTGCATTGTATAGCCACCGGCGAGTGGCCGGGGTTGTGTGTCAGAAACCCGCTCCCATTCGCGCTATGCACGGGGTGCGCTGTGATCGTAGAACCCGCGAGACGTCTTCCTGCCGAGGTGCCCCTGCCCGACCAACGTGCGAAGCATAGGTCGGGGTGCGTAGATGCCGTCGCCTGTTCGCTCGACCAGGTTATCCATGATATCCACGACAACATCCAATCCGATCAGATCCGCAAGCTCGAGTGGACCCATCGGATGGTTCAATCCAAGACGGATGGCCTCGTCAATCTGCTCGGCAGACGCCGCTTCTTCTTCAAGGGAACGGACAGCTTCATTGATAAGCGGCATGAGAACGCGATTGACGACGAACGCGGGCCTCGACTTCACAGTGACCGGCACTTTGCCGAGCGCCCGGGCGAACGCCTCGAGCCTTTCGCGGGTCTGCGCGCTCGTCGTGTCTGGCGAGGAGACCTCGACCAGCTTCATACGGGTGGCGGGGTTAAAGAAGTGCAGGCAGCCGAATCGCTCCGGATGCTCAAGAACGGCAGCGAGTTCATCGAGCGGCAGGCCGGACGTGTTGGTGGCAAGTATCGCTTCCGCTCGCATAGCCTGCTCGGCGACGCGAAGCCATTCCTTCTTCGGCTCCAGCTCCTCGACAATGGCCTCGATCACGAGGTCACACTCGTGGAGTCCGTCCATCCGGATGCCGGCATCCAATCGATCGAGCCGCTCGCCCAGCTCCCCTTCGTCCATCACGCGTCCAAGACGCTCCAGAAGCTTCTTCCGCGCCGCATCGATGCTTGGCTGGCTGCGCCCCACCCAGACGACGTCGTAGCCGGAGCCCATGAGCAGCTCGACGAGCCCCTTGCCCATAATGCCGGTACCAAGCACGCCTACGACGATCCTCTCCGCTTCGTCCGGAACGCCGACCGTAACATGCTGGCCGACGATCACCGGACGGCTTAGCTTCACGATGAGCGAACTTCCATCTTCGTCCTCGAGAAGCGCGCAATAATACGGAGCATCCTCGTGGCCGACGGACGGCACGGAGACCTCTGTCACCGCTATGACGGTTCCAGAGGACGACTCCAACTCAGTGAGCGCCACGTCGCAGTGCGTGCACCTCTCGAGTGCATAGCCGTAGCGGGCACCACATGAATGGCACACCCAGTGACTCATGAAGCGCTCCCCAGGACATGGACGGCGCAGGTTCCGCCGACTCCACCGACGTTGTGAGTCAGCCCGATTCTTGCCTTGGCGAGCTGTCGGTCGCCCGCCTCTCCCCTCAGCTGCTTGACGACCTCATAGACCTGCCCGACGCCGGTGGCGCCGATTGCGTGCCCGCCGGCCTTCAGGCCACCGCTCGCGTTGACCGGCAACGCCCCATCGCGCGACGTCACACCGTCTCGTATCAAACGGGTAGCCTCTCCGGGACTGCACAGACCGAGATCCTCCATGGCCACGACCTCCGCAATCGTGAAACAGTCGTGCACCTCGACGAAGTCCACATCGGACGCGGAGACGCTCGCCTGCTCATACGCGCTCGCGGCGGCGTTCCGCGCAGCGATAAACGACGTGTGGACCGTTCGCTGGCTCAGCGAGATGGCGTCGGTTGACAGGCCACTTCCGAGTATCGGAATGCTACGATCGCCGCGCGATGCGCCTGAGATGACAACCGCCGCGGCACCGTCGGAGACAGGACAACAATCGAACAGCCGAAGGGGTGAAGCAACCATCACACCGGCATCGATGTCCGCCTGGGTGACTGTCTTGTGATAGAAGTGCGCGAGCGGATTCAGCCGCGCGTTATCGTGGTTCTTGAGGCTGACGAGCTCGAGGTCTCGAGTGGTCGTTCCGAAGGCATCCATATGGCGCTGGGCGACGAGCGCGTAACTCGCGGGGAAGTTCAGCCCCGCACCCTGATCAAGATCGAGGTCGCCGGCCATGCCGATGTTCCTCGTCAACTGCATACCCGGAATGCCGCTCATACGCTCCACGCCGACGACGAGCACCGTGCCGTACCGCGAGAGCGACAGCAGAGCGTCATGCACAGCAACGCCACCCGACGCGCACGCAGCCTCCACGCGCCAGCCAGGCAGATGGGTCCCCGGCATGAGACCAGCTACCACGGAGTTCAGATGCAGCCGACCCTCGTTTGGACCGCCGAGGTAATTGGCGACAATGAACGCGTCGATATCGCCGACCGTGAGACCAGCATCCCCAAGAGCCGCGATGATCGCCTCTTGAGCGAGTGCCGGGAGACTCTTAGACGTTGGACCGAAGCGGGTCTTCCCGACACCGAGGACATATCCTTGAGGCAACTCGCGCTCCTTTCGACACACACACCGCGGGCAACGCGGTCGGCGGGCAGTATAACAGGTGTCCCGCCCTCGAACAGTTGTCGGGGTCTCAGCCCGCCTCGATCACATCTTCGATCATGCGCGAGAGCACCTGCACCTGCTCTCGGCGATCGTACATAGCGCGCACGGATGCAGCGGGCCGACACGGCGGGCCTCCGGCTGCCTTAGCTTTCGCCAGGTCGGTCAGAGCGGCCTGCACGCGTTTGGGATCTCCATAGGGCACGACGGCCCCACAGCCGGTTGCGCGCACGAGATCAGCAGCCGCGCCGTCGGGCGGACCATAGAGCAGGATGGGAATCCCTATGCCCACATAGTCGAAGATCTTCCCCGAGTAGACGCCTTTTGACCCCGGGGAATCTGCGAGAACTATAAGGCCTGCGTCCGCAGCGGCTATCATGCGCAGCGCCTCCGCATAGGGCTTGAAGCCGTGGAAAACGACACTCTCGCCGAGCCCGGCAGCTCGGGCCGACTCGACGGCCCACGGAGCCCTCGGTCCGACGATGTCGACTCGGGCGTTGTGGAGCAACGGTTCGGCCTTGCGGGCGGCCGCCAGACCGGCGAAAAAGCCTGCGGGATCGGCTACTCCCGGACTGAACTGCCCGAGGAATGCGATGCTCAGAGGTGCCGCGGTGTCTGGTGCCCATTCTGGCATGTCGGCCACATCGAACCCGTTAGGGATTACCTCGGCACGTTTCGCGCCGTACTCGAGCGCCTCGGCCGCGATTACTTCCGAGACAGCCGTGACGGCCGACACTCGCTCCATGACTTCCCGCTCAAGGGCGTGAAAACGGCGCTGATGCCATGGGGTGGGCCATACGGCGTGGAGGTTCCCGCTCCAAGGGTCACGCAGGTCCGCGATGACCGGCACGTTCAGGCGCTCCCCGGCACGCACCGCACCTACGAGAGCCGAGTATGGCGGTCCAGATGCAACGATCGCTGCGAACGGACCCTCTCGATGCATGCGGGCAGCAGCGGCGGGAATGTCCCGCGCCCATAGAACGGCATCGTCCGGCACCGCCAGCCATCGCGAGACCCTGCTACTGAGCGGGCCTCGGCCCTCGGATCTGCCTGGCGTACCACTCGATGCTCCGGCGGCGGATGCGGCTCCCTTCATGCGCTTGAGCGGCCTCAGTACCGCAGCGACGTACCCGGCAATGTGACGGGCCGGGCGTCTGAAGACGGGTATGTCCGCCACCTGACTGACCAGCGTTTCATCGCGAGGTCGGCCTGGCACCGGTGTTGCCGACAGTACCTGGACGTCCCAGCCGAGCTCACTCAAGTACCGGGCGAACTTGGTCAGACGCTGAACACCGCCGCCTGCGGAGGGCGGAAACTCGTGCGCGATGAAGAGGAGTCGGCGAGATCGGGTGGGTTTCATGATTACAGAGTATACCGACGCACTGCAGCCCGCATCCGGCAATGGCAGCGCACGGCAGCCGTACTAATCGCTCTGCTTTCGGAGGTTCGCCATGAATCTCGCATGATCAGTGGCGAAGTTGCCCGTGACACGAGCGCCCTCTGGCACATCACGCGTGACGACAGCGCCGAGGCTGACCGATGCGCCAGCGCCGACGACCAGCCCGTTGGAGACGCACGCGGAGGGGCCGACCCAGACCCCGGGACCAAGCACGGTGCTACCGGCGATGACGGCGTTCGCGGCTATGAGCGTTCCCTCTCCGACCACAACGTTGTGCGCGACGTGCACCATGTTGTCGATCTTCGCACCTCGGCAGACGCGGGTGTTCGACAGCGCCCCCCTGTCCACGCAGGTGCCCGCGCCGATCTCGACGTCGTCTTCGATCACGACGCCCCCGATCTGGGGAAACTTCACGGGCTCGCCGCTCGCGTTGCGCTCGTACCCGAACCCGTCGGCACCCAGAATCGCATTGGCGAACACGCGGACGCCGCTGCCGATGACGACGCGGTCGTAAATCCGGACGCCGGCATCGATCTCGGTATCATCGCCGATGACAGCCTCACCGATCCACGCGTGCGCACCGATCGAGACGCGCTGCCCTATCGTCGCCTGAGGAGAGACTACGGCCGACGGGTGAACGCCGCGGAGTGCCTCGCGAGGGAAGAACGCCGAGACGACGTTCGCGAACGCCAGACGCGGGTTGTCTACGAGGGCCACGCACGCAACGCCCCGCGCCTCCAGCTCGACTGCATCCACAAGCGCGCCCGTAGGCGCGATGATGATCGTCGGCGCGCACACGCCAAGCCGGTCGACGATACTGGTCCGCGGCGCCTTGAGAAACGCTACGGTACCCGGCGCCGCATCGGCAAGCGAGGCCGGCGCCGCGATGCTGCGATCACGCCAGTCCTGCGCGCATGCCTCGACGTCCGCGTCTAGGAAGTCCGCGATCTGCCCAGCTGTCGGCATACGTTCTCCCTAGATCTTGTAGCGGATGACCTCGAAGGCCTCGGCGAACTCGGAGCGGACCTGTATGCCACGAACACGCGCCAGGCCTTCGATCAACTCCCAGGTGAAGTAAGGACGGCCTAGCTCGAGCTGCGACTTGTAGACCTGCAAAGCCTTCCACTTCATGTCGAGGTGGCGCTGCTCGAGCGTGACGAACGCATGCGTGGCAAACGTGTAGTGGTTCCATGGCAACTCATAGCCGAGAACTGTGCAGTCGCGGAACGCGCGCGCGACTTCGTTCGATACCACCTGATGGTCCTGATGCACGTCGTTCGACGACGGCACGAGAACGGTGTCCGGTTGAATCAGGTTACGGAGGCGTACGAGTTCCTCCAGAACCTCTTGGCGGTGGTACGAGAGCTGGCGGACGCGATAGTCATAGACGAAGCGCCGCTCCCGCGGTACGCCAAGCAGATCCATGGCCTCATGGAACTCATCGCGGAGCAAGCCCGGAGGCGCTCCGGGGGGCAGGGAGTCCTCGGCGGTTGAAAACGCCGCGACATAGATCTCCTTGCCTTCCTCCACGAACCGCGCGAGTGTACCGCCACAGCCGATCTCTGCATCGTCGGTGTGGGGGGCAAGCACAAGAACCTTGCGCATGAGTACGACCTCTCATGTCGTCGAGAGCAGAACTCCGCTATCATAGCCAGGTTCCAAGAAGCTTAGCAACGACACGGCGGCAGCCAGACCTCCGGGATGTGACGAATGACCACCACCCGCATCTGCATGCGCCTCGACAACACCTTCACGAGCGACCTTCGCGTGCGCCGCGAGGCTGAAGCG
>CAKMKD010000011.1 GCA_927439865.1 uncultured Coriobacteriia bacterium | reverse complement strand
AGCACGCAGAAGGCGAGCGACGCTACCAGGCGGTCGATTCGGCGGCTCTCGAGTGGTGTTCGCATCGGCCTAGAACCTGAAGTAGGCGAAGTCGGCGGCGGTGGACATCGGCCCGTAGTAGCCGAAGATGACGATCGCGAGGATGGCGCCCTGGTAGATCGCCCAGCGTACGGCGACGTGCTGCCGGTAGAGCAGCGCCGGCAGGTCCTTCTTCGCCGAGAGGTACTCAAGCCCGAACACCACCACGATCGCGATGGCCGTCACGAGCAGCTGGGCGTTCGCGAGCCCGAGGTCGGGGACGCCGCCCGAGCGGAGCGGTCGCGGGTCGAGCCAGAACATCCTCGGCAAGATGTAGAGCGCGTCGGCGAGTGACTCGGCGCGGAAGAAGACCCAGGCGATGGTGGCGAGCCCAAACGTGGTGAGCACCTGCAAGGCGTGGTGGAGCGCGCCCTCGCGGGTGATGCGCACGAGGGCGAGCAGGCGTGCGCGGGCGGGCGCGAGCAACTCGCCGAGAACCTGGTAGAGGCCGTTCACGAGTCCCCACACGATGAACGTGAGCCCGGCGCCGTGCCAGAGACCGCTCACAAGGAAGACCGCGAGGATGTTCGCGTACCGGCGCCACGTCGAAACGCGGCTGCCGCCGAGCGGGACGTAGATGAACTCCTTGAGCCAGCTCATGAGCGTCATGTGCCAGCGCCGCCAGAATTCCTTGATCGAGCGTGCCGCGTACGGCCGGGCGAAGTTCGGCATGAGGTCGACGCCGAACAGGCGCGCCGCGCCGCGAGCGAGATCGGTGTATCCCGAGAAGTCGCAGTAGATCTGTATCGCGAACGCGACCGCAGCGCCGGCCAGTACGATGCCGTTGTCCCCGAACTCCTGCGGCTTGGAGAAGACTGTACGGACGACCACGCCGAGCGGGTCGGCGACCACGAGCTTCTTGAAGAACCCCCACGCCATCAGCAGCAGCGCCGAGCGCATGCGCTCGAAATCGAACGGGCGCTTCTCGGCAAGCTGGGGGAGGAGCTGCGCGGAACGTGCAATCGGTCCCGCGGTGACGTGCGGGAAGAAGCTGATGAACAGCGCGTAGCGAAGCACGTTGCGCTCGGGGGGCACGACGCCTTTTGCGACGTCGACCAGGTACGCGATCGACTGGAACGTCCAGAACGAGATGCCCACCGGTAGCGCGATCGCGAGGGTGGGGGAGCGCCAGTCCACACCCGCAAGCGCAAGGCCGCTGCTGAGTAGATTTGCCGAGAAGACGGCATACTTGAAGTAGAAGAGTGCTCCGGCCACGAGGATGATGCCGAACGCGAGCAGACGCTTCGTCTTTCGCGGCACCGGGGCGCCCGCTCCGGAGGCGGCGATCAGCAGGCCGAACGCGTAGCCGATCGCGGTGATCGCCAGAAGAGCGAGTGTCCAGCGCGCCGAAAGGGAGAAATAGAAGGTAAGGCTCGCGGCGAGCAGCCAGAGCGTCCGCGTTTTCGGTCCCGGCAGCGCGAAGTAGACGGCCACTGACAGGCCGAGGAAGATCAGGTACTCCAGCGAGGTGAACTGCACGAACCCTCCCACGAGCAGTGCCATCAACGTGTGCGGATTCTAGCATAGAGATTCTTGCCAGGTGCGTCGTCTGACAGGGTAGTATGTATCGGCATGCAGTGTTTCTGCATACGATCGTGCTGCAATCGAGCTTGGACGAAGGAGATCGTGAATGAAGAAGCTGACCATCGTGGTGGCGCTCGGCGGGAATGCGCTGTTGCGCCGCAGCGACCCGATGACTGCCGAGGCACAGCGGGCGAACGTGAAGATCGCCGCGAAGGCGCTTGCGCCCCTCGCCAATGAACACAACCTCGTGATCGCGCACGGCAACGGCCCGCAGGTCGGGCTGCTTGCGCTGCAGGCGGCGGCGTACACCGATGTTGAGCCGTACCCGCTCGACGTGCTCGGCGCGCAGACGCAGGGCATGATCGCGTACATGGTCGAGCAAGAACTCGGCAACGTCCTGCCGTTCGAGAAGCATCTCGCCACGCTGCTCACGATGGTGGAGGTCGATCCGAACGATCCCGCCTTCCAGAACCCCACGAAGTTCGTCGGCCCGGTCTACACGAAGCTCGCGGCCGATTCGCTCGCCGAGAAGAAGGGCTGGGTGTTTCGCCCGGACGGCCGCTCATGGCGTCGCGTGGTCGCATCGCCCGAGCCGAAGCGCATCTTCGAGATCAACCCCGTGCGCTGGCTTGTAGAGAAGGGCGCGGTCGTGATCTGCGCCGGCGGCGGCGGCATTCCCACGGTCTACCTGCCGGATGGGACCCGCACGCTCGTAGGCATCGAGGCCGTTATCGATAAGGACTTCGCCGCTGAACTGCTCGCGCGCGAATTGAGCGCCGACCTGTTCATCATGGCAACAGACGCCGAGGGAATCTGCCTCGACTGGGACACCCCACAGCAGCGAACGCTTTCGTGGACCACGCCCGAGGAACTCGACCAGCACGAGTTTGCGGCGGGCTCGATGGGCCCGAAGGTCGAGGCGGCGAAGCGGTTCGTGCGCGCAACCGGCAACAGGGCGTCCGTAGGCAAGCTCGCTGATATCACCCGCATCGTCACCGGCGACGCCGGTACGAACGTCGTCGTCGAAATGCCGCCGGATCGAGCGTAGCGCTCAGGCGCCGGTGCCGGTGCGTAGTGCGAAGCCAGCCGCGATCTCAAGCACGAGCAGCGCCGCGAGCCGAACGGTTCGGCCGTCGTCAGCGTCCGCGTTCGAGTCGACCTCGGTGATGTCGATGCCGCGAACCCGCGTGTCCGAGGCGAGCAGCAGCGCGATCTGACGCAGCTCATCGGCAGAGATGCCGCCGGGCGCTGCGGCGGGGCATCCGGGTACCTCGGCACGGTCGCAGACGTCGAGGTCAAGGTCGACGTAGACGGGTCGTCCGCCATGCCCTGCGATGCGCATCGCCTCGGCGATCACCTCGG
>CAKMKD010000010.1 GCA_927439865.1 uncultured Coriobacteriia bacterium | reverse complement strand
GCAAGCCGCCCCGGAGGATACACAGCATGAGACGCAGAAGCGCTCCCGTACTCTTCATTGTCTTCGCCCTCATCGTCACGATGCTCGGCGCACCCGTTGCGCTCGCCGTGACGCGCGAGGACCTCCTCACGCACGAGAAGGCTGCGGCAGCTGCACGCGCCGCCGCTGCCGCCGCTGAGAAGAAGGCCTCGGAGCTTGCTGGCGAGATCGATTCGCTCGAGGACCGGATGAACGTCATCGAGAAGGACCTCGCGGCCCTGGCCGACGACATCTCCGGCGCCACCACGCGCACTGAGCGACTCAAGGCCGAGGTCGACGCTCTGCGCGCACAGGCGGATGCCAAACAAGCGCAGATCAATGCGAATCAGGCAGAGTACGACAGTGAGCAGGCAGAACTGGCCGCGCGGCTGCAGGACTCGTACAAGCAAGGCGACATGTTCTTCCTCGAGATCTTACTCGGCAGCAAAGACATCGAAGACCTCATCACCCGCACCACTCTCGCCCAGCGAATGATGCGTCAGAACCAGGAGAACGCTCAGGCGCTCGACACTGCACGCGTCGCGCTCGACCAGGCGAAGAGCGACCTCGACCGTTCGCTTGAAGCCGTCGAGATCAAGCGTGCCGAGGCCGAAACCGAGCAGAAGCGCCTGCAGGGCCTGCGCTCGAAGCAGAAGGCGCGCCTGGCCGACCAGAAGGCTGCCCAGAACGAGAAGGAAGCGCTGTTCGCCGCGAACAAGAAGGAAGCGTCGCGGCTCCGCGCTCTCGCCGAGGCCGAAGAGGCCGAGAGCGACAAGATCGCACAAGAACTGTACGGCACCGGATCGGGCTACTACTCCGGCGTCATGTCATGGCCGGTTCCCGGCTTCTACCGGGTGTCCTCGCCCTTCGGGCCTCGCATCTGCCCGTTCCATGGCCGGGAGAACCACAGCGGCATCGATATCGGGCGCAGCATCAGCCCGCCCAAGTCGATTGACGGCGCCGCGATCATGGCGGCTGGCGCAGGCACGGTCATCTACGCCGGCTCTCGCAGCGGTTACGGGAACACGGTGATGATCGATCACGGTAACGGCGTCGTCACCCTCTACGCGCACCAGCAAGGTGGCGGCATCAAGGTTTCGGTCGGTCAGCGCGTGAGCAAGGGAGACCGCATCGGTACCGTGGGCTCAACTGGATACTCCACCGGACCGCATCTCCACTTCGAGACGCGCGTGAACGGGACTCCGGTCAACCCGATGAAGTACCTCAAGTAGTCAGCCCTACGCGGCTCAGCTCCCGTTGTACTCCTGCATCGCGCTGTCCGCTCCGCGCTCCAGCACGTGCAGCACCGCCTGCGTCGCAGTAGGAATCACAGCCGAGAGCCGCTCGGCAACGTCTCGGCGCATCGGTTCGAGCACGTAGTCTGCCGGATCCTGCCGCCCTGGCGGTCGACCGATGCCGACACGGACCCGAACATACTCCGCGCCACCGAGTTGCTCGGTGAGCGACCGCAGCCCGTTGTGTCCGCCGTGACCTCCCCCGCGCTTCACGCGGACGCTGCCCTCGGGCAGGTCAAGGTCGTCGTGCACTACGATAACGTCCGTCAGCGCAGCGCCGTAGAGCTCGACGAGCTTGCCCGCAGCCTTGCCCGAGATGTTCATGAACGTCTGCGGCTTGGCGAGTACGAGCTCCTCATCGCCAAGCCGCGTGACGGCCACCTTCGCGCCCGCCTGATCCTTCCAGTACGAGACGCGCATATTCTCGGCCAGCATATCGACAACCATGAACCCGGCGTTGTGGCGCGTTTCCGCGTACTCGGGCCCGGGATTGCCAAGTCCAACAACAAGCATCGGCATACGGAGTGCCTACTCCTCGTCTTCGGTGCTCTTGCCGACGAGCTCCGGCTCGACGACTGTCTCGGAGACTTCTTCTTCTTCCTTCGCAGGCGCCATGACAGCGCACACGATGGCGTCCATGTCATCAAGGATCGTCACGCCCGCAGGCGCTACGAGATCACTCACGTGAAGTGCTTGGCCGACCTCAAGTGACGAAACATCGATCTCGATACCGTCAGGCAGGTCACCCGGCAGCGCCTCGATGTTGACCTCTCGCATCTCGTGCACCATGACGCCGCCGGTCTTCTCGCCTTCGGCAGAGCCGATGTAGTTCACGGGGACCGCGGTGGCGACCGTTTCCTTCATGTTGATGGCCCAGAAGTCCACATGCTCGACCGTGCCCTTGAGCACGTCGTGGCGAAGCTCCTTCACCATCACGTTAACGGGCTTGTCGCCGTCGATGGACAGCTTGAAGATCGTCGAACCGATTCCCGAGTGAATAAGGACCTGCTCGAAGGTGTGCTTGTCGAGGCTCAGGGGCGTCGACTCGATGGCGGTGCCGTACACGATTGCCGGCAGCTTGCCCTGGGCACCGAGCGCCTTGCTGCTCTTGCCGATGAGGGTCCTGCGTTCTGCGGCGATCTTGATGGATTCGGTCATTGCGTGCGTCCCTTCCTTCGTGCGCTGTGCGGTCATTCGCACTGCGCGATGTGTTAGAGCTGGAACTCCGGATCGAACAGTTCTGAGACAGACTCGTCGTTGTAGACATTGGAGATCGCGTGTGCGAAGAGGGGCGCCACCGAAAGCAGGTGGATCTTGCCATGCCGACGCTCCTCGGGGATTTCAAGCGTGTTGGTGATGACGACCTCCTTGATGGGGGCCGAGTCGATCCTGTCGTACGCTGGCGGCGAGAAGATCCCGTGCGTTGCTGCCACGTAGATCTCTTTGGCGCCCTTGGTCATAAGCGCTTTGGCGCCCTCGCTGACGGAACCCGCGGTGTCGATCATGTCGTCGGCGACAATACAGGTCTTCCCGTCCACCTCACCGATAACGTGCGTGATCTCGGCGATATTGTGCTCCGGGCGACCCTTGTGCATGATCGCCAGACTCGCGCCGAGCATGTCGGCCAGCTTCTTGCCTGCCTTCACACGACCGACGTCCGGCGAGACGACCGCGACGTTCTCGAGCTTCAGGCTCTCGAAGTAGTCGGCGAGGATCGGCAGCGCCGTGAGGTGGTTCACCGGCTGGTTGAAGAAGCCCTGGATCTGGCCCTGGTGCAGGTCCATGGCGATGACGCGGTCCACGCCAGCCGTGGAGAGCAGGTCCGCGACGAGCTTCGCGGTTATCGGCTCTCGGGCAGCGGACTTCTTGTCCTGGCGAGCGTATGCGTAATGCGGTATGACGGCGGTGATCGTCCGCGCACTCGCCCGTTTCGCTGCGTCGATCATGATGAGTAGCTCCATGAGCGCAGCATTGACCGGTTCGGTCATCGATTGGACGAGGAAGACGTCCGCGCCGCGCACGCTCTCGAGGTATCGCACGTAGATCTCGCCGTTGGCGAATCTGCTGAGCTTGATGTTGCCAAGCTCGATGCCAAGGTGCTTGGCGATGCCCTCGGAGAGCTCGCGATTGTGCGAGCCCGCAAACACCATCAAACGCTTCCCGCTTCCAGTCATGATCGCGGTCGCTCCCTTACTGCTCGTCGCTGCTTCTGGCCGACCGCTTTCGGGTCGACCATCCATCCACGTTCCTCTGCTCGCACCGTTCGATGCCGAGCGCACCTGCCGGCACGTCTTTCGCGATCGCACTTCCTGCGCCGGTGGTCGCACCTTCACCAATGGTCACCGGCGCTACAAGCATCGTATCCGAACCGATGAACGCTCCGTCGCCGATGACTGTGCGGTGCTTGCTCGTCCCGTCGTAGTTACAGGTTATCGTACCCGCGCCCACGTTGACGTCATTGCCGATCGTGGCGTCGCCGATATACGAGAGGTGCGGCACTTTCGAGCCTTCGCCGAGCACGCTGTTCTTGATCTCCACACACGTTCCGGCCTTCGCCCGCGCTTCCAGAACCGTCCCGGGCCTCAGGTACGCCCTGGGCCCCACGTGCGCCGCCTCGCCCACAGTCGCGCCAACGACAACCGAAGCATCGATCGTGACACCGGCGAAGATGGCCGAGTCGGTCACGCGAGTGTCGGGTCCGAGCACGCAGTCATCGGCCACGGTCGTGGTCCCCATTAGCATGGTCATCGGCTCAAGAATCACATCTCGCCCGATGGTGACCGAGGGGGCGATCCAAACCAGGTCCGGGTCGGTCATCGTGACACCGGCCAGCATGTGGTCGCGATTGATCCTGCGCTGCAGCACCTTCGCTGCCTCGGCAAGCTGCACGCGACTGTTCACGCCGAGCGTCTCGAGCGGATCGTCGGTGGAGACATCGGCGACCGAGAGGCCCTCGGAACGGAAGAGCGAGATCATGTCGGTAAGGTAGTACTCGCCCTGCGCGTTGCCGTTGTCGAGGCGGCGGAGGTGCTCGAAGAGCACTGCAGCGTCGAAGCAGTAGGTGCCGGTGTTCACCTCGGTGATGCCGAGCTGCGCGGGATCGAGATCCTTGTGCTCCACGATCGCGGCGAGTTCACCTGCGGAGCTGCGGACGATTCGGCCGTACCCGGTCGGGTCGTCGAGCGTGGTCGTAAGCACAACGGCGGCTGCGCCCGAGCTCTCCCGCGCCTCGGCGAGTCGCTTGATGGTAGACGCCCGAAGCAGCGGCGAGTCGCCGGAGAGCACCACGAGCGAGCCGGTCACGCCACTGAGCGCGCTCTCGGCACACATGACGGCGTGCCCGGTGCCCAGCCGGGGCTCCTGACGAACGCAGGTCTCATCTTCGAGCAGCGCCTCGACCGCGTCCGCTCCGTGCCCGGTCACCACGACGACCTGCTCGCACCCGGCCGCACGTGCGGCATCGACAACGTAGCGCACCATCGGAATGCCGAGGATGCGATGCGCGACCTTCGGAAGCGAGGACTTCATGCGAGTGCCCTCGCCTGCGGCGAGGATGAGTGCTGCCGCGCCCATTGGCGCCTCTCGTGTCATACGGGGCATCTCCCCGGTCGTTGCTTGGCTGGGGCGGTAGGATTCGAACCTACGAATGGAGGCTCCAAAGGCCCCTGCCTTGCCGCTTGGCTACGCCCCAGCGCCATGTCATGTGCACGCTCAGAAGCCGCAACGCATCGCGAAGCGGGCGCAGGGAGTATATCATAGCGAGCTGCTCAGACGGGCGCTCAGGCCTGCTCAAGCGCCTCCGCCGCGGCAGCGAACGCGGTAAGCCCGCCGTCATCGTCGAACTGCTTCAGAACCGCGTCCTGGATGACGTGGCGGGCGTCGGTGTTGATCGGATGACAGATATCCCGGAACTCGCCACTTGGCAGCTTCCTGGACGGCATCGCCACGAACAATCCCTTGTCACCGTTGACGACGCGAAGATCGTGAACCACGAACTCATCATCGATGACGATGCTCGCAATTGCGCATACCTTGTTCATCGCAACGGGGCGCAGTGTGACCTTTGTGATTTCCATTTGTTCTCCCCCAACAAAACGTAGAACCCTCGTTGCCGTATTTCGACACCAAGCGACGGTTCCCTGCCGATTGGTGCATCCAATCAGGTAACTACCCGAACGAGCGCTCGGCGATACCCCCCGGCGACGCCGCAGTTGCTCGCGCCCACCAGCCGTCCCTGGCGTCTGCCTCCCGAGCAACGCGCTCCGCAGCAACGGCGCTCTCGCAGAGCCCGAACACCGACGAGCCGCTTCCGGATACAAGCGCGCCCAGGACACCGTCCGACCGGGCCGTGAAGCGAAGCGCCTCATGGACCTCGGGCGCCAGGTGGCATGCCGCTTCGGCAAGGTTGTTGAAAAGCGCGTCGGCTATCGCCGGCGTGTCGCCTGACTCGACGGCAGCGAGCACGCGCGAGACGTCAGGCGGTGTCGCGGACAGCAGTCGGTCGAACGCGGCATACGCTGAGGGTGTCGAGACCGGGACGCCGGGATTGATGATGACCAGCTCAAGCGCGGGCGTGCTCATTCGCCGAACGAGCACATCGCCCCGGCCGCTGAAGAGCGCGGTGCCGCCGCCAATAAAGAACGGCACGTCCGCGCCGAGCGAGGCGGCAAGGGCGTCAACCTCCGGAGCAGTCTCATCGAGGCCCCAGAGTCGGCAACCGCCGACGATGGCTGCGGCAGCGTTAGAGCTCGCACCGCCGAGGCCGCCGCCCGCGGGCACGCGCTTGTGCACGACAGCCGAGAGACCCGGTGCGCGCCCGGCCATCTCGGCCAGGCCGATAAGCGCCCGGAAGACGAGGTTTTGCTCGGCTGGAACACCGATCTCGGGCTCACAGAGAACGCTGAGCGCATCCGCGACTTCAAGCTCAACGACATCGGCGACCCGCTCATCAAGCGCCTGGAGCACGGTCACGACATCATGGTAGCCATCGGGGCGGCGGTCTCCGACGGCCAGGAAGAGGTTGATCTTCGCGGGCGCGAGGAGCTCGATGCGCTCAGGCATGGTGTCTCCAAAAAGAGACACGCGGGGCGCTGGTGCCGCCCCGCGTGAACTGATCACACTGCATCGGTACTAGTTGAGCCAGGGAAAGACGCACTCGCCGGACGAGCAATCGGTGAGCTCTACCGTGCCGGTGAGAATGTCGACGTAGCTGTAGGACACTCGCGCCGTGCGGCCGCGCTTCTCCTCGATCTTGAGGACGAACAGGGCGGGATGGGTCTGCTCAAGTACACCCTCGCGCTCCATGATCTTCGATCGACCCATGTTTGCGCGGAGTCGCATCCGGCTTCCCATCAGCGCTTCAAGGTCGGTGCGGATGCGGCCGACGACCTCGGTCTGGTTCATTCCATCCATAGATTCCTCCTCGAGAGGTCGCCAGTATACTCCCCGGGGCACCAAAACTCAAGGTAGGAGGCCCTGCGCATGCAGTTTTGACCCCAGTTCTATAAATGCTTCAACCGGGAGGGTCTCGGCTCTGACGCCAGGTTCGATGCCGGCGTCACGAAGTGCGTCTTCCACTGAAGCCGGGGGTGCGCCTAGCGCCGAGGAGAGACTGTTGCGTATCGTCTTGCGGCGCTGTGCAAAGGCGGCGTCGGCCGCGCGAGATGCGTGTCGCACTTCCACAGGCCCGGGGCCGTCATCGAATCGCTCAAGCCTGAGCACGGCCGACTCCACACGCGGCGGCGGAAGAAAGCACCCGGGAGAGACGTTGAACCTGCCGGCGGGACGAGCGCGGAGCGCAAGCTTCACACTGTACGAGCCGTAATCCTTCGTGCCCGGGGAGGCAGCCATCCGATCGGCGACCTCCGCCTGAACCATCACAGTCGCCGATGCAATAGTGGGCATCGACTCGAATACGCGCAGCACGAGCGTGGCCGCTACCGCGTACGGAAGGTTGGCGACGAGCGCCACAGGAGGTCCGTCAGCCGAGACAAGATCGGCCGAATCCACCTGCAGCGCATCGGCGTTGATGACAGTCAGATTCGGGCATCCGGCGGTTGTCTCGGCAAGGACGCCGAGCAGGTCGGTGTCGCGCTCAACGGCAACGACTGATCCTGCGGCATCGCAGAGCGCGACGGTGAGCGTGCCGATGCCGGGGCCCACCTCGAGGACGCGCTCGGTCCCCGCAAGGCGGGCGAGAGACAGGATGCGCCCGACGGTGTTGTCGTCGACGAGGAAGTGCTGCCCAAGGGACTTCTTGGTTGCCAGACCGTGACGCTTGAGGACAGCGATGGTCGCCCTCGGCGTTGCGAGCGCGGAGTGAGCCATGCGGCCTCTTCTACTTGATGATCGTGATGGTGACGGAGCGGCGTCCCCAGTTGATCGCGGCTGTGCGCGATGCACCTTCGCCGGCTGCCCAGAAGCAGACGTCGATCTTGTTGCCCTTGATCGCGCCGCCGGTGTCAGCAGCGATCGCGTTGCCGTAGCCAGCAACGTGAACCTTTGTGCCGAGGGGAATCACTCTGGGATCGACTGCGATGATTCCCCAGCCGGCCGGAACGTTGTACGCACGGAGCTTGCGCTCGATGACCTGCAGACCACCGCATCCGGGGTCCCACGGCGTGTACGCGGTTGCCGTAACAGTCATCTTCTTGCCGCTGGTAGGGGCGGCCACGGTCTTCTTGGCGCCCTTGTGAGCGATGCTCGCGATCACAGGAAGCACCTTCGCGGCCTTCTTGGTGCCGATTGCCACTACCTGCGGGACCGGCTCGGTCATGACCTGCTCGGCCTTCACGTAGCGGGCACCCTCGACGCCGCCGGTGACGACGATCTCGTACACCCGAAGCGCGCGACCAGCCGTGCCTTCGGAAATGATCCTTCGCTGACCGGCGAGCAACGTGGCATCCTGCTTCTCGATGATGTCGAAGGCCAGATCAACCTCTTCTTGCGCGATGCGAAGGAAAACATCCCTGGCGACGATGGTCATGTCCGCGCGGAGCGGTGACTCGACCGCGGGTTCAACATCAAGGCCGAGCGAGGGATCGAGGCCGGCGGCTACCAGTGCATCCGCAACGGTGGCGCCCACGACGTCGAGTTCGAGGATCTCGTTGTTGCATTCGATCGTTACCGGAACGGCGTGGCGCACCACGATGACGGACCCGTCTTCAACGGTCGCATCGGCGGCGGGGCTGACGACATCGTGCACGTCCACCTCGATGCTCGCTTCAACGAGCACGTCGGCAACGGTGTCGGCTTGCGTTCTATAGTAAGCAGTCCCGCCATCAACGATGACGGTGACGCCCTTCCTGGCCCAGGCAAACCCGGATGCTGATACTGGTACGACGAGAGCTGCGATGAGTACGAGAGCGATGTAGGGGGTCTTCAGGAGACGGGCCGGATGTGCCGGCTTCCTCATAAAGCCCTTCCGCGTCGGGGACATTGCGTGTGGAACAACGCGTCCGATTATAGCCGAGCAACAACTCAGCAACAACGAAACGACGGCTCAGTGTCGGACCACCTGACGAACGGCGCGGTCCACCTGCGGCTTCTCCCGCTCGTCAGAAAGATGCTACTCGTCACGACCTCTGAACACGGACGAAGCGATCGCAGAACCGAGCGATCGAGCGTTGTCCAGAGCGAGCGGATGGCGGCTCACGTCGCCTGCGGCATCAGCGTCGGTGGTCTTCACTTCGCCCACTATGTCCAGCCCAAGAACCGCGCAGACGCTCTTGAGGGGGTACTCGGCAGCTAGAAAGCCGTACGGATCGCCGCCTGCTCGGACGAGAAGCAAGCCACCCGGACGTCGCGGCGGGCGCGGCTCCTTGAGAACGTGGGTGCGTGCCCAGTAGGGCTGCATGCGGTCGAGCATCACCTTGAGAACCCCCGGGACGCTCGCGAAGTAGACCGGGCTTGAGAACACGATGGCCGAGGCGGCGTCGATGGCTTCGTAGACCTCGTGCATCTGGTCCCGGATCACGCACTCACCAGTGATCGAGCACCCATTACAGCCGCGGCACGACTGAAGCGCCAGTTCCGCGGGCGCTATCGTGTGAACACGTGCGCCAGCACCCTCGGCCCCGGCCAGGCAGGCGTCGAGCATCTGCTCGCTGTTGCCGTGTCGTCGCGGGCTTCCTGCGAAACCGAGTACGAGCGGTTGTGCCATGGTTCTCACCCCAGACGGTAGAGTCGCCGCGCGTTGGCGAGCGCCGCGCACGCGACCTCTGCAGTGGGTATCCCCTTTGCCGAGGCAACAGCCTCGGCAGTGAGCACGGCATACGCCGGCTCGTTCTTGCGTCCGCGGAACGGCTCGGGCGCAAGGAACGGGCAATCGGTCTCGATGAGGAGCCTGTCCAGTGGTGTGATGACGGCCGCCTCTCGGATCAGCGCGGCCTTCTTGAACGTCACCGGACCTGCGAACGAGATCATGCACCCGACCTCGATGAACCCAGCGGCGGTCGCCGCGTCTTCGGTGAAGCAATGAATCACGCAGCCGGCGCGCGGAACGCCCTGCTCGAGGAGGATCGCGAGGCCGTCGCTATGCGCCTCGCGCAGATGCACGATGACCGGCATGTCGAGCTCGTGCGCCAGGGCGAGCTGCTCACGGAAGACCGCGCGCTGGACGTCCCTCGGCGAATTGTCGTAGTGAAAGTCGAGGCCGAGCTCGCCGAAGGCGGAGACCCGGGGCATCGACGCTGCCTGACGCATCCGGGCGGCAATAGCCGGGGTGAAGGCGCTCGCGTTGTGCGGGTGCGCGCCCACCACGATGCAGACCTCCGGCAACTCGAGCGCCGAGAAGCCCTCGGCATCGAGCAGTGTGCGGGCGGAGGTCAGCCATCCATCAAGCTCGGTGAAGGTCCGTTCGTCCTCGGACAGATCTACAACGGTCGCAACGAGCGCGATGCCAGCGCGAGCGGCGTTCGCGAGCGCCCGGGCAGGATCCTCGAGCATGTCGAGGTGCGCGTGCGCGTCGCACGTCGGCGCACCCAGCTCAGGTAATCCTGGCAGCGTTGCGACTGCTTCACTCACGACGGTTACGCCTCTTCGTAGATGCGAGGAAAGAGCGCCTCGCCCTTGGTCACGTGAAGGCCGGCGGGCAGCTGGCCCCAGCGTGCGGCGGCAACGATGTCAGTCACCTCGGTGATGTCACCGAGCCCGAGGCGCGTCCAGACCTCCGCCGAGGTGTTCGGCATGACCGGCGCGGTGTAGAGCGCAGCGATCCGCACAGCCTCGAGGGTGTTGTAGAGCACAGCCGCCAACCGCACGGTGTCTCCCTCTTTCGCAAGCGTCCATGGCGCTTCGTTCTCGATGTAGCGGTTGCAGTCCTTGATAACATCCCATGCGGCCTCAAGCGCCGAGCCGTAGTCGAGGCGCACCATCGCGTCCTCGTACTTCTCGGGCAGGAAGCCGGCAAGCGAGCGAAGCGTGATGTCCGCATCGGTCGGCTCACCCGTGGGCGCCTCGGGCGTCAGTCCGTCGAGGTACTTGCCCGTCATGTTGAAGAGCCGGGAGACCAGATTGCCCCAGTCGTTCGCGAGATCGCCGTTGTAGCGCTGCACCATCGACTCCATGGAGATTGAGCCGTCCTGACCGAACTGCACGTCACGCAGGAAGTAGTAGCGGTAGGCGTCCACGCCGAATCGCTCCACGAGCGCGGCTGGCGTCTGCGCGTTGCCCTTCGACTTGCTCATCTTCTCACCTTTGGTGAGCAAGAAGCCGTGTGCGAAGACGGCTTTGGGCGGTGCGATTCCGGCCGCCATCAGCATGGCGGGCCATATCACGCAGTGGAAGCGGATGATGTCCTTGCCCACGAAGTTGAAGTCAGCCGGCCAGTAGCGATCGAAGCGCGACTGGTCCTCGCCGCCATAGCCGAGCGCGGTGATGTAGTTCAGAAGCGCGTCGATCCATACGTACGTGACGTGGTTCTCGGCAAACGGCAAGGGCACGCCCCACGTGAAGTTCGTGCGGGAGATAGAGAGGTCCCGCAGCCCGCCTTTCACAAAGGAGAGAACCTCGTTGCGGCGCGTCTCGGGCTGCACGAACCCGGGGTTGGCCTCGTAGAAGTCCAGGAGCGGCTGCTGGAACTCAGAAAGCTTGAAGAACCAGTTGTCTTCCTTGATGAACTGCACATCCCGGCTGCACTGCGGGCACTTGCCGTCTTCGAGCTGCTCCTCGGTCCAGTACGTTTCGTCAGGGACGCAGTACCAGCCTTCGTAGTTGCCCTGGTAGAGGAAGCCGCCGTCGTGCAGGGCGGTCCAAAACGCCTGCACGCCGAGCTTGTGTCGCGGTTCGGTCGTACGGATGAAATCGTCGTAGCTGATGCCGAGCATCTTCCACGCGGCCTCGAAGGTGGGTGCGATCGTGTCGACCCACTCCTGAGGCTCCATCCCGTGCTCCTCGGCAGCCTGGGCGATCTTCTGCCCGTGCTCGTCGAGTCCCGTGAGGAACATCACGTCATGCCCGGTCATCCTGCGGTAGCGCGCGATAGCGTCCGCGGCTACAGTCGTGTACGCCGTGCCCAGGTGTGGCTCGGCGTTGACGTAGTAGATAGGGGTGGTCACATAGAAGGTTGTATCGCTCATGGGATGCTCTCGCTCCAATTGGTGTTTCACGGCCGCGATGCTTGGGCATTTATGGAAGTACGAGTCAGTCGGGTAGATAATCATAGCGCACGTCCGACTGACCGTGGCGGCTCCGCGGAAAGGCAGGGAGCATGAGCGACACAGGAATCGTCCGGCGAGTCGACGACTTGGGACGCGTAGTCATCCCGATGGAACTCCGCCGAGCACTCGGTATCAACGTGAAAGACCCGATGTCGATCTCGGTCGAGGGCGAGCGCGTCATCCTCGAGAAGTACTACGAAGCGTGCGTGATCTGCAGATCGAAGGAGAACGTGTCCGAGGTCAAAGGTCGCCCGGTCTGCGGCGCATGTATCGAGGACATCAAGAAGCGTCGTTAGGCTCCAGCGCGATCCGGTAGACATCGTTGCGCGGCACGCCGAGCTCGGCGGCCACGCGCTTCACCGCGTCTTTCCGAGTGAGGCCTGCCACAATCAGCTGCGCAACCGCTTCTCGGACCGCATTCTCATCAGTGACGGGTGCCTCGGCAGGTGAGGGCGGCCCGATGAGGAGCACGACCTCTCCTTTGAGCTCCCGATCCTCAAGCGCGCTCGAAAGCTCCACGGTGCTGCCGCGAAGGACCTCTTCGTGCAGCTTGGTGAGCTCCCGCGCCATCGCCGCCCGTCGCAAGGGGAAGACCTCCGCGACCGCGGCCATGGTGGCCGACGTTCTCCTCGGCGATTCGTAGTAGATGAGCGTCGCATCGAGCGCCGAGAGCGACCTCAGGGTGCGCCGGAGCTCCCCCGCCTTCCTCGGCAGGAATCCGCCGAAGTAGAACGCTCGCGTGGGAAGCCCGCTCGCGACAAGCGCCGTGACGATCGCCGAGGCACCCGGGAGCACATCGACTGGCAGCCCTGCCGAGAGACACGCATCGACAAGGCGCTCGCCGGGATCAGAGATGCCCGGAGTTCCAGCATCACTCACAAGCGCGATGCGCGCACCCGAAGCGATCCGATCGACGAGCTCCGGCGTGCGCGCAGCCGCCGTCGCCTCGTCGTAGCGCTCGAGCGGCGTATGGATGTCGTAGCGCGCCAGCAGCTTGCGCGTGACCCGGGTATCCTCGGCGACGATGACGGTTGCCTCCCGCAGAGCGTCGAGCACGCGAGACGTCACGTCGCCGAGGTTACCGATCGGCGTTGCGCAAACCAGGAGTCTGCCCGCGTCAGGCATCAGCGGGCGGCTCCGGGGACGGGCCGGGGCCGGGCGCAGGCGGCTCGGGCGCGGGCGGCACCGGCGGCGCGTACGGGGGCTGCGGCGCGGCCGGCACGGGCGGCGGCGGAAGGATGTCGCTGCGAACCGGTGCGGGCTCCCGAACCTCAAGGGGAAGCTCCATGCCGTTCACGCGTCGGAAGAAGATCGTCCACGCCGAGGAGACGAACGTCCCGTATGCGGCTCCGGGCACCATCAGCGCCAGCACGAGCAACACGAGCAGTCCGATACCTGTGGCGATGTTCCCCGCGATGATCATAAAGGCGGCAGGGACGGCGATGACGAGTGATGCCACACCGACGATCGCGCCATACACGAAGCCGGGAATGATCATGACGAGCATGAACACAAAGGCGCCACGCTTGCCGGTGAGGTCAGTCCATCCGCGGGCGAGCGCCTGACCGAAGCTGATGTCGTGTAGCACCGCGTAACGAAGTCCGAGATTGAGCACGATGCCCGCCACGACACCCACAACGACCACCACGAGACCGAGCAACGGAAGGCCGCAGCAGATCCCTGCGAAGCCGCCAGCCGCAGCCGCGTCGCCGCCGCCACTGCCGAATCCGTAGAGCGAGGCGCCAAAGATAGCAATCATGGCCACGACAACGGCGAAGATCGGCAACCACACCACCAGGTTCAGCATGAATGTGCGACCCCAGCGCTGGAAACCGACGCGCCAGCCGTCGCGCAGACGCACCGTTCTGTTCTCCTCGGCCTCGTTGACCAGGTAGACGAGGCCAGCTTGCGCCGCGACCGAGAGCACCCAGTACAGAATGCTGATGAAGATGAGCACGCTCACAACGACGATAAGCGTTGTCGTGTTGGCGTCGGCCCAGCGACCGAGTTCCGTGAACGTGTTCTCCATCGGCACTGAACCGTCGGAACCGCTACCGCCAAATGACTGGCTGTAGTTGCTGCCGCCACCGCCACTGCCGCCGCTGCCACCGCCGACGAAGAAGCCGAGCACCCACAGCGCTTTGTATCTCCAGGTGACTTTGAGCGCGCGCTTGACGATATCGAAATAGTCCACTGATCCCCCTCTGGCGTTCGTGCTATTCGACCGAAATCAACTCGTAGTCCCTGGTGCCGAGGCCCATCTCTTCCGCATAGGCCATTGCCCGGGTGCCATTGACACCCGTGATCTCCGTGAACTTGTCGTGCCCCGCTCCCATACCGTCCCCGCGCGAACCGGGAACTCCAACTGCGGCAGTCACCAGGTCGTATGCCGCCTGGTCGATCGCGACGATGTCATCCGAGGCTAGCACGCCGATGTCGGGCACGATAGGCGCGTCCGAGAAGCTCCAGCAGTCGCAATCGGGCGAGACAGCCGTGACGAACGACAGGTAGAGCGACTTACCGCGCTTCCCGGCAACCGCACCTGCCACGTGCTCGACGATCTTCTCCTGGAGCATGTTCGCGTCGGTCTTCCACTGGGTCGCGATGGCGCCATACGGGCACGCGGCCACGCACTCGCCGCAGCCGTAGCAGACCTCATAGTCCACCACAGCGACCCGGTCCGGGCTGATCGCGATAGCGTTGACCGGACACCACTTGACGCATCGGCCGCACGCGGTGCACTCGGCCGCGGTCACTTCTGGCTTGAAGTCGGCGTGCATGCGCTGCTTCGCCGAGCGGCAACCAAGTCCCATCCCGACGTTCTTGATCGCGCCACCGAATCCCGTGGCCTCGTGGCCCTTCACGTGCGTCACGGTGATCATCGCGTCGGCGTAGACCGCTGCCGAGCCGATCCGGACGACATCGAAGTGCGTGCCCGAGATCGGCACGTCCACTGCATCTCTTCCGTCGAGCCCGTCGGCGATAACGAGCGGCGCTTCGATGGTCGCGTACGAGAACCCGTTATGGAGTGCACATTCGAGGTGGTCGACCGCATTGGCTCGCTGGCCGCGATAGAGCGTGTTCGCATCGGTGAGAAACGGCCTGCCGCCGGCTTCCTTCACGCGTCGCACGACCTCACGAACGAAGACCGGGTTCACGAAGCCGGTGTTGCCCTGCTCGCCGAAATGCAGCTTGATCGCGACAAGGTCTCCCTCGGCCACGGCGCTCTTGAGTCCGGCGCGCTCGAGGAGCCCGCCCGACCGCGTGATCATGCTGCGTTTCATCTGCGAGCGCATGGGAGCGAAGAAGACCTTCGCAGGAGCGCTCATCGGTGGAGTCCCTCTCTGCTGTCATGCTCGTCGAACGCCAGCGCGGCAGCGCCGAGGACCCCGGCGTCGTTACCGAGCTGCGCCTGGACGACCTTGACGTCTCGCCGACCGGCAAGCGCCTTCTCGGCGATCACCTCGGCAGAACGGGCAACGAGCATGTCGGCTGACTCGCCGATACCGCCGCCGATCACGATGAGTCGCGGGTTGAGGAGGTTCACGATGCCCACCAGCGCCTCGCCGAGGACGTCGCCGGCCTCAAGCAGGATGTCGCGGGCGATCTCGTCGCCGGCGAGCGCTGCCTCCAGCACGTGCTCCGCCGTCACTGCCTCGGCATCACCACCGGCCCGATCGCGAAGCACCTGCCCGCTGTACGCGCGGGCTGCCTCTCTCCCGTGCGCAGCTATCGCCGGACGCCCAAGGTATGACTCGATGTGTCCGAAGCCGCCACAGGGGCATGGAGGACCTTCCAGACGTACGACCATGTGGCCGATCTCCCCGCCGAGGCCGCGAGAACCACGATATGGCTCGCCGTTGAGGAAGAGCGCCCCGCCGACGCCTGTGCCGAGCGTGAGCATCACGAAGTCGCGTACGCCTTTTGCGGCGCCGAAGCGCGCCTCGCCGATGCCAGCGCAGTGCCCGTCATTGTCGATAGTCACGTCGTGCCTGATCCGCGACATGATGAGCGAGCGAACGTCAACTCCCGCGAGCGGCAGGTTGGTGCAGAACTCGATCGATTGTTTGAGGAAGTCGATCTGCGCAGGAAGCCCCATCCCGATTCCGGCGATCTCCGACGGGTGCGTTCCCGAGATGATCTCCGCGATGAGCTCGATGGCGGCGTCGACCACGGCGAACGGACCGTTCTTGGGCGTGAGGCACTTCAGTTCCTTGACGGTGCGACCCTTGCGCTCAACGAGGCCGACTGCGATGCGCGTGCCGCCAACGTCGACACCTACCGCATACGTGGTTCGCATCGACCCCTCCAGTTCACGTCGGAACCTCGCCCCCGCCGGCGTGCCGGCGACGCTTCAGATGATACCAGGAGCCAACGACACGCTCCGGATCAGTAGTCCCAGATGAGCCCACGGTTCTTGATGATACCCAGCGCGCCCATCTTCTCCAGCATACGCTTCTCGCTGACGCCGAAGAGACGGGCAAGGTAGCGATAGTCGTTGAACCACTTCTGAGCCTGGTCGGTGACCATGAAGTTCGGGGTCTCGAGTTCCTCGGCGATCAAATCGGCATCGTGGTGGTTCGTGAGCGCGTCCTTCGGATACCCCGCAGCCGGATCATCAAGCACGACGATCAGGTGGCCGAGTGCGTGACCGAGAGCTGCGACCTGGATATGCGGCTCGCGCGAACTGTTGATGAGGATTGCTGGCATGCCATCTTCGTAGATGAGCGCCGAGGCGAACCACGGCGGCATCTGCGCCTCGACGACAGACACGCCGAGGCGGTCCGCCACCAGACGAGTGGAGACCGGAGGCTCCTCGATGCCCGCCTGCCGAACGGCGTTCGCCGCAAGGTCGCGATAATAGTTGTCGGAACGAAGGACCAAGTTCTCTCCTCGGGCATACTACTTGCCTCATTATAGGTACCATAGACATGTATCGGTGCGAGATAACAGATTAGACAGCGCCAGTGTGACGCACGTCGCACGATTGCGTGCGTCCGGGCGCCGATAACCCACACGAGTCTTGCGATGATTTCGGGAGGGAGGCGGCGTGGAAGGCTCCGACGGCAACAGCCCGTCGGCACGCGCAGAGCAGCTGCTCCGGCTGCTCGCGGTGGCGGCTAACGCCGTTCGCCTCTACCCGCCATCGAGTCCCATGCGCGACGAGGCGATCGACCGCTTCACTGCGGCCAGCAACTCGATCACCTCGGCCGGACCGATCCAGCTCCGCGTTGACCGCGAACGCTTCTTGCTCGGCGATGTGAGCGTTGGCGCGGGTCAGACGCAAGTTGCAGCGCTTGCCGAGGCGCTCCACGCGCTCCAGGTGGGACAGCTGATCGTGGCGCCGAACCTCACAACCGCCGAGACGATCGCGTTTCTTGACGTGCTGGGAGCCGATGCGAAGGCCGTCAGAGCCGGAGGCGGCGCGCGAGCTGCCCTGCTCACTGCGAGCGTAAGCAACATCGCGCTCATCGAAGTCTCGCTCCGTGCCTCGACCGAGACCGGGCTCATGGGGCTGGATCTCACGGCCGCACCGCTCGATGAGATCGGGCGCGAAGTGGCCGAAGCAGCGGCGCAGTGGGCGGCCCAGGCAGCCGAAGGCGAAGGCGACGATGTGCTCGCTCGCGCAGTCGGCGCATATGAGGCGGCCGCGCGTGACCTTGCGTCCCGCCGGGTCGCGGACGCGCTGCTTCGTCTCGACGAAGCGACACGCGTGCAGATACTCTCCTCGGCGCTGGTGCTCGATTCCGGGGGCAAGCAGATGGAGGGACTGCTGGATGCGGTGGCCAAGATGCCTGTCGCATCACTGGCGCGACTCCTCAAGCTCGCCGCGGCGGGCGTTGGACAGGCGCCCGACTCGCTCCTGAGAGCAATCGAGCTGCCGCCGGAGGTGCAGCGCGAGCTTGCAGCCCTCCTGCGACCCTCGCCCCAGGCCGAGCGGGACCGTGGTGTGCCGGACGCGCCTGATGTGCCCGGCATCGTCGCGGAGGTCGCGGAATCTGACGAGGGCGACCAGCTGCACATCGAAGCGCTGATGCGCTCCTCGACGCAGGCCGACGCAGCCTCGCGTGCGCTCGCCACCACGCTCGAGATCGCACGGCACAATCCGGATGGCGACGCCGTGCAGGCGATCAACGAGGCCGTGAAGGTGGCGCTCTTGACCGGCGCTACCGCGGATCTTGGCAACGCGTTCACCATGCTCGGCGAGATGGCCGCCGATCCGACGCTCCTCTCGGCGGTGACTTCCACGCGCTCAGCGATCGCCGAGTACGTGCTCGACGCGTACGTCACAGGGTCTGAGGAGACCCGGGCGCGCCTCGCGCTTTCGGCATCGCGGCTTTCAGAAGCGGTGGGTCCGGCCGCGGCCAGGATGCTGCGCAGCGGCGAACCAGCTGAGGCGGCGGCTGTCGTGCGGCTGCTCGTCTCACTGCGCGATAAGCGGCTCACGCCAGTGGTGAGCCAGGCGCTTGATCACCTCGACAACAGCGTGCGCGCGGCGGCAATCCAGGCCCTCGCCGACATGCCGGGGCCCGAGAGCGTGGCGATGCTTCAGAAGGCTCTCACGCACTGGGATCCCGAGACCCGGCGCGTCGCGGCGCACGAAATCGGTCGGGCTAACGTGACCGAAGCAGCGCCCGCGCTTCTCCGAATCCTGGATGAAGTGTACTTTTTCGAAAGGAACTACGAGCTCAAGAAAGAAGTCCTCAAGAGTCTGGAGTCTCTCGGCACACCTCAGGCGGTGCCGGTGCTCAATCGGCTTGCGAAGCGTCGCTTCGTTGTAGGGAAGAAGAATCGGGAGCTGCGTTACCTGGCGCAGAGAACCCTGGCACAACTGGAGTCTGACCGAGGGGAGCAATCCACGTGAGCGACACGGCGAACGGCAACGAGGATCGTTTGGAGTCCAACGAGGAAATCGCCTCGATGGCTCAGCCGGCGAGCCGGACCCCCTTTGCGACCGCCAAGCGGCTTGAGCGCGCGCGCGAACTCGCCCGCGCCTTCGCGGTGGCTCAGAACAACGCCTCGCTCTATCCCCCGTCGCACCCGCTGGTGATGCAGTCGAACACCGAGTTCGTGGCCGCCGTCAGCGGCATCATGGAGATCGGGTTCGAGGACGTCACCATCAACGTCTACAAAAACACGCTCTTCATCGAGAACCACGTGCTGCCCGAGGAGAGCGTCACGCACCGCAAGCTCATCGAAGACCTGCTTGCGCGCGAGATCTCCTCGGTCACGCTCGATGTCGCGTTCGGCGAGGCGGATGCGAGCGCGCTTGCCGCGCTCCTCAACGAGAGCGGCATCAACGACATCGACGCCGCGACGTCATTCCTCGAGGCACGCGGAGCGGCAGCCGTCACGATCGCCGAGACGACCGAACTCGATGAGGAAGTCCGCGAGGCGGAGTC
>CAKMKD010000009.1 GCA_927439865.1 uncultured Coriobacteriia bacterium | reverse complement strand
TGTGCCGCTGGACGCGTGTTGAGCGGTAGCCGCTAGGGCAGCTGCGCGAGCGGGTGGCAGTTCAGGCAGAGGTTGTCGGTGTAGTTCGTTGCGTCTGCCTCAACCAGCATCCTGAAGTTCGTCGTCTCATGCGGGAACGTCTGGAAGCGCGGGTTGTTGCTGCCGACGGTGCCGTCTGTAGCCGTCACGGTGAACGGTATCACGGTGCCCGCATTGCCGGTGGTGCTGAGGGAGCCAGGGTTGCGCGCATCTTCGTGGCACTGCTGGCAGATCGGCGCGTGACCTGTCTGCTGGGGAGTGCGCGGCCACGGCATCAAGTAGCCGCCATTGTTCGCGCCGAGCGACCCGGTCGTTGTGACCGAGGCGTTCGTACCCGCGTTAAGGCGGGCGACGTAGCTGTAGTTGAACGGCGTCGCGTGCGTTGACGCGGAGTCTGCGGGGTGGTTATGCGTTGCGGAGAGCCCGGCGTCGCGACCCTTGTGACAGCCAAGGCACCAGTCGGAGCCATAGACGACGGTTGCAGTCGTGGCATTACCCGGGCGCTGCTTCAGGATCTGACTCGAGCGATACGTTGAGCCCATCGGCACATTGAGTCCGGTTCTGGCACGCTCGCGCACGAACGGGGCGACGATGTTGGCACCGTGAGGCGAGTGGCAGTCCGTACACGACATGGTGCCGTTCGGGCCAGCGAAGGCCACAGACAGAGGTCCGCCGGTGTTGGCGTTACCGCCCGGAACGACGTTGGTCTCCTCGACAGAGTGATTACCGCCAACGGAGAGACCGCGCGCCGCGATGGCGCCGTAGACTCCGCGACCCTGGGTGCCGTCGTGGCATGTGAAGCATGTCGCCTTGACGGTGCTGCCGGGAAGCAGAACCGACGAGTTAGCGGGGGCTGCGTGAACGGAGTGGCACTCGGTACACTTCGACGTCGTCGTGGTGTAGCCGCCGTGGACGCCGATGCGCTCGTTGTCGCCGGTTCCGGTCGTGGAACTCGGCCACGGGTCGTGGCAACCGCCGCAGTTCGCTTCGCTCGAAGCAGGTATGGTGGAGGTCGACTCGTCGAACGCGAAAGCGATGCCCGGGGCCGCAACAAGCAGCGCGGCGAGCAGCGCGGTCAGTGCTATGCGTCGGACGACAGAATTCATGGTCACCTCGAGAACTTGGAACCACCTGCAATAGTAACCGCACACGCGTAATAAGCCAACCCCGTGCCAGGTTCATCTACGTTTATGGTAGCTGAGCGAGCGAATGGCAGTTCAAGCACAGATCATCTGTGTATGTCGTGGATGTTGCCTCGACCAGCATGCGGTAGTTGGTTGTCTCGTGTGGGAAGTTCTGGAACTGCGGGTTGTTGCTCGCGTTCCTGCCGTCGGGCCAGGTCACAGTTGCAGTGCTCGGCAGCGCTCCGGTTCCGTCAGTCGTCAACGTCCCCACGTAGCGCGCGTCCTCATGGCACTGCTGGCAGATCGGCAATCGTCCCGCTTGAGCGCCGGTGCGCGGGTACGGCATCAAGTAGGCACGGTTGAAGCCACTCACCCGGGTGTTGATGCCGGCAGGGCCTATAGTGGTTGCGCTCGTGGGATACGGGCCGACGGCGATAATGCCGAGCGCTCGATAGTTGTAGGGCGCCGCCGTTGTCATTCGCGATTCCACCGGGTGATTGTGAACACCTGCGATGCCCGAGGCACGTCCGGCGTGACACGAAAGGCACCAGTCGGATCCGTACTCCGCCGAGGCGGTGGCGACGTTGCCGGGGCGCTGCTTCAGAAGGCGGTTCTGCGTCTGTACCGTCAGCAGCCCATGGTACTCGGCCAGGAATCGGTACGAGCGCTGCCGCTCACCGAGAAATGGCGTGACGCACTGCTGTCCGTGCGGAGAGTGACAATCGCCGCAGGTAAGCGTCCCGTTCACGCCATCGAATGACATTGTCGCTGAACCACCGGTTGAGCCGCTGCCGCCTGGCACGACCGAAGTGGTATCGATGCTGTGCTTGCCCGAGACAGTCAGGCCGCGCCCCTGGATCGCTCCGTACACGCCTTCGCCGAAGGTCGTCGTGCCGTCGTGACAGGTCATGCAGGTTGCGCTGATGGTCTCGCCAGGGAGCAGTTTGTTCGAGGTCGGCGCGTCATGCAGCGTGTGGCAGATGTCGCATGCGCGGGTGGTGGAGGTGTAGCCAGCGTGCGGCCCGACTCGCGTCCCGGTACCTGTGGTTCCATTAGGGTAATGGCAGTCGGAGCAGCCGACCCCCGGTGCGAACGCCGTGGACGTGGTCTCGTCAAACGCGACGGCGACCGAGGTGCTGGCGAGCACGAAGACGAAGACCGCCACCGCGGTCACGACCGTAGACCGGAATCCCCTCATGGCTCCCCCCTCAGGATGCCCTGTTGGTGCAAGTCTAGGCGAAATGCCTCGGCCGAGCCAGCCCCGTGTCAGTACTACTCCGCAAGCAGGCGCTCCACGAGTTCCCGGAGCACTTTGGTCTCGAACGGCTTGGTCACGTAGTCGTCACAGCCAAGGTCGGCGCCGTGCTTGAGATCCGTATTCTGCGCCGAGGTCGTGAGCATGACGACCTTCACGTTCACAAGCTCCGGTTGTTTGCGCAGGAATCTCAGGACTTCGAACCCGTCGAGCTTCGGCATGTTGACGTCGAGCAGCACGAGGTCGGGCTTCTCGGCTATGGTGAGCTCGAGAGCGGCTTCGCCCTCTACGGCCTGGATGACCTCCACGTCGAGAGAGCGCAATGCGGCCCCTACGAGCAGGCGGATCTGCTGATTGTCATCGGCGATAAGTACCTTCTTGGTCGCCACGGGCGCCCCTCCTCGTGACGGTGCGGACAGAACCTAGTCGCGACCGCGATGCATGATGTTCACGATCGTGTGCAGCTTCGCCTCGCGCTTGGCTCGCTCGCGCGCTACCTCTTCGCGCTTTGCCGGATCAAGCATGGCTTCGATGTGATCCGCGACCTCAGAGGGCTTGAACGGCTTCGGGATGTAATCCACGAAGTCATCCTTCATCTGCTCGACCTGCTCTTCGAACGTACCGGCCGCCGAGAGGAACAGAATCGGAATCTCCTTGAATGCCGGACGACGACGCAGCTCCTCGCGAACCTGGTGTCCGGTCATCTTCGGCATCATCACGTCGAGCACGATGAGCAACGGCTTCTCGGTCTCGGCCATTGCGAGCGCCTCGATACCGTTATCCGCCGTCACGATCGTGTAGCCACGGTTCGTCAACGCGACCGTAAGCAGTCTCTGAATCGAAGGTTCGTCGTCGACAACAAGGATCTTCTTCATGCTTCGCTCTCCCTACTCGCCCAGGATTTCCGACACTCGCCGTACCAGGTCCTTGGGCGTGAACGGCTTACAGATGTAGTCGCTCGCGCCACATGTCAAACCTTCTGCTATCTCGCGCTGCTGCGATTTTGCCGAGAGCATCACGATCGGGATGCCTGCAGTCTTCGGGTTCTCGCAGATCTTCTTGGCAGCGTCGTACCCGTTCATGATCGGCATCATGACGTCGAGCAAGATAAGGTCGGGGAGCTCTGACTCCGCGAGTGCCGCCGCAGTCGCTCCATCCTCGGCAGTAACGATCTCCCAGCCGTGGTTACTGAGCGTGAACGACACGAGCTTGAGGATGTGCGGCTCATCATCCGCGACAAGGATCTTGCTCACGATTCACTCACCATGTCCTGAAGGAGCGTCTCTACTCGGCGCGCTATGTCCTCGGCCGAGAACGGCTTGTCCACCTTCTGCTGCGCCAGGCCAAGGATATCGATGCGAGACCGGTCGATCTGATGCGCGGTCATCACGACGATGGGGATGTCCTTGGTGGCGGGATCCGTCTTGACCTTCTCTATCACCTGGTACCCGTCCATCACTGGCATCTGCAGATCGAGGAGGATCATGTCCGGATGCTTTTTGCGGAGTGCGGCCATGGCTTCGGCTCCGTCGTACGCCTTGAGCACCGAGAAGCCCTTCGCCTTCAGGTTGCGGCAGATCACATCGACGATATTGCGGTCATCGTCCACAACAAGCACCACCGGCGAAGCAACGCTTCCAACGAGATCATCGACGATCGTGGTCAGGCGGTTCTTGTTGATCGGCTTCTCGAGATAGTCCGCGGCGCCGAGCCGACACGAGCGGCCTTCATCGCAGACAATCGAGAGCACGAGCACGGGAATCCCGCTCGTTTCCGGGGAGTCTTTGAGCCGCTGCAGCAAATCGAACCCGTCGCCGTCGCCGAGCATCACATCGAGGGTGATCACGCGCGGGTGCACCTCGATCGCTTTCGCGAACGCCTCGTCGGCGCTGTGTGCCTTGATGACGTCGTAGCCCTGCTTCACCAGGTATGTCTCAACGAGGTTTGCAACCTCTGGGTCGTGGTCGACGACGAGCACCGTGCCGCCAGCCGTACCGGGACCCTCGAGCCCGGGCGTGCGCACGAGGTCCTTCGACGCCACCGGCAGCGAGAACCAGAACGTGGAGCCCTTGCCTGCGGAGCTCTTCACGCCCACTTTGCCGCCGAGCAGCTCGATGATGCTCTTGCAGATCGACAGGCCGAGTCCGGTTCCACCGATCTCGCGGGTGAGCGAGGAGTCGACGCGATAGAACTTCGTGAACAGCTTGGTCTGGTCTTCCTTCGCGATGCCGATGCCCTGGTCGGTGATGCTCACCGTGACCATGTCACCCTCGTGCTTCGCCTTGACCGTGACGCTTCCGCCTTCGGGCGAGTACTTGATGGCGTTGCTGATGAAGTTCATCAACACCTGGCCCACGCGGTCGCGGTCGCCGGCCGCCTTTGGCAAGTCGCGCGGCGCCTTGGGAAGCAGCTTGTGTCCGCTCTGGTCCGAGACGGCCTGGAACGTGTCGACTGCCCCGGCGATGAGATCGCACATGTCGAGCGGCTGGATCTTCAGGTGGATGCGACCCGACTCGATGCGTGAGATGTCGAGCATGTCGTTGATGAGCTCGACGAGCCGGTCGGAGTTCTGCTTCACGATGGAGAGGAACTCGCGCTGGATCTCGTTGATCTCGCCGGCCTCGCCGTCGAGGATGAGATCGATGTACCCCTTGATCGAGGTGAGCGGCGTGCGCAACTCGTGCGAGACCGTCGAGACGAACTCGTTCTTCATCTGGCCGACTTCGCGCTCGGCGGTCACGTCGTGCAGTGTGGCCACATAGCCGAGGTAGCCGCCGAGCTCATCAAGCACCGGGTCGGTCCGCACGTCCATGATGCGATGCTCGGGTTCTTCGATCCTGACCTCGCGTACCTGCGAGCCGTCGGCTCCCGGGTCGAAGCTGTCCTCGGGCATCATCGAGAGCATCTCCCAGAGCGGGGTCCGTTTCCCGACGAGTTTTGCGGGCTTCAGGCCGGCAAGCGACGTGGCCGCGGGGTTGATGTACGTGATGACGTCTTCGGCGTCGAAGACGACCAGCCCGTCTCCGGTGCTGGCGAGAATCGCCTCGGCACGCTTGCGGTACGACTCGAGCGCGGTGTCGTCGCGCAAGGTCACCACGGCCGCACGACGCCCGGAACAGTCGTACGGCGCCACAGTTACGGCGATGACACGATCATCGATGACGAGGCGGACGGCGTGCGGCTCCTTGCGTGCCTTCGGGCGCAACAGGCGCTCGATGGCCGCTTCGATCTTGGGCTGCCTGAGCGCCGTGTACAGCTTGCCGGCAACCGCCGAGCGCGGCATGCAGAGCATCTCCTCGGCGGTCTCGTTGAAGACGCGGATGTCGCCGTCGGGTCCAACCGCAACGAGGCCCTCGCTCGTGTTAGCCATGAGCGCGCGGATGTGCAGGAACGAACGACGTTCATCGGCCTTATGCGGCACGAGCAGCACCCCCTTCAGGGCATACCTCTACAACCCAGGTATTCGCTTGCGAAACCTGAATCCCTGCCAGGTGAATTGGTAGGCGATTCGCTATACTGCGGGTGCGTTCCATCCGCAATGAAGAGGAGTTCCCGTGAGACTCAGCCCCAAGCATCTGATCTGGGTTGTGGTCGCTGTTGCGATGATCATCGGCGCTGTATACCTCAAGACCGCCGAGGTGCCCGGCCAGAAGCAGCAGGCCGGCAACGTCATCACCAAGCCGATCGGCACCGCCGAGGCAAAGGCAACGGCTACATTCGACATCACGCTGCAGGAGGGTGGCGATGCCGAGCACGAAGCGGACCACGTCTTCGCAGCGCTCAAGAGCGACGCGATCAGCTCGGCGGCATTCGACACGCAGGCACTAGAGCTTGTTGTTTCCTTCGACGACGCGCTCATCAAGGAGTCGGATATCCGACAGCTGATGGTTGCGTCCGGGTATGTGGCTGCAAGCGCCGCGGATGCGGTGGCGGCGACGCTCTCGGCGGATGGCACCAGCCAGGAGTTGCAGGTGGGCACCGGCGAGCGGCTCAACCCGTCGCTGATGAGCGCGAAGGCAGGCGTTCCGCTCAAAATCGTGTTCGCCGAGGGCGCTTCGCACCTGGTCACGATCGCGATTCCCGAGCTGGGGATTCAGGAGAACCTCTCCAATGGCGGAGCGACGCTTGAGATCGCTGACCCGAAGGCCGGCACCTACAACCTCGTGTGCGCCGAGGGATTCACCGACGGGACACTGCTGGTCGAGTAGCGCTCGGGCGTTGCAGGGCTAGCGCGTGATGATGCGGTAGCGCACCTCGTGCACGCCGTTGAAGTCGAGCACCCGAACGACACCGGGGCCGAGGTCGAACGTGCGCCCGGGTGTGTAGGGGCCGCGGTCGGCGACCTTTGCCACCGCCCGCTTTCCGTCGTACTCGAACTCGATGAGCGTCCCGAACGGAAGCGTCTTGTGCGCGACCATCATCGAGTACGGCCCGATTGCCTCGCCGCTTGCGCCACGCCCGGTGAAGTTGCGACCGTAGTGAGACGCGACGGCCGTCTTCCAGGCGCCGGACCCGGTGGGCGGCTTGGGCTTGGTCTTAGCAGCCGGCGTAGGCTTCGCGGGAGCTGCGGTTCGCGCGCTGTACTCCTGCAGCGCCGCCTCGCTCAGCGCGAGGTTCTTCTTCGCCGAGGCAACCTTCTCGGCGAGTTCATCGACCGCCTGCGCCTGCGCGCTCTGAAGTTCAAGCAGATCAGCGATTGAGCGCTCCGTCTCGACCCGAGCGGTTCGCAGAGTCGCGAGCGCGTCTGCGTTCTGCTGCGCGATTCTCGTGAGGAAGTCCCACCGTACGACAAGATCCTCAAGCGTTGCGGCGCCCAGCAGAACCGACAGGATCCCGGCATCCTCCGAGCGATACGAGGAGACCATCAGCTTCAAGTGCTGGTCGCGCGCCTCGGCCTCGTTCGCGAGCGCGGTGTCGAGTCTCGATGATGCGCTCGTCGCCTGTGCCTGGACCTTCGCGAAGCGCGCCTGAGCTGCGTCGAACTCCTCGACGGCGCGATCGACCGCCGCGCGGTCGGCTGAAGTCTGAGCGGCTGTGGGCGCTGCAAGCGCTGGCGTGAGCGACGGCAGCACGAAGCACACCGCGATCGCCGCAGTGAGGAAGCCGCTAACTATGCGCCGGAAGGACATCTGCGAAGTGTACCAGCCGGCGCATGACCGGCGCGCGTCGGGGTGTCCCGCAATGACGAAGTGGCGGGGAATCCCGCCACTTCGTGTGTGTGCTGTGGTGCCCCCTGCATGATTCGAACATGCGACACCAGGTTTAGGAAACCTGTGCTCTATCCCCTGAGCTAAGAGGGCATCTGTGGCATTTACGCTGGTAGATAGCGTATACACCTGTGACTACTGACGAGCCGACATGCGTCTTGCGTCTGCTTTGCGTCTATGATGCTCCAAAGACTGCATTTTCGAGCTTCTGAGCGGCGTTCTGTCCACCGCTCTCAAACAGATGCCCATACACGTCTAGAGTCTGTTGCGCAGACGCATGGCCCATGACGGTCTGTACGTACTTTACCGACTCTCCCTGATGAATCAAGAGGCTGGCGAAAGTGTGGCGCAGGTCATGGAGCTTGAGGTCAGGCAGTCCAGCTTCGTTCCGAGCGGTATTCCAAGGCCCTCTGTGGAAGTTCCCCGCGAGTATCGGTTGGCCGGACTTCGTGGTGAACACCAGGTCCAGTGCAGTCTCTGGACATGTCTCGCGGTGAAGCTTGAGTACGGCAAGCAGCTCGGGGCTAACGTCAATCTTGCGTCTTGCTGACTCGCTCTTTGGTTCCACAAGCTCACCGTCCTGGAGCTGGTGCGCCACACGAATCATGCCCTGGTTCCAAAGCACGTCTCTCCACGTCAGGCCGAACAACTCACCTCTGCGAAGTCCGGTGGAAACAGCGACTCGGACCAGAGGCTTGTAGTGGCTATCCATTGCGGCTAGCAGTGCGTTGACCTGGTCACGCTCCAAGGGGTGTATTGCCTTGCGGGATTTCGCCCTGGGCATGTTGGACACCTCAGACGCAGGAGACTTGGTCAGGTATCCCCAGGCGACTGCTCGTCCGAGAATCTGTCTCAGTCGAGTGACTGCCTTCTTCGTTGTATATGGTGAATGCTCGGCTGAGTATGCCGCGACGAACTTGGCAACGTCCTCTTGTTTGATTGCCTGAAGGTGCCTGTTGCCAAAGAAGCTGCACAGGTGCTGAGAGGTGTTCTTGTAGTCAGTGAGAGTAGAGCTTCTGACTGTGAGAGTTGACAGCCAAACGGTTTCTACGAATGTCGTGAAGCCAATACGCTGCAGGTGGGCCATGTCCCCCACACGGAGATTGCGCTTGGCATCTTCGTAGGCGGCATTGGCGGCCTTCTTAGTGGGGAACGTGCCGACTGTCTGGTATTTGCCATTGCCAACGTGGACTCGGACGTAGTAGCTCACGGTGCCATTCCTGCTTGTGCGCTTCTGGTACTTCACCAGGCCCCCAATGATAACAGGTGTCGTCAGACGCATAATGATGATATGCGGCGAAAGAGTCAAGCGCAGTAGTTGGTCTGGTTGGCCTCGGCGGCGTAAGGGCTAGTCCTGGTCGTCCTTGGCCCAGCTAATGATGTCCTCAAGCTGAGACTGGTAGAAGAACCCGTCAGGCCAGCTAGGAATGACGATGCCCCGGGATACCGCATCTCTCATGTAAGGCAGTGCCTCTTCGTATTGCGGAATGTGCAGCCTCTGAATCATCACCATGGTTTCGTCTGTTGGCATGGTCTTGCCAACGATGTTAGCCAGAAGTCGCATGAGGCCGTCTGCTCCGAGGTACGCATCAGCCGGGTGGCGATTGACGCAGACATCAGGGATTTGGTCATAGTTGTATCCGCAGCCGCCGGACTCGTCGTCGGTATTGTCGTGATGTACCAGCATGAGGCCGTCTCTTAGTTCTCCGTCCACGCCCCGGAACCACATCAAGTCGGCTTCGTCGGCTTGGTCGATAGTTTGGCCGCAGACGTCGCATATCCAGCTCATACGTGTGCCTTTCTGCTCGCCTTTATGGGTCCGTACTGATTCCCCTGTAGGACCGCCAGGAACGCATTGAGCGGTGCAACAGGACTCATTACCGCTAGAGAACGCCCAAGCCGGGGATTGCCACCGCTCCGAACATGACTGCAAGTTCCCTGGTCATGCCTGAAGCCTCTCTGCCATCAAAGGTGTGGACCGCCCATTGCTGGGAATCGTCCTCAACAAAGACGTTGACTCGCCAGTCAGGTTGTCTTGCGGCGGTTTCGCGTGACGCACGGTTCGCAAGGGCAAGTGACCCCTGCTCGTCCAGGTTCTCGTTTCCACTGCGAATCATCTGCCGAATATCGCGCTCTAGAAACGCATTAAAGACGGCGAAGTCCCTGCTTGCGGGCATTACTCCCCATGGCAGCAGAGTGACAGACGACAGCAGATTGCCGACTCGCTGCTCGTTTGGCTTGTTGAAGAGTCCCATGAAGTCCCCCTAGCTCCGTGGTTTCCCTTGGCGTGAGTTGTCGACCCCATCGACATGTTACTACTGGCTATGCAGCACCAGGTTACTACTAGTAACTGACAATCTTAGTCAGGCTAAGAGGATTACAGACTGTAGAGCTGTCTACTCTGTTCTGACTATTGGCTAGCTAGACAACTAACTCACTAGATAGACACCATTAATCAACACTAGATTCTTACACATTCCACTTAGCTATTAGGCTACTTACTACTAGTGTCTCTATATAGGTCTTAAGGTCTTAAGGTCTTAAGGTCTTTATCTCTTGTACTTGTACTTCAGACTTGAGCAGGGCGGGCGACCCTTGCACAGCACCGCACCTTCTTCTGTGCAGTCCCTTTCTCTGAACCTGCTGGTTGCGCCCGACCTGCGATTCGTCCGCTGGGGCTGCTAGGGCATGAAACTGGGGCCTCTACCAGGGGAAACTTGCCTGAGGGGGTGTGCGAAGCACTGCTTGAGCGATTCTAAGGCTCTGTAAGCTCCAAAAGCATCGGGTTGGTCCCGATGTACTCAGGAAGCATTATCACGTCCTAGAATGGCTCTCAGGGCCTCTCAGAGGCATATGCAGCCTAACATTCGTACTATACTCTTTGCTATGTCGTGAGTCAAGCAAAATGTAGCGCGCTCAGAGAAATGTACCAGAGTGACATTTCGGTGGCTGGAGGGCCTGGGGGGCTTGCGCTTGCGGCCAGTCATGTCGCTGCTCCAATCCGAGAGGCGCAGTCCCAGCTCCAGGTGTGCTTTTTGTACAGTGACCAAGTTCGGCCATGCGTCTGGTGTGCGTCTATAGGATGGGAAACTAAGGCATAGCAACGATATAGACCGGATAGTATGGAATAGAACATCACTGCAGCTCAAGAGGCCATGTATTGGGCTTCGTGCAGGTGACAGACGTGTAGCAATACAGTCTTAGGAAACCTGTGCTCTATCCCCTGAGCTAAGAGGGCGTGTGGTACTTTGCGACCAGAGTGCAAAACGGTGTCCATGGTACCAATAACGCTTACGAAGCGCTCCTCGTCACTCAGCCAGCACGTCTGGCACGAACCTCCGAGGTATCCGCAAGGTGAACGTCGAGCCGACGCCGAACTCGCTCTGGACAACGAGCGTGGCCCCGAGCATCTCCGCAAGGCGCGAGGAAATGGCAAGCCCGAGCCCCGCGCCCTCGTGCTTGGCCTCCAACTGAGGTGTGGCCTGATAGAAGCGCTCCATGATGCGGGGGATGTCGGTGGCGGGTATGCCACGACCGGTGTCCATCACATCAAACTGCACAGCATCGTCGTCAGCGGAAACGCGCAGCGAGACCGTTCCGGATTCCGTGAACTTGACGGCGTTGCCGAGCAGATTGGTGAGAATCTGGCTCACGAAGCGGGAATCGGACTCAAATGCGACAACGTCGGCATCGACTGATGACTTGAGCCCGATGCCCTTGGCGTCCGCAAGCGGTCGAACCATCTCCAGCACCGAACTCACTAGAGGCGTTATCTCGCACCGCTCGAAGACCGCCTCAGTCTGGCCCGACTCGATCTTGGAGAGGTCGAGGATGTCGTCTACCAGCGAGAGCAAGTGCCTCCCCGACGCGTTGATCATCGATATCTGTTTCGCCTGCTCTGGCTCAAGCTCCCCGACCATGCCTTTTCCGAGTAGGTCCGAGAACCCGATGATCGAGTTGAGCGGCGTCCGCAGCTCGTGGCTCATAGACGCGAGGAAGTCGCTCTTGGCACGCGTGGCCTCGTCGAGCTGGGAGTTGGTCTCGAGGAGCTCCTCGTTCGCTGCCGTCAACTCCTCAGTCCGCTCCTGAACCCGCTGTTCAAGTTCAGCGTTCAGGCGCAGGATAGTCTCTTCGGCGCGCTTTCGTTCGGTGATGTCCGCGAGGATACAGTGCGTTTGCCTGAAGCTCCCGTCCGGATTGAACCCGATGCGACCGTCAAATGCGATGAAGTGCCGATTGCCGTCCTTGTGCATCATCTGGAACTCGGAGTGAATCGCTCCTCGGCTCTTGAAGATGGGGAATCGCTCGCGAAACGCGTCAACGTACTCCGGCGCAAGGAAGTCACCAAACCATGCTCCGATGACTTCTTCCCGCGCGTATCCGAGCGTTTGCAGCCATGCCTCATTCACCTCGATGAAGCGCCCATCCTCGTCAAGCGACTGGTACCCGAGAGGCGCTTGCGTGAAGAGCGCGGCAAAGCGCTCCTCGCTCTGCCGCCGCGTCTGTTCCTCCTTGATACGCTCGGAGACGTCGCGAGCCATGCCGGTCGCGCCGATGATGATCCCCTCGTCGTCAATGATGGGGTTGAAGAAGCTTTCGTAGGCGGACACCTCGACGTCGCCGAACTCCCGTACGTTCGAGTGCGATTCGCCGCCAAGTGCACGATCGTAGTTCTGTTTGGCAGCCGCACGGTCCTCTTCGGAGGTGATGTGGTCGAGTATGCATTCGCCGAGCGCGATCTCCTGCCCGTATGCGTGCCTCATGGCCTCGACATGCGCCTGGTTAAAGTAGAGGTACTTGTACTCGGCGTCGATTGAGAACAGAAGCGTGCCCTTCTGGCTCTCGAGGCTTGAGCTCAAGAGCAGCTGCGCTCGCTCGGCTGCCTTCTCGCGCTCCACCCGCTCCGTGATGTCCGAGAAGATGGTTGCGAACTGGCCGGGTTGAGGAGAATAGGCAACGATTCTGAAGTGCTTCCCCAGCACGGGCGAGTAGGTCTCAAAGCGAACCGGTACTCCCGTGGATGCAACCGCGCCATACCGCTCGATCAAGAAGGACTCAACACCCGGGTGAATCTCCGCAATGGTTCGTCCGACAACATCCGCTGCACGCATGCCAGTCAGTGTCTCGAAGGCGGCATTGACCTCCAAGAACCGGTAATCGCAGGGTGTACCACGGTCATCGAGGATGATCTCGTGAACGGAAAGACCTTCCACCATGCTGTCGATGAGCAGCCGCCCGCGCTCTGCAGCCGCCGCAAGATCGTCGGTCTTTGAGATGCGAACCAGTGCCGAGTAGCACTGGCGGGCGAACGTCTCGATGACGACCGTGGGCAGAACGACGTCAGGCGTCCTGGTGACTATGGCGAAGTTGCCAAGCACGTGCTCTCGATCGGTAATTCCAGCCGTGAAGACGTCGTGGATGCCCGCCAACTTGGTGAGAGTCTCAGAGAGCGCTGCGGGAATCTCAGAAGATGCGAGACCCGCGAACCCTCCCTCAATCCGCGACAGCGTGCCGCTTAGCACCTCGCCGCGAAAGTCAGCGGGGATCGGCCACTTCTTCCCGACAAAACTGAATCCTATAAGACTCGCAGCCCGTGCAAGCAGTGTCGCCTCAACGCCGACAATCCTGCGGGTGATGAAGAATCCGATGTCGGGCGTGATCTCATTTACGGCAATCACCGCGCCCGGGCAGAGCCGGGTCATGAAGTCACAGATGGCGTCGTAGACGTCATCGGGGGTCTCGCAGTTAAGCAGCTCGTGTGCGGTTTCGGCAAGGTGCTCGAGCGCCTGCGCTTCTCCGAGAACCCCATCGGGCTGCACGGAACCGGACTCACCCGTCCCTTTGGTGCTGCGCATGGCTGCTCCGATTGGTAGGTGGCGACGCATCAGGGTCGGTCCACGTGGTATCGGGCGTACTGACAAGAATACGCACGTGAAATGCCCCCGCTACCGAGCATTGTATTCGTAACCGTCACCACTTGTCGTCGTCTATGCCGTACCGGAGCCTCTGCCGCCGCTTCGGGAATAGAGTAAGGAGTCCCGACAGCATCGGAGGCACGATCGTGGAGAACCACTCGGCTCATGAAGCGCATTCGGCGGGTAGGCACGCTGGTCACTCGGTAGCGGATTTCCGCAAGCGGTTCTGGATCAGCCTTGCGCTGACGGTGCCGGTGATCCTGCTCTCGATGGCCCCGGGCATGAACGCGGTGTTGCTGGTGCTCTCCTCGGTGCTCTATGTCTACGGCGGCATGCCGTTCCTCAAGGGCATCGTGCGCGAGGTGCGCGCGGGAAAGCCCGGCATGATGACGCTCGTGGCTGTGGCGATCAGCGTCGCGTACTCCTACAGCGTCGCCACCGTGCTCGGCCTGGAGGGCATGCCGCTCTTCTGGGAGCTTGCCACGCTCATCGACATCATGCTGCTTGGGCACTGGATCGAGATGCGCTCGGTGGGGGAGGCGTCGCGCGCGCTTGAGTCGCTCGCCAAGCTGATGCCGTCGCAGGCGCACAGGCGGAATGCCGACGGCACGACCACCGACGTCGATCTCGAGGAGCTGCGCTCCGGCGACGTGGTCGTGGTGCGTCCGGGCGAGAAAGTACCCGCCGACGGCGACGTGCTGGAAGGCGCCTCATCGGTGAACGAGTCGATGCTCACCGGCGAGTCGGTGCCGGTTGAGAAGTCACCCGGCGAGCGGGTGATAGGCGGCTCCATGAACGGCGAGGGCTCGCTCACGGTGACGGTCGCGCGGACCGGTGCCGAGTCGTTCCTGGCTCAGGTCATCGAGCTCGTGCGTGAGGCGCAGGAGTCGAAGTCGAAGACGCAGGACCTCGCCGACCGCGCGGCGATGTGGCTCACGTTCGTCGCGCTCGGCGGCGGCGCGCTCACGTTCGGGACGTGGCTCGCTCTCGGGCGTCCGCTCTCCTACGCGATGGAGCGCGCGGTCACCGTGATGGTCATCGCCTGTCCGCACGCGCTCGGCCTCGCAATCCCGCTCGTGGTAGCGGTCTCGACCGCGCTCGCCGCCAGCAGCGGACTGCTCGTTCGCGACCGCATGGCGTTCGAGAACGCACGCCTCATCAACGCCGTCATCTTCGACAAAACCGGCACGCTCACCGAGGGCCGCTTCGGCGTAGAGGACGTCGTCGTCCTCGGCGAGGCATCTGCCGAGGAGATCCTGTCGCTCGCTGGCTCGGTCGAGGAGCTCTCTGAGCATCCCATCGCGCGAGCGATCGCGGAGGCCGCCGGCACCCCGACGCCGGCCGAGGAGTTCCTCGCCATCCCCGGCAAGGGCGCGCAGGGTGTTGTGGGTGGGCGGAGCATCGCGGTCGTGAGTCCCGGCTATCTTGCCGAGGCCGGCATCGACGTTCCTGCGGCAGCCGCGGAGCTCACTTCGGGCGGCCGCACCGTGGTGTTCGTCCTCGACGACGGCTCGGTTCTCGGCGCGATCGTGCTCTCCGACGTCGTGCGCCCTGAGTCCGCCGAGACGATCCGCGCGCTCAAGGAGATGGGCATCGAGCCCATCATGCTCACCGGCGACAACGCCGTGGTGGCCGAGCGGGTCGCGTCCCAGCTGGGCATCGAGCGATTCTTCGCCGAGGTGCTTCCTGCCGATAAGGCGGCCACCGTGCAGCGGATCCGCTCGGAAGGCAAGGTCGTGGCGATGGTCGGCGACGGTGTGAACGACGCGCCGCCTCTTGCGACTGCCGACGTGGGCATCGCAATCGGGGCCGGTACGGATGTGGCGATCGCCACCGCCGACGTGGTGCTTGTGCGGAGCGACCCGCGCGATATCCCCTCGGTCATAGCGCTCGCTCGCGCGACGTACCGCAAGATGGTTGCGAACCTCATCTGGGCCACCGGCTACAACGTGATCGCGATTCCGCTCGCCGCGGGCGTGCTGGCGGGTGTCGGCGTGGTGTTGAGCCCGGCGGTCGGCGGCGTGCTCATGTCGGCATCAACGGTCATCGTCGCGATCAACGCCCGCATGCTCAAGGTTAAGTAGCGCACTCACATCGAGAGCAGCGCGATCCCCCCGAGGGCAACGGCTAGCCCAACGATCTGGTGGCGGGCGAGGTGCTCTTTGAGCACCACCCGGGCGAGTAGCGCTGTCACGGCGGGGTAGAGCGAGCCCACGACAGCCGCCACCGCGATCGGCCCGTTCTGCACCGCGAGCAGCATGAACACTGTGGCGATAGTCTCCACGAGCCCAGCCACGATCGTCGCGCCGAGGACCGAGCGTACTGGCACCACGCCGCGGGTTATCAGCAGCGCACCGAGCGTGAGTGTTCCCGCCGAGACGAGCCTGAGCGTGACCGCCGGCCAGAGGCCGCTCGAAGCCGTGGTGTTTGAGAGCAGGATGAACGATCCCGAGAAGAAGAGTCCCGACATGAGCGCGAAGCCGAGCGCGGCTTTGGAGAGCGGCTCGTGTCCCTCGGCCTTCGGGATGCTCACGAGCAGGATCGCTGCGAAGACCACGGCTAGGCCGAGCATGTTGATGAGCGGCAGCGACTCTCCGGTGAGCATGCCGTACACGACCGGTATCGATGCCGAGAGCGACGCGGTGATCGGCGCCACGACACCCATCCGGCCGGCCCGCAGCGCGGCGTAGAGCGAGAAGATGCCGATGCCGCCGCTCACGCCGGACGCGGCGCCCCACGCCAGGTCGCTCGCGGTCACGTGCGGAGCCGCCCAGAACGCGGCGATGATCGCCATGCCGAGGAGTCCCGCGATGTGCGAGAACGCGGCAACGCGCACCGGTCGCTCGGACCGGCTGGCGTTGCCGCCTACGAAGTCCGAGATGCCGTAGCCAAGTGCGGTACCAACGGAGAGAAGCAGCGTGAGCAGCACGGCCCTACGGGGCCTTGCCGACCTTGAGCTGCACCGTTGAGCCCTTGGTCACTTTCGTGTCAGGAAGCGGGTCCTGGTTGATGACGATTCCTACGTCGGGGCTAATCTCGTAGACCACTTTCACCTTGAGGCCAAGGTCCTCGAGCTCCGTTCGCGCTTCGGCCTCCATCATGCTCGTGACGTCGGGGACGATCACGGTGTTGCTGCCCTTCGACACCACGATCGTGATGGTGGAACCTGCATCTACCGACACGTTCGGGTCGGGGTTCTGGCTGATGACGGTGCCGCTCGGCACGGTATCACTGAACTCTTGTGTGACCTTCACCTTGAAGCCGGCGCCCTCGATGGCGGCCTCGGCTTCGGCCTGCTTCTTGTTCACCACATCAGGTACCTTCGAAAGCTCGGTGCCCTTCGAGACGACGAGCGTCACCTTCGAGCCCTTCGGAACCTGGGCGCCGCCCACGGGCTCGCTCGAGATGACCTGGCCCTCAGCAACGTCCTTGTTGAACTCGCGGACTATTGGCAGCGCGACCGCGAGGCCGGCTCCCTCGATAGCGGCGATCGCGTCGGCCTCGGACATATCCACGATGGCCGGCACTTCCACTTGCGAAACGCCAGCCGAGACCACCAGGTTGACGGCAGTCCCCTTCTTGACGCGGCCGCCAGCGGCGGGGTCTTGCCGCATGATCATGCCGAGCTCGTACTCGTCGCTGTTGTCCGTGTCCACGTTGCCCACGATGAGGCCCTGCGCGGTGATGATCGCGGAGGCTTCCTGCTCGGTCATGCCGAGAACGGTGGGAACGGCAACCGTCCCGCCGCCGAAGGCACCAAGCGCGGCTGCTATGCCGAGGCCCAGAAGCAGCAGCAATGCCGCTACGAGCACCCAGACCCACGGCTGCGTCCGTCGCTCCGGAACCGGCCGAAGCTCGGGCGCGGTTGCGATGCGCTGACGCTCGGCACGCTCGATCGCGGGCATAACCGATGTCTCGTCGGCATAGGCGACGCGGGGAGCCACCGCTGCGGCCTCGCCATTCGCGACGCGCTTGAGATCGTCGCGCATCTCGGCGGCCGACTGGTAGCGCTCGGCGGGGTTCTTGCGCAGCGCCTTCATGATGACCGATTCAAGCGACACAGGAATCGAGGCGCGAATCTGGCGCGGGGGCACGGGCTGCTCGTTGACCTGCTTGAGCGCCACGGCCACGGGTGTGTCGGCATCGAACGGCAGGCGCCCGGTGGCAAGCTCGTAGAGCGTGACGCCGAGCGAGTAGAGGTCCGAAGCGGGTCCGAGGGCGCGACCCTGCGCCTGCTCGGGGCTGATGTACTGAGCCGTGCCGAGGACCGAGCCGGTCTGCGTCATCGTGGTGTTGCCCGCACGCGCGATGCCGAAGTCCATGACCTTCACGGTGCCGTCGGGCGTGATGACGATGTTGTGCGGCTTGATGTCGCGGTGGATGATGTCGTACCCGTGAGCGACTGCGAGCGCGGAGCACGCCTGCATGCCGTACTCGGCTACTTTGACGGGGTCAACCGCGCCGTTCTGCTCGGACGCACCGTCGCCGTCAAAGTACTCCACCCCCGCTACGCTGCCGAACCCAACTTCGTCGCTCGCTTCCGCCAGGAGGCCCAGGCAGCCGCGAACCTCTCGCACCCGAGCATCGTGAACATCTACGACTGGGGCCGCGATGACGAGACCTACTACATCGTCATGGAGTACGTGAACGGCACCGACCTCAAGTCGCTTGTCGAGCAGAACGGCGCGGTTTCAAGATCCGGCTTCGCCGCAGGTGCGGCCAGCTGACCGCCCACGCCGGCGTTCTCCAGGAGGATTGCAATCGCCACGCGCGGGTTCTCGGCGGGGGCGTACGCGATGAACCACGCGTGCGTCTGCACGCTC
>CAKMKD010000008.1 GCA_927439865.1 uncultured Coriobacteriia bacterium | reverse complement strand
GGGTCATGGTGCCTCCGGGCATCAAGGGCAAGGTGACGAACGTGATCGCCCCCGGTTCTTACACCGTGGACGCGGTTGTGGCCGTTCTCGATGGCGACAAGGAAATCCGGATGAGCCAGTGGTGGCCTGTACGTCAGGGTCGCCCCTATGCCCGGAAGATGGACCCGACGACCCCGTTCCTCACGGGTATGCGGATCCTCGACACCTTCTTCCCGATCGCCCTCGGCGGCAACGCCATCATCCCGGGCGGCTTCGGGACAGGCAAAACGGTCACCCAGCAGTCGCTCGCCAAGTGGGCCGACGTGGACATCATCGTCTACGTTGGTTGCGGCGAACGCGGCAATGAGATGACCGAAGTTCTGAAGGAGTTCCCGGAGCTCGAGGACCCGCGCACGGGTTCCAAGCTGATGGACCGTACGGTTCTCGTGGCCAACACGTCGAACATGCCGGTTGCCGCGCGTGAAGCCTCCATCTACACGGGCGTCACGCTCGCGGAGTTCTACCGCGACATGGGCTACAACGTGGCCATGATGGCCGACTCCACATCTCGTTGGGGCGAGGCGCTCCGCGAGGTCTCCGGTCGACTTGAAGAGATGCCTGGCGAGGAAGGCTATCCGGCCTACCTGGCAACGCGTCTCGCGGCGTTCTACGAGCGCTCGGGTCGCTGTGCCTCTCTCGGCACAGAAGAGCGCGTCGGATCGGTCACGATGGTCGGCGCCGTTTCACCTCCTGGCGGCGACATGTCTGAGCCGATGACGCAGAACTCGCTGCGAGTCACCGGTGCTTTCTGGGCACTCGACACATCGCTTGCACATCGCCGGCACTTCCCGGCCATCTCCTGGACCAAGTCGTACACGCTGTTCCTCGGCCAGGTACGTCCGTGGTTCGAAGAAGAGGTCGCCGAGGACTGGGCCGAGGTTCGCGAGCGCGCGATGTTCTTGCTCCAGAAGGAGACCGAGCTCCAGGAAATCGTGCAGCTGGTCGGACCGGACGCACTGCCTGAGACCGAGAAGATCATCCTCGAGGTCGCCCGCATGCTACGCGAGGACTTCTTGCAGCAGTTCGCATTCGATGCAGTGGACGCATACTGCCCGCCGAAGAAGGCGTACTGGCTGCTCCGGTCCATCCTCGCGTTCTACGACGCCGCCACCCAGGCGATGTCACGCGGGGTCTCCCTTCGGCAGATCATGCAGTTGCCGATGCGGGAAGAGATCGCAACGCTCAAGACGACCGACCACGAACGCGCTATCGCCCGCATGCAGGAGATGGTCGCGCAGATCTCCGACGAGATCGCCGGAATCGAGGTGATGTAGATGACCCCGGAAGCTACACTCGGACGCTCGCTGCTCTCAGTCGAGTACCAGACGGTCTCGTACGTCACCGGTCCGCTCGTCTTCGTCGAGAACGTCCACGACGTCTCGTACAACGAGATGGTGGCCATCCTCATGCCGGACGGCGGCGAGCGCAGCGGTCAGGTGCTTGAAGTCTCCGGTGACATGGCAGTCATCCAGGTGTTCGAAGGCACGCAGGGCATCGACATCGACTCCACGCGCGTCCGCTTCCTTGAAGAGGTCGCTAAGGTCGATGTCTCGCCTGATCTGCTCGGCCGCATCCTGGCCGGCACCGGCAAGCCGATCGATGGTGGAGCGCCGATCATCCCCGAGAAGCGTCTCGACATCACCGGCTCGCCGATCAACCCGTACAGCCGCGAGCAACCGGCGGACTTCATTGAGACTGGCATCAGCGCCATCGACGGCCTGAACACCCTCGTCCGCGGACAGAAGCTGCCGATCTTCTCCGGCTCGGGTCTGCCGGCAAACGACCTTGCCGCCCAGATCATCCGGCAGGCACGCGTCAACTCCGGCGAGGAGTTCGCCATCGTCTTCGGTGCCATGGGTATCACGCACCGCGAGGCGGCGTACTTCATGCAGCAGTTCGAGACCACCGGTGCGCTCGAGCGAGTCGTGTTTTTCATGAACCTTGCCGACGACCCGACCGTTGAGCGCCTGCTCACGCCGAAGGTCGCACTCACCGTGGCCGAGTACCTCGCGTTCGAGAAGGACATGCAGGTGCTCGTCGTCCTCTCGGACATGACGAACTACTGCGAGGCGCTGCGCGAAGTGTCCACCGCTCGTGAAGAGGTCCCTGGTCGCCGTGGCTATCCCGGCTACATGTACACCGACCTTTCGACCATCTACGAGCGCGCCGGCCGCATCAAGGGTCGCAAGGGCTCCGTAACGCAGCTCCCGATCCTCACCATGCCTGACGACGACATCACGCATCCCATCCCTGACCTCACCGGGTACATCACCGAGGGTCAGATCGTGCTCTCGCGGCACCTGCACCGTCGCGGCGTCTACCCGCCCATCGACGTGCTGCCGTGCCTGTCACGACTCATGAACCTCGGCATCGGCGAGGGTAAGACGCGCGAGGACCATCGCGCTGTCGCCAACCAGCTCTACGCCGCCTACGCACAGGGTCGCGACCTCCGCAGGCTCGTCGCCATCGTCGGCGAAGAGGCCCTCTCGGACACCGACCGCCGGTACCTGCACTTCGCCGATGACTTCGAGAAGCACATCATCGGACAGGGTCAGACGGGTCGTTCAATCGAGGACACCCTGAAGGTCTCATGGGAGCTCATGTCAGAGCTGCCGATGGGTGAGCTCAAGCGCGTGCGTGACTTCATCGACAAGTACCATCCGACGGCCGGCGGGACAGCCACGGCGAGCGCATAGGCC
>CAKMKD010000007.1 GCA_927439865.1 uncultured Coriobacteriia bacterium | reverse complement strand
GGCACGCTCACGCGACAGACCACCGGGGCCGAGCGCCGAGACACGCCGCTTGTGCGTGAGTCCGCCAAGCGGGTTGGTCTGGTCCATGAACTGCGAGAGCTGCGAGGACCCGAAGAACTCCTTGATGGCGGCCACGATCGGGCGGATGTTGATAAGCGACTGCGGCGTGATCTGCTCCACGTCCTGCGTGGTCATGCGCTCACGAACCACGCGCTCCATGCGGGCGAGGCCGATACGGAACTGGTTCTGAATGAGCTCGCCCACCGAGCGGACGCGGCGGTTGCCGAAGTGGTCGATATCGTCCACGTCGTAACCATCGACATCTTCCCAGAGCTTGACGAGATACCGCACGCAGGCAAGAACGTCCTCGCTCGTGAGCGTGGACTGCGCGTCCGGAAGGTCGAGCTCGAGCTTCTTGTTCAGTTTGTAGCGGCCGACCTTCGCGAGATCATAGCGCTGCTCGTTGAAGAACAGGCCATCAAGCAGCGACCTGGCCGAATCGACCGTGGGCGGCTCGCCCGGGCGCAGGCGCTTGTAGATCTCGATCAGCGCCTCTTCGCGCGTCTCGGTGAAATCCTTGTCCAGCGTGCGCTTGATGCACTCGGAATCGCCGAAGAGGTCAAGGATCTCTTCCCTGGTCTCGGCGATGCCCAGCGCCTTGAGCAGCACGGTAACCGGCTGCTTGCGCTTCCGGTCGATACGCACTGAAACGATATCGCGCTTGTCGGTCTCGAGTTCGAGCCACGCACCTCGCGCGGGAATGACCTTAGTCGTGTAGATCGCTTTGTCAGTGGTCTTGTCGCGCTCCTCGGAGTAGTAGACACCCGGTGAGCGAACAAGCTGCGAGACGACAACGCGCTCGGTACCGTTGATGATGAACGTGCCGCGGTCGGTCATGAGCGGGAAATCGCCCATGAACACAGACTGCTCCTTCATCTCGCCGGTTTCTTTGTTGATGAAGCGTACGTCAACAAAGAGGGGTGCCTGGAAGGACATGTCCTTCTCCTTGCACTCCTCCACCGAGTACTTTGCATCGCCGAACTCGTGACCACCGAACTCAACCGCTAGGTTGCCGGTAAAGTCCTCGATCGGCGAAATGTCGTGAAACGTCTCGCGCAGACCTTCGTCAAGAAACCACTTGAAAGAGTCGGTCTGAATTGCGATAAGATTCGGAACGTCGAGTATTTCTGGGATCTTAGCGAACGTGCGGCGCTGGCGCAGACCAGCGGGAGCGGGGGAACCTGCTTCACGGCGCACCAGGTGATTCCTCCTTATGACACGGCGGTAGCGTACTGAAGTCGCAAACTATCAGTGTATACAAGCTAAACTGCCGGGTCAACAACTGAGACCAATAAGAATGACGCTGCAATGGCCGACGGTCGTTTTGACCGTCGGCCATTGCCATTTCGGAGTCCGAGGGACCCCGTTGCAGCACCTACTACTTGAGTTCGATCGTGGCGCCGGCTTCCTCGAGCTTGGTCTTGGCCTCTTCGGCCTTTTCCTTGTTGACACCCTCGAGAACGGCCTTCGGGGCACCGTCGACGACGTCCTTGGCTTCCTTGAGGCCCAGGCTGGTCAGCTCACGCACGACCTTGATGACCTGGATCTTCTTGTCGCCGGCGCCGGTGATGACGACGTCGAACGAGTCCTTCTCTTCCTCGACAACGGCTTCGCCGCCGCCAGCGGCGACAGCCGCAACAGCCACGGGAGCAGCAGCCGACACGCCGAAGATGTCCTCAAGCTCCTTGACGAGCTCGGACAGCTGAAGCGCGGGCATTTCCTTGATTGCCTCGATGATCTCATCCTTGCTGATAGCCATATCTCTATACTCCTTGGTTATCCGCGACACGGACTTCTTTCCGGTCGCACGTTAGACCTGCATACGAACGACCTCTATGCCGCGGAAGCGGCCTTCTGGTCGGCAATCGCCTGGAGCGCGCGCGCAAACGCGGCAGCCGGGCCGTTAAGCACACGCACGAAGCTTGTGGCTGGTGCCTGGAGCGTGCCGAGCAGCTTGGCAACGAGCACCTCGCGAGGCGGCAAGGCCGCGATGGCCTTGATGCTCTCGGCGCCGAGCACCGAATGCTCGATGAAGCCGCCCTTGACCTCGAGCAGCTTGTTCTCCTTGGCGAAGTCCATGACCACCTTGGCCGGTGCAACCGGATCGCCCTCGATGAAAACGATGGCAGTCGGTCCCGTCAGCAGTGTGTCCATTGACGGTAGTGCAAGCTCCCGAACAGCAAGTTCGGTCAGGGTGTTCTTGTAGATCTTGACCTCACCGCCGGCCGCACGCACCTTCGTGCGCAGCGTCCGCATGGCCTTCACGCTCAGTCCTCGGTAATCGGCCATGATCACGCCGGAAGAAGCGTTGAAGCGCTCCTTGATCTCGGCGACGATCTCTTTCTTATCGACTGTTGGCATCCTATCCCCTCCTTCCCTACGCTCACTCACCGCCTGATTGGCGCCGGACGTGTGTCCGGCAGGGCGGGCCGTGTCTGGCGCGAACAGGTTCGTCCGGCCGAGAAACGACATGGCCCCCGCCGGTTTCGGCGGAGGCCACGAGTGTTCGCAGGATGCGAAGGTTCGTTACCATCCACCTCGGCGGGCGAGACCGCGCTCGGTCTCCTTAGGCCCGAAGCTCTCGGGCACCGGCTGTCTTCGGCAGCAGGTCGTGAAGCGTGTTTTCAAAAGTGTAGCGGCGGCTATTATGCGCGCCGGAACTCCGTGATGCAAGCGCACTACTCGTCGAGCAGGCCCCTGGTCTTAAGCGTATCCACCGGAATGCCAGGTCCCATGGTCGTCGTGATGGTGATCGACTTGATGTACTTGCCCTTGGCTCCAGCCGGCTTCGCGCGAAGAACCTCATCAAGCACCGACGCGTAGTTCTCGACCAGCGCGGTGTCAGTGAAGGACTTCTTGCCGATGCCGACGTGTGCGATACCGAACTTGTCGGCACGATACTCGACCTTACCGGCCTTGAGCTCCTTCACAACCCGGGCGACGTCCATGGTGACCGTTCCCAGCTTCGGGTTCGGCATCAGGCCGCGGGTTCCCAGGATCTTGCCGAGACGACCCACTTTGCCCATCATGTCCGGCGTCGCGACGGTCGCGTCGAAATCGAGGAACCCGGCGGAGATCTTCTCGATCAGGTCATCATCGCCGACGACATCCGCGCCAGCCTCTTCAGCTTCGCGGGCCTTGTCGCCCTGGGCAAAGACGGCTACACGGACCTTCTTGCCAGTACCATGCGGGAGCACGACAGAACCGCGCACCTGCTGGTCGGCCTGACGGGTGTCGATACCGAGACGGAAATGCGCCTCGACCGTCTCATCGAACTTGGCGGGAGCGACTTCCTGCGCCAGGCGAATCGCCTGGAGCGGCGTGTAAAGCTTTTCCGCCTCGATCTTCGCGTCTGCCGCGACGAGCTTCTTGCCTCGCTTCATTGCAACCTCCAGGTGGTCAACGGGCCGCGAGGGACCCTCCCACATCGACGCGCCGCGTACGACGCGCACCCACGCCGGGACGTCTAGTCCTCGACGACAAAACCCATCGAACGTGCCGTACCTGCAATGATCTTCATGCCGGCTTCAACGTCGTTCGCGTTGAGGTCGGGCATCTTGAGCTCGGCGATCTCACGAACCTGTGCGCTCGTAACGGTCGCCACCTTCGTGCGGTTCGGGGTACCCGAGCCCTTGTCGACACCAGCGGCCTGCTTCAGGAGCACGGCGGCAGGCGGGGTCTTGAGGATGAACGTGAACGAGCGGTCCTCGTAGACCGAGATCTCAACCGGGATGATGGTACCCATCTTGTCCTGCGTCTCGGCGTTGAACGCCTGGCAGAACTGCATGATGTTCACCTGGTGCTGGCCGAGCGCGGGACCGACCGGGGGGGCCGGGTTTGCCTGTCCGCCCGGAATCTGCAGCTTGATGAAGCCGACAATCTTCTTGGCCATCTTCGTTCCGTCCTCACTTGCGGCAACGTTGCCGCGTCCGTTTCTCTATCTGCGACAGCCGTCCGATACCGAGAAGCTCCGGGGGTCCACTCCCCGGCGGCACGGTGCGCCTGGTCGGTGCCTGTTCTAGAGCTTCGCTACCTGATCGAAGCCGAGTTCGACCGGCGTTTCGCGGCCGAAGATCGAAACCATGACCTTAAGCTTACCCTGATCCGCGTTGACCTCTGAGATGACGCCGTCAAACTCAGCCAGCGGACCAGACGTGACCTTGACCGGCATGCCTTCGGCGAAGTCCGTCAGCGTCTTCGGCTTGGCAGCTGCAGAGACACGGCCCTGGATCCGCTCGAACTCCTTGCGGGACAGCGGTACCGGCTTGCCCTGTGACCCGACGAAACCGGTGACGCCGGGCGTGTTGCGCACGACATACCACGAGTCGTCGTCAAGCTCCATCTGCACGAGGATGTACCCCGGAAAGACCTTCTTCTCTGTGGTGACCTTGCGCCCACCGGTCTTGAGGTCAGTGACGGTTTCCTTTGGGATGAACACGTCGAAGATCTTGTCCTGCATCCCCATCGACTCGATGCGGTGAAACAGGTTCGCCTTGACCTTGTTCTCGTAGCCGGAGTAGGTGTGAATGACGTACCACTTCTTCGCCATGGGCCTACCGGCCGATCTTGCCGAGAAGATCAATGAACAGCCAGGATGAGAGGTTGTCCACGATGAAGGTGAACGCCACGAAGAAGAGCAGCGTGATGATGACGACGACGCTCGAGTTGATAACCTCCGCGCGACTCGGCCACACAACGCGCTTCATCTCGATGCGAACGTCGCTGAAGCCCTTGGAGATGCGCGCGAAGATGTTCGGCTTCGCCGCCTTAGCTGTCTGAGCCATCCTTCACCTGTCCTCTTCTGCCGAGAAGAACCCCGGCACGTATATCGCAGCCACCGAAGCGGCGGTCGTTCGTGGCAGGGCAGGAGGGATTCGAACCCCCAGCATCCGGTTTTGGAGACCGGCGCTCTACCGTTAGAGCTACTGCCCTACATTGCGGTGAAACGACGCGACTAGCGCGTCTCCTTGTGCACAGTGTGCGTGCGGCACCACTTGCAGTACTTCTTGAGCTCGATGCGCTCAGGGTTGCTCTGCTTGTTCTTCTTGGTGGTGTAGTTGCGGCGTTTGCACTCTGTGCATGCCAGCGTTACGAGCGTCCTCATTGGTCCTCCTCGGCGGCCTGAAACCTACGGTCCGGTGCCCGGGAATCGGTCGACCGCACGGTAGCGTAATCTAACACCCCGCTTCGAAGGGTGTCAAACCGCGACACCCTTCACAAGCGGGAAAAACGGGGCCCGGCCGCAAGCCGGGCCCCGCCTGATTCTGGAGCGGGTGAGCGTTACTACTTCAGGATCTTCGTGACACGGCCCGAGCCCACGGTGCGGCCGCCTTCGCGGATGGCGAAGCGCAGGCCCTCCTCCATGGCGATCGGTGCGATGAGCTCCGCCTTGACCTCGACGTTGTCGCCGGGCATGAC
>CAKMKD010000006.1 GCA_927439865.1 uncultured Coriobacteriia bacterium | reverse complement strand
GGTGGGCGGCGCGGTGCTCGTGTACCTGGGCGTTCGCGCGATGTGATCCGGGAACTCGGGGTAGATGCCGTAACCGGCGAATCCACCGCCAAGACCGTTGCCGCGGTCATGCTGGACGGCCATCGCGAGGATGGCGTCCTCGCCGCTCATGAGGGTTCCGCTTTCATCGCAGATGCCCATGAGGCCGCAGCCGCCGTGGATCTTGTACGACGCCTCTTCGGCGTAGCGCGGGCGCGCCGTCGTCATGCTACTCAACTCCCTCATCGTCTTTAGCCAGCAGACGCGACAGCGCCTCGCCACCCGATGCGGGCAGCGGTGACAGTCCAAGCTTCTTGCGGGCGGATTCTCTCGGCGCACCGAGCATGCCCGTCTTGCGGAAAGTGTCGTATGCCGAGCCGACCTGCTCCGGCGCGGTGCCCGCCTCAACGGCGAGCTCCTTGAGCTTGCGAAACGCGTCGGCCATGCCGATGCGGCTCGGGCAGAGCTCCTGGCAGGTGTAGCACTCCAGGCACTTCCAGACCTGCGGGTCGGCGAGCACTTCGTCGATCTCGCCGCGCAGCAGGCGCTCGAGGATCTCGGTCGGCTGGTAGTTCGCGTCGACCTTGCAGACCGGGCAGTCGTCCTTGCACGCCTGGCAGTTCACGCACTTCGAGAGCAGCGACACGTCGAAGAGCGTGGCGAGCCGCGTCTTGTCGGCCTGGCGGTCGTCCCACTTCTCGAGGAACGGGTCGACCGACACGCGGTGCATGTCGAGGCCGATCTCCTCGGCCGTGTGACCCATCCCGAGCGCGATCAGCTCCGAGAGGTAGAGCACCGGCACGTTCACGTCCTCCTTGGCGCGCTGGAGTGCGGCCTGGTTGAGGTCGAACTGCTGGAAGCAGCTCGGGCAGACGACCACGAGGGCGTCGACGTCGTTCTTCATGAGGTCCATGAGCTTGCGACGCGCGAATGCGAGCGAACCCTCGCGCTCACCAACGCGGTCAAGGGCGTTGCCGCAGCACTGCATCTTGGTGGTGTAATCCACGACCGTAGCGCCGAGGCCCGTGATGAGCGCCTCGACCTTGGTCGGGTTGAGGGGATCGTCCCAGCGCACGGCCGGGCTCGGGCGAAGCAGGTGGCAGCCATAGTGGACGCCGATGCGCATGCCCCATAACGGCTTCGTGAGCTTGGAGGCGACAAGTCCCGCGCCCATATCTTCCGAGAGCCACTCGGCGAAATGCGTGACCTGCACTGTGCCGTCGTAGTGGAGATCCTGGGCGGCGAGCTTCTCGTTGATCGCGTCTTTGAGGCGCCAGTCCGTGGTGAGGTGACTTTGCGCCTCCTTGAACGTGGAGTAGCAGCCGTTGCACGGCGTCACCACGCCGAGGCCCGCCTTCTCAACGAGCGCGAGGTTGCGCGCTGCGGTGGAGTAGAACGCGTTCTCGTCGTTGGCCTTCACGAGCACGCCCTCAGGGCAGCACGTGTGACCTTCGAGCTCATGCACGGATGCACCCAGGTCATCGAAGACAAGCCGCGTGGCCTTCTCGATGAACGGGAACCGCGCGGGGATGGTGCATCCCCAGAAGACTGCGAATTCCTTCATGCGCACCTGCCGATCGTCATCGGTCCCTGACAAAACCAAAACGCCCACCACCGGCCGCCTGGCCGAGGTGAGCGCCATTGCTCACGATAGCTATGATCAGCACAACGCTGTGCTGGTTCGGGGAGTATAGCACGCGGTGTGCCGGGTGTTAAGACCGTGGGAAACGTGGAGGAAACACAGCCGGTTAGCTACACCTTGGAGCGGTATTCGACGCCATCCATGCCCTCGAAGTGCGCATCTTGCGTCCATAGCACGGCGTCGTGGGTCCTCGCGGTCGCCAGGATGATCGAATCGGCCATCGCGAGCCCGGAATCAAGCGACAGCCGCGCCGCGTCGAGTGAGAGCGAGGCGGTGAGTTCCACGACCGTGCCCTGCATCATCACGGCAACGGCATCGAGCGCCGCGCTCTCGTCGGCAATATGGCACGTTCGTTTGAAGACCTCGAACAGGGTAAGCGTTGGTACAGCAAGACGCTCCGGGTCTTCTATGGCCGAGGCGAACGCTGCGGCATTCGGGCCATCGCCGAAGTACTCAAGCCATGCCGAGGAGTCGACGACGTTCACACCCGGTCCCCCCGGTCACGCTCGAAGCTGGTGTCGAGGCCTCGCAGCATGCCGCGGAGCTCGCTTGCCGCCTTCAGCGGGATAAACTCGATCCGGTCGCCATAGGCGATGACTTGAACCTTCTGCCCCGGAACGAGGCGCAGCTGGCGTCGAACGGACTTGGGGATGACAACCTGAAACTTCGGGGAGATTGTGACTGCATCCATGGAGCACCTCCAATCGACATACGTTTAGTATATCGATGCATAAAGCGTATGACAACGCCCGGCCTTAGATGGCGCAGGGATGTGAGTGGCGCTACTCCCTACTCGTAGTGGCTCCGCATCCGCAGCACCTTCACCACGTGTTCGTCTTCGAGCACCTGGTACACCAGCCGGTGATGGATGTTGATGCGACGTGAGTATGCCCCGCTCAAGTCGCCCACAAGCGTCTCAAAGGGTGGCGGAGACTGATGGGGATTCTCGGCCAGCACATCGAGGAGCTGCTGCGCCTTCGGCTTGAGTCCGGCGGCAGCAAGCAGTGCTGCGTCGTTCTGCGCTGCCTTCGTGTAGACGAGGCGCCAGCTCACCAGTCGAGGTCGCTCTCAAGCTCATCAATCGGTGTGGCAATGCCTTCGAGAATCGACTCTCGCATGCCCGGAACCGAGACAAGATAGAGCGTCTCTTGCACGGCACGCCAATCATCCTCGGCAATCAGAACGGCGCTGCCACGCTTGCCGGTGATCCAGACTGGCTCGTGCGATTCTTGCACGCGATCGACAAGGCTGTAGAGCTGCTTGCGAGCCTCGGTCGCACTGATGTTCTTCAAGGCTGACTCCCTTCGCGTACGTTATACCGTACGCTCAGAAGCCGGCCGCGTCAACGATGGTCACCGAGTGTCTTAACCCGCGAGTCCCGCCACGATCGCGATCAGCCCGAAGACCGCCACAAGCGCGCCCGAGACGCGACTCACTCCAGCCAGCACCGTGTCGCCGACGCGCGCACGCGCGAGCGAGC
>CAKMKD010000005.1 GCA_927439865.1 uncultured Coriobacteriia bacterium | reverse complement strand
ATCATGACCGACCCGGAGTTCGCGCACCGCACGTACGTGGAGCCGGTCACACCCGAGTTCGTGGAGAAGGTCATCGCGGCCGAGCGCCCCGACGCGCTTCTTCCCACGCTCGGCGGGCAGACGGGTCTCAACTGCGCGGTCGCGCTCGCGGAGTCAGGTGTGCTCGAGCGCTACGGCGTCGAGCTCATCGGCGCGAAGCTCGACGCCATCAAGATGGGGGAGGACCGCCGACTCTTCTCTGAGGCGATGGGGCGCATCGGGCTCGAGGTGCCGCGAGGCGCGTTCGTGTACGCGGCTGCCGATGCCGAGGCGTTCGCTGCTGAGGTGGGCTACCCGCTCGTCATCCGTCCGTCCTTCACGATGGGCGGCGCAGGCGGCGGTATCGTCTACAACCTCGAAGAGCTCCGCGAGCAGGTCTCGCACGGCCTGCTGCTCTCGCCGATCGGCGAGGTGCTCGCCGAGGAGAGCGTGATCGGCTGGAAAGAGTTCGAGATGGAGGTCATGCGCGACGTCAACGACAACGCCGTGATCGTGTGTGCGATCGAGAATATCGACGCGATGGGCGTGCACACCGGCGATTCCATCACGGTCGCGCCGGCACAGACGCTTACTGACCGCGAGTACCAGACGATGCGCGATGCCTCGCTCGCAATCCTGCGTGAGATCGGCGTCGAGACCGGCGGCAGCAACGTGCAGTTCGCGGTGAACCCGCTTGACGGCCGCATGGTCGTCATCGAGATGAACCCTCGGGTGTCGCGGTCCTCGGCGCTCGCGAGCAAGGCGACCGGCTTCCCCATCGCGAAGATCGCCGCGAAGCTTGCGGTGGGCTACACGCTCGACGAGGTCAGCAACGACATCACGAAGGTGACGCCCGCGTGCTTCGAGCCTTCGATCGACTACACGGTCGTTAAGGTGCCGCGGTGGGCGTTCGAGAAGTTCAAAGGCACCGATACCACGCTCACCACACGCATGAAGTCGGTGGGAGAGGCGATGGCGATCGGACGGACGTTCTCGGAAGCGCTCGGCAAAGCGTTCCGGTCGCTCGAGAACGGCCGCATCGGCCTTGGCGCCGACGGCAAAGACGTCTTCGATGAGGTGAAGTTCGACCGCGGGCTCACCGTGCCGAACGAGAACCGTATGTACTACGTGGCCGACGCGCTCTGGCGTGGCCGAAGCGTCGAAGAGGTATCGGCGCTCACCAGGATCGACCCGTGGTTCATCGATCGAGTGAAGGCTCAGGTTGATGTAGAGGGTCTCGTACGTCAGGTCTCGCTTGAGGGCATGAGCCCTGAGCTCATGCGCCTCGCCAAGCAGCACGGCCTCTCCGACCCGCAGCTCGCGTACCTGACGCGGACGAATGAGAAGGCGGTCCGCGCGAAAAGGCTCGAGCTGGGGGTCAAGGCGACGTTCAAGGCGGTCGACACCTGTGCGGGCGAGTTCCTCGCCACCACGCCGTACTACTACAAGACGTATGAAGAGGAGAGCGAGGCGGCCGAGGCCACCCGTCCGCGGGTGATGATCCTCGGCGCCGGTCCGAACCGCATCGGTCAGGGCATCGAGTTCGACTACTGCTGCGGTCACGCTAGCTATGCGCTCCACGACGCCGGCTTCGAGACCGTCATGGTGAACTGCAACCCAGAAACGGTCTCGACCGACTACGACACCTCAGATCGCCTCTACTTCGAGCCGCTCACGTTCGAGGACGTCATGGACATCGTTGATGTCGAGCATCCCGTGGGCGTGCTCGTCACATTCGGCGGCCAGACGCCGCTCAAGCTCGCCCGCGCGCTCGAAGAGGCGGGTGTGCCCATCCTCGGCACGAAGCCAGAGGCAATCGACCTTGCCGAGGACCGCGAGCGGTTCGCCGAGGTGCTCGATCGCCTCGGCATCGCGTACCCGGCAGCGGGAACTGCGCGCTCAGCGGCCGAGGCCGTGGAGGTTGCCGAGCGCGTCGGGTACCCGCTGCTCGTTCGGCCGAGCTACGTGCTCGGCGGTCGCGGCATGGTCATCGCGTACAACGAGGAGTACTTGCTGCAGCATGTGGCAAATGCGGTCGTCGTGTCGCCGGATCACCCGGTGCTGCTCGACCGCTTCCTTGAGGGTGCGATCGAGGTCGACGTTGACGCTGTGTGCGACGGGGCCGAGGTCTACATCGGCGGCGTGATGGAGCACA
>CAKMKD010000004.1 GCA_927439865.1 uncultured Coriobacteriia bacterium | reverse complement strand
CCGGGGGCCACACCCTCCTATCCGGACGGACGCTCGAGCCGATCGAGGTCGCATACGAGACATTCGGCACGCTCGATGCCGATAAGGCGAATGCGATTCTGGTCTGTCACGCGCTTTCGGGCGATTCACATGTCGCCAGCGGCCCCGATGCCGCCGGTCAGCCGAGAGAAGGATGGTGGGGCGACCTCGTCGGGCCGGGCAGGGCGGTCGACACCGACCGCTACTTCGTCGTGTGCGCGAACGTCCTCGGCGGATGCTCTGGCACGACCGGGCCGGGCTCTGAGGATCCTTCTACCGGTCGACCATACGGTCTGAGATTCCCACTCGTGACCATCGAGGACATGACCGACATCCATGCAGCGCTTCTCGATTCACTCGGAATCGATCGGCTGCTCTCAGTTACCGGTGGCTCGATGGGTGGCATGCAGGCACTTTCGTTCGCACAACGGTACCCAGAACGGTGCGCCAGCGTGCTCGCAATTGCCACGACATGGCGCCTCGGAGCACAGGCGATCGCATTCAACGAAGTGGGACGGACCGCGATTCTCGGCGACCCTTCATTCTGCGGTGGCGACTACTACGACGACGGACAACCCGGCCACGGACTCGCGATCGCGCGGATGATCGGCCACATCACCTACCTCTCGGATGACTCGATGCGCGAAAAGTTCGGACGCAGACTCCGTGAGCGAGACGAGCATGCATTCGAATTCGTGAGCGAATTTGAAGTGGAGAGCTATCTCGCCTACCAGGGACGCAAGTTCGTTGAACGCTTCGACGCGAATACGTACCTCTACATGACCAAGGCGATGGACTACTTCGACCTCAGCACCGGCTTCCCCACGCTGGCGAACGCGGTCGACGGGATCGATGCACGGTTCCTGGTGCTCTCCTTCTCAAGTGACTGGCTCTTCCCCACGTACCAGTCGCGCGAACTCGTGGACGCACTGAAGGCGGTTGGAGCCGAAGTCTCCTTCGCCGAGATAGAGAGCCCGTACGGTCACGACGCGTTCCTGTTAGAGCCGGAAGCGCAGGCGCGGTTCATCGAGCCGTTCTTGACGAGCGTCTATGAGGACGCGGGCGGTGCGTCATGACGCCCGCACGGCTTCTGCGATCTGACCTGCAGTTCATAAGCGAGCTCATCCCCGAAGGCAGCCGGGTTCTCGATCTTGGATGTGGGGACGGCGACTTGCTCGCGTATCTGCGGGACGAGCGAGGGTGTACTGTCCGGGGCGTAGAGCTCACCGCTTCAGGAATCGCTCGGTCGATCTCCCACGGACTCTCAGTTGTGCAAGACGACCTTGATTGCGGTCTCGCAGGATTCCCGAGTCGATCCTTCGATTTCGTGATTCTGTCGCAGACCCTGCAGATTGTCCGCAACCCCGCGCTTGTGCTTCGAGAGATGCTCCGGGTAGGTGAACGTGCTGTGCTATCGTTCCCGAACTTCGGACACTGGAGAGTGCGCGGGTACCTCGCCCTTCGCGGACGTATGCCGGTCTCGAAGACGATTCCGTACAGCTGGTACGACACGCCGAACATCCACCACACGACGCTCAAGGACTTCCGCGAGTTCGTTACCGCGAACGGCGGCGTTGTGCTTAAGGAGATTCCCCTTACGTCGAATGCCGGATCCGACGGCCTGCACGCGGTGCGTGTCGGCGCCAACCTCCGTGCGGAGCTCGCTGTGGCCATAGTCACCTCGGCCGCCGGCGGGTCGCTATCGGGCGGTGGCGCGGGCGCATGAGCACGATGATTGCAGTCGGCATGAGCGGTGGCGTCGACTCCTCGGTAGCGGCGGCCCTCCTTCTCGAGGACGGTTACGACGTTGTTGGCGTCACAATGCGACTGGGACTGGCCGAGGCGGCCGGGCGAGCATGCTGCGGAGAGCAGGACGCGCTGGACGCCCGCAGTGTGTGTGATGCACTCGGCATCCGTCATGTCGTCCTCGATATGTCCGAGGAGTTCGCGGCCGCCGTGCTCGAGCCGTACGGCAACGCGCTTGCCGCTGGGACGACGCCGAACCCGTGCGTATGGTGCAACGAGCACGTGAAGTTCGGTGCCCTCGTCGATGGCGTTCGCAGGCTGGGCGTGGAGCGTTTCGCGACAGGCCACTACGTGCGCGTCGTCCCGGGCGAGGCAGGCCCCCTGCTTTCGCGGGGCCTCGATGCCGAGAAGGACCAGTCGTACTTCTTGTACCGGGTGCATCAGGCCGCGCTCGCATGTGCGCTGTTCCCGCTCGGTGGACTCCAGAAAATCGAGGTGCGCGGGATCGCCGCATCGCTCGGACTGGCCGTCGCGTCGCGTCAGGACAGCCAGGATCTCTGTTTCTCCGCCGAGCGCGAAGCGATTCTGCGCTCATCTCACCCGCAGCTCTTCGAGCCCGGTCCGTTCGTCACGCAGGACGGCGCTGTCCTCGGTATGCACCGGGGTCTCGCGTACTACACAGTGGGACAACGACGTGGCCTCGGGATCGGCGGCATCGAACCGCACAGAGTCGTTGCCCTCGACGCCGAGGCGAACACGGTAGTCCTCGAGCCGAACGCGGCTTCGTTCATACGAACCGTGCGCCTCAGCGATCCTGTCTGGCACCTCACTGAAACAACGGCCATCGTTCAGGCGCAGACACGGTACCGAACCGCGACGATTCCTGCAAAGGCGACGTACGGCAACGCTGAGATCACGGTAGATTTCGGTTGCGAAGCGGCGCCAGTCGCCCCGGGCCAGTCCGTTGTCCTCTACCGCGACGGTGTTGTCATTGGTGGAGGCATCGTAGGTGCGGACCGCGGGTAAACACGTATTCACATGTTATTGGTGCGCTTACCCCCCTTGCGGCTGTACTCAGCGGAGCGTACGGTGAGGCAATGAAGCCATCCGTCCACGTTGGGAGACACCATGGGCGCAGCACGGAGCATCATCGAGACCATCGGCAACACCCCGGTCGTGAGGCTTAGCCACCTCACTGAAGGCCTCGGGGCAGAGGTTCTCATCAAGCTTGAATCGCGAAACCCCGGAGGGTCGGTCAAAGACCGTATCGGCTGGGGCATGATTCTTGACGCCGAGGAGCGCGGACTCATCACACCGGGTACCTCGGTGATCGTCGAACCGACCTCGGGCAATACCGGCATCGCTCTTGCGATGATCGGCGCATCTCGCGGCTACCGCGTGATTCTGACAATGCCCGAGTCGATGTCAGTCGAGCGCAGGAAGCTGCTCGCTGCCTACGGTGCGGAGCTTGTGCTGACCCCGCGCGCGACCGGCATGAAGGGCGCCGTAGACGCCGCTAACGAACTCGCCGCCACCACCCCCAACTCGTTCATCCCCGGGCAGTTCGACAACCCGGCGAATCCGGCGGCTCACTACCGGACAACCGGTCCGGAAATTGAGGCGATTCTTGCAGGGGAGGCACTCGGCGCGTTCGTTGCAGGCGTGGGTACCGGCGGCACCATCTCTGGCGCCGGTCGCTACCTGAAGGAACGCTTCGGGGACGCTCAGATCATCGCCGTCGAGCCGGCGGAGTCCGCGATCATCGGTCAGCGCCTGCGCGGAGAAGAGCTCACTCCAGGCCCCCATGCAATCCAGGGCATCGGCGCGAACTTTATTCCGAGAACGCTCGACATCGACCTGCTCGACGAGGTGTTCACGGTGTCTGGCGAGGACGCCATCTCGATGGCGCGCAGGCTCGCCGCCGAGGAGGGTGTGTTCGTCGGCATCTCTTCAGGCGCCAACGTCGCTGCGGCCCTCAGAGTGGCGGCTCGGCCTGAGATGGCCGGCACGACGATCGTGACGATAGCTCCGTCCACCGGCGAGCGATACCTGTCCACACCGCTGTGGGAGGGCATCGCCTGAGATGCGCATCTCTCAACGCCTCGACTCCTCACTCCGCCTCCTCATTGCGCTCGCGCAGCAGCCCTCTGGCGCCGTGATCGGCGCGGGAGAGCTTGCCCAACGCCTCGGCCTGCCCCGACGCTTCCTGGAGTTGCAGGCTACGGCGCTCGCAAAGCGCGGGCTGCTCGTCTGCCGCCGCGGAACCGGAGGCGGATGTACCCTTGCCCGACCCGCCGAAGAGACAACGCTCGCCGACATCGTGATTGCCGTCGAGGGAACTGTCTTCGATGCGCCCATGGCATCAGGGCTTGCGTCAGCGGAAGCGTGGCAGTCCGCAGGCGCTACTCTGAAGGCTCACTTCGCGTCGGTGACGCTTGCGGAACTGGCCGCCCGCCAGAGTGCGTTAGACGCTGATCGCGCTCCCATGTACTTCATCTGAGACTCCCTCGCCCCGATCGTGCTCAGCCTGCAGCCGTTCGAAGACGCCGCGCATAAATGCGGTCTTGTCAGGTGCTGACGCCGCAAGCTGCTCAAGCAGATCCCGGTACGCCGCTGTCGCGAGATCATGCTCTGCCACGCCAAGTCCGAGCAAGGTGTCGAGCTGGGCGTGTGTGAACTGAAAAGAGGCGCTCGAGCCAGCCGGCATGCAGGACGCCGTGCCAGAAGTTGAGAGTATCACGCGCGTGTGCCCGTCCTCGATGACCGCAAGCAGCGTGATGCCGGCATCGGCGAACGATGTGTCACAGAGCCGATGCACAAGCCCGAGAATCCGCTCTAACGCCGCACTGGTCGATTCGCTCATCGTCGTCTCCTATCCCCTCGAGTGCTCTCAGATACCGGTAGAGCAACTCCGCAGTCTGGCCAACCACAGCCAGCCCGTCGTTAGCTGCCTGATCTGCCGCTGAGATCACGTGACGGAAGTCATTGCTGCACACCATCGTCACGCCAGCTGTCGGGAAGCGCAGTTCCTCGATGAGACGTGCGTCGGCTCCGCCTTCTCTGGATGACGTGTACACCACGCGCGCACCGTGATCGAGATCCTGGTCGGTTGAGGGGTACCGGGTGTCGAAGACCGTCAGGACCTCCGCCCCCGTTCGCTGCGCAAGCCTCGACACGAGCCCGATGAGCCACTGCCGCCCATCGGCTTCACGGTGCCTGAAGCCATTGCGGAAGATGACGTTGTGTCCGTCGATGAGCAGCCGGGATGGTACACCCGCAGAGAAGAGCTGCCTCTCGACTCGTTCCACTTCACGCATCGCGTTATGGCGGTCGACCTCGGCCGCCTCATCTGCGGACAAGATATCGAGCCCGCCTGCCGGGCGATGCTGCTGCGCCCCTCCCCCCTCGGCGAAGGCATCAGCATCGTACCCGGCAGGCAGATCGTCACGCTCCGGCGCACAGCTCTCCGAAGCGGGTTCCACATAAAACGCAATCGATGCGCATGTCTCAATGGCATGAACGCCATTCGCGAGCGCCACCATCTCTGCGGTGGGTGATGTGTCACAAAGCGCGTAGTCACGAAGTAGGTCCCTGAGCAGGCTTGCAGCCATATACAGGATTTCCGACGGCGCCAGCGCCTCCGGGGATCCAGTCTCACCGACGGGTTCCGTGGCCCTGGCGAACCGCACGCTGTCGGCTGTCAGTCTGTCGTGATCGGCCTGCATTGCAGCGAGGCGCCCTTCAAGACGCTGCACGTGCGCCTTGCTCTGCGTATATCGTTCGCTCACTTCCTTGAGCGTCTGCTCCGACGTGCGGAGCTGTTCCGCCGTCGTGGTTGCAGCATGCTCGTGATCGGTAATCCACGCCTGACCGGCCTTGAGCCGATCACGGTCTCGGGTCGTCGCAGAGAGTTGCGCCTTCGTGGAGGCGAGCGATCGTTCGAGTTCTCTGACTCGCTTCTCGAGGGCGCGGAGCACCCGCGCGTCTGACTGTGAGGATGCCGGCTCACTCGTGGCCGACACATCGGCCACCTGACTGAGAGACTCGTCCTCGAACGCACCGAGCGCCGCCTCGAGAGCTGCGCTGCGGGTTGCGGTGCTGGCATCGGCGTGGGACAGCACCACGAGCAGTGCCGTACGCGCACCGTGCTGAGCGATCAGCTCGGCGACTCGCTTTGGACCCGGTTTCCGCGCGCATCTGGCAGCTTTGACGTCGGCAGAAGATGCCATGACAAGCGCCGCGAATTCGCGATCTACGAGGACCTTCTCGGTCACCCGTTCCCTCGCCAGGCCTGGCTTTGTGATGCAGGAGACCGTCGTGCCTCGGAAGAGTCGTTTCGCGGACGAATGACGACCGAGAACATCCTTGAGCGTGTCGACAGCAGCTCGGTGCGCGAAGATAGGTTCGAGCATCCACACGGCGAACCCGGCCGGTAATGTTGCACCCTGCATTGTCGTCTCCTCCCACGGTTGCGCTGCTTCCGTGCCCCTGGAAACAGCGTACGTGGAGGGTCTGACACGAAACGGAGGGCTACTCCGAGTAGAGACTCCAGAGCGCCTGCGTGCCGAGGTCTTGCCCGCCCTGCTCGGCGAGGCGCTCGTACAGCCTCTTGGCGAGATCGAGTCCGGGCAGGTCGAGCCCGACTGCCTCGGCCTCGGAAAGCGCGATGCGCAGGTCCTTGATGAAGTGCTTCACGTAGAATCCCGGCGCAAGATCGCCCGCGAGTATACGGGGACCGTAATTCGACATCGACCAGGATCCAGCGGAACCCGCGGAAATCGCGCCCAGCACGCGCTCGGCGTCGAGTCCGGTCGCCTTCGCGTACGCAAGTGCCTCGACGACGCTCAGCATGGTACCGGCGATCGCGATCTGATTTGCCATCTTCGTGTGCTGTCCAAGGCCCGGTCCGCCCATGTGCGTCACCGTCTTACCAAGCACCTGGAAGACGGGAAGTACGCGTTCGAACGCCTCGTCGGCGCCGCCGACCATGATCGTGAGTCGCGCCTCGCGGGCACCGACGTCTCCACCGGAAACCGGCGCATCAAGCGACATCATCCCGCGCGCGGATGCTTCCTCGGCGATGCGAACAGCCAAAGACGGCGTTGAGGTAGTCATGTCAACAAGGACGGCACCGCTGCGAGCGCTCTCGACGATACCGTTCGGTCCGAGATAGACCGACTCCACATCGGCAGGATACCCGACGATCGTGATGGTAACGTCAGCAGCTGCGGCCGCTTCACCCGCGCTCGACGCCCACACTGCACCTTGGGCGACAAGATCGGCTGCCTTGCTGCGAGTTCGGTTGAAGAGGATCAGCGGGTAGCCGCTCTGAAGCAGGTGCCCCGCCATTGAGTGCCCCATGACGCCGATGCCAACGAACGCGATAGTTGGAAGCGGTCGCGCCGCAGGCATCAGCAGACCCCCGTGCTCGTATCGTCTAACGCATCGCCCTGTCCCACGAGGCTCCAGTCGACCAGTCCCGAAAGGCACGTCGGACATGGATGCAACGCGAAGACCTCGAGCAGTTCGAGCAGACCGACGTCCTGGGGCGGCAAGAGGTGCGTGAAGCGGTGACCGCACGCATGATCGACCTGCGTGGCCTGCTTGGGCCGAATATCTGTGTCACGAGTCTGTGCCATGGTCCCATTCTAGCCGAAACGTATCGGGGCCGTCTGACGAGCACTTTACTTGTCAGGGGATGCACGGAGTACAATCCAAGCGCGTGACATACGTCGCGCTGCGGATCAGGGGGATCCGAGTGACCGCTTACGATCCGCTGACAATCGCTCTGCTCGCGCTCGCGATAGTGCGAGTCACGGGCTTCATCGTCTTTGCTGACATGATGGTCAGGAATCGCACCTCGTCGCACTTGCTTCTCGTCATCGGCTGGCTTCTGCTGACAGCAGGACCGCTCGCGGCGCTCTTGATTGCACCAGACACTCCCCTGTTCCCCGGTGCGGCCACCGCAGGCCTGATACTCGTCGTCGCTGGCGCTCTGAGCTACTTTCGCCCGATTCGGTTGATCTTCGCGTTCGGCCTTGCAGCGACGTCCGGACTTGCGATCATCCTGACGTCCCTCGCCAAGCCCTCCCCCGCAGGCATCGTGGGCGCCGGCATACAGGCCCTCGTCCTACTCGCGGCCATCGCGGCACTCTGCGCCGGTCGTGCGACGCTCAAGTCCCGGGCGCCCGCCAGCTACGGCTGGCTCATGCTGGTCTCAATCCTAAGCGCCGCTCACGCCCTGGGTTTCGTGTTCGTCTACGCCGGGCCCAAGAACCCGCTCGCGATAATCGCGACCGCCACTGTGTCGCTCATAGTCCTGCTGTTCTTCCTCAGGCTTGAAAGCGAACTAGCCGAAGCGGCCCTCGTGGAGTCCACAGAACGCTTTCGCGCAACCTTCGAGCAGGCTGCTGTCGGTGTTGCGCACGTATCTCCCGACCAGCACTTCGTGCGCGTGAACCAACGATTCTGCGACCAGATGGGCTACTCGCGCGAGGAACTGCTTGGCGGGCTCACGATCGTTGATGTCACGCACCCCGATGACCGGGCGGCCTCCATCGCTTTCGTCTCCGGTATCGTCGCCGGTAAGCTGCGCGAGCACACCATGGAGAAGCGATACCTCCGGAAGGACGACACGCAGTTCTGGGGTTGTGTGACGGTCTCGGCGGTGAGAACCCCGGGCGGCGACCTCGACTACATGATCGCGGTCGTTCAGGATGCGAACGAGCGCAAGGCACTTGAGGCGGAGCTCGCCCGGCATCGCACGCAGCTCGAGGAGACCGTCACCGAGCGCACGGCGCACCTCATGGCGGCATACGAAGAACTCGAGTCTGCCAACCGCGCGAAGAGCGATTTCCTCGCGAAGATGAGCCACGAACTGCGGACGCCGCTCAACTCGATCATCGGCTTCACCTCGCTTATGCTCGCCGGTCACGCGGGGCCGGTGACCGAAGAGCAGTCGCGGCAGCTGTCGATGGTCAGGTATTCAGGCGATCACCTGCTTGAGTTGGTGAACGACATCCTCGATATCGAGCGCATAGAGTCCGGGAACGAGCAGGTACACCCCGAGCGATTCGACCTGTGTGACGTGCTTGTTGAACTGTGCGCCCTCGTGCGCCCGCTTGCGACGGAGCGCGAGCTGACGCTCACCCTCGAGTGCGAACCAGGCGACATAGTGTGCACCACCGATCGACTCGTCGTCCGTCAAATCATGCTCAACTTGCTTGGCAACGCGATCAAGTTCACCGATGTGGGGAGCATCACGGTCGGTGTTCATGACGTGGACGAGACGGTGACAATCGAGGTGCAGGACACCGGCCGCGGAATCGCCGAGGAGGACATCGAGCGGGTGTTCGAGCCGTTCACGAAGGGTGGTCAGCCACGTCAGGCGGCACTCGAGTCGGGAACGGGGCTCGGCCTGTCGATAGCGGCGCGTCTGGCCCGGCTCCTCGGCGGAAGAATCAGCGTCACGAGCGCACCAGGCGAGGGGTCGACATTCAAGCTGATGCTGCCCCGCGTGTATGTGAACGCGCGCTAGCAGCTCGTACCCCGGCGCAGCCAGACATAAAGGAAGGCCAGGTCCGAAGACCTGACCCCGTCCAGACAAAGAGGTGTCCCGAGAAACCTCGTCCGGCGAAATCCTCTACTCCGCAGCTTCCCGTTTCACACCTTTGGAGCCACCATCCGGGCGGGCACTGCTTGCGCTGAGCCTCTCCTTCAGGTACCCCGCCGGCAGCTACTGGTACGCTACCTTTCGCGGTTCGTCCGACTCGACCTCTCGGGACAAGAACGACGATACGGCATCCAGAATACGTGCGCAAGAGCCAATTCGAGAAACACTTGATATCTCGCTGAACGGTCTATAATCTCCGCCCAACGGTTGTAAGAGCCGACCAAGCGGCCACCGTGCGCTACTTCGCCTCGATCCTCGCCTGAACGACATTGCCAGCCTGATGCGCAGCCGTGCGCACTGACGGTCCTGCTGCTTCACACCGCTCGATGCTCCTGAGTGCCGAGAGGTGCCGCTTGGTGTCTCCCGCCTCAAGGCTCTTGATCGCGCCAAGCCGCATCGTCACGAGCCGATGCTCGCACGCCACGTACACGAGCGTCTCGACGTTGAGCTGTCCGAACTCGCGCTTGTTTGTGACCCCGACGGCGCGGCGGCGGCATGACTCCAGATAGCGAGCGCCGGACGTCTGAGCGCCCTGGCCCGCCCACGGACCGGTCCCCCGGTTGGGTTGCTTGCCCTCTCCGGGCTTCATTGGCTTGCGTTCTCTACGGGGCATCCTGGCTCCTTCTACTCCGAGGCCGGAAGTACGGCGACGCCCCACACGGTGCCCGTGTGCGTTGATACCACCGATCCGGCCTCGTACATGATGATGTCTGTGACGTCGAACCGCGCCTTCAGTGCGTCGCGAATGCGATCTGCACGCTCAGCGGACAGAGCGTGCCCAACCGCGAATGCTCCGCTCCGCGCGCCACCCATCGCCGCCTCTATCCAGTCGAGCGTGTGGGCGACTGCCGCCTTCTCGCCATGCGTCCGCTTGACCGGCGTGAACGTGCCCTCCGCATCAAGCGTAAGCGTCACCTTGAGATCAAGCAGCGAGCCGAGGAGCGCAGAGACCTTTCCGATCCGGCCGCCTCTCGCAAGGTTATCGAGCGAGTCGAGCCCCACGATCATCTTGGCGCGCTCTCGTGTGCGTTCGAGGCGCGAGAGAGCCTCCTCGGCAGTCAGACCTGAATCGGCAGCGCTCACCGCATCGAGCACCTGCAATGCGAGCCCGCCCGAGAGATTGCGCGAGTCGAAAATGTGTACCCGGCCGTCGAACCCCTCGGCGGCCTGTCGCGCAGACGCGATGGTGCCGGAGAGGCCTGACGAGATGTGGATCGAGATGACCTCCGGAGCGCCCGCGAGCGCGCGCTCATACGCCTCGGTGAATGCACCGACCGATGGCTGGGATGTCGTCGGCAGGGTGGACGACTCGGCCATCCGGGCGAAGAACTCGGGCTGTGTCAGGGTGCCGTCGGCAAACGACTCGTCGCCGAATGTCACGAGCAGCGGCACGACTTCGATGCCGCGCTCGGCAACGAGCGTCGCAGGGATGTCGGCGGTGCTGTCCGTCACGACAGTAAATCGCGGCGCGCCTGCTTCTGCCATGCGAGTCACCCGAGCTTCCTCACGAGCGTCTCATTCACGAGCGCCGGGTTGCCCTGCCCGCGCATCTCGCGCATGACCTGGCCGACGAACCAACCGATGAGCGTGGTCTTCCCCGCACGGTAGCTGGCCACTTCGTCAGGATTCGCGGCGATCACACGATCAACGGCTGCCTCGATGGCGTCCGTATCGCTTACCTGCTTCATTCCCTTGAGCTCGATGATCGCGCCTGGCGCGTCACCGGACTCGGCCATCTCCGCGAAGACCTGCTTGGCCTGCTTACCCGAGATGGTTCCGTCGTCGATGATCTCGACAAGCTCGGCGAGCATCGCGGGCGTGACCTTCGCGTCGGCCAGCGCGACCGGTCCGGCATTCAGGTACGCCGAGAGATCGCCGAGCGCCCAGTTGGCGAGCGGCTTGGCCAGCGAATTCCCCGCAAGCGCGACGGCCTCTTCGAAGTACGCCGAGAACTCCACATCCTCTGAAAGCGAGCGCGCATCGCTCGGCGAAAGCCCGAAATCGCGAACGAACCGCTCGCGACGGGCATCGGGCAGTTCGGGCAAGCGTACCCGGATCGCGTCGATCCACTCGGGGGTGAACTCGAACGGCACCATGTCGGGCTCCGGGAAGTACCGGTAGTCGTGTGCCTGCTCCTTCGAGCGCAGGGTGCTCGTGCGCTTGGCAGTCACGTCCCAGTGGCGCGTCTCCTGCACGATACGGCCGCCTTCGTCGAGCACGTCCGCCTGGCGGACGATCTCGAACGCAAGTGCATCGTGCAGGGCCTTGAACGAGTTCATATTCTTGATCTCGGTCTTGGTCCCAAGCTCCGTCTCGCCACGAAGGCGGATCGAGATGTTGCCGTCGACCCGCATGGATCCTTCCTCCATGCTGCAGTCGCTCACGCCGAGGTTGAGCAGTATGAGACGGAGCTTCTGCGCAAAGCGCCTCGCCTCTTCTGGGGTACGGATGTCGGGCTCGCTCACGAGCTCCATGAGCGGCGTACCGGCGCGGTTGAAGTCGACAAGCGAGTGGTCCGCCCCGGCGATGCGTCCCTCGACACCACCGACGTGGATCATCTTGCCGGTGTCCTCTTCCAGGTGGATACGCGTGACGCCGATGCGCGTCGCATACGGCTCCGCGCCGAGGTCCACTCGCTGCTTCGCACCGTCACCGTCCACCTCGATGTCCAGGTGGCCGAGACCGCAAAACGGCAGGTCGTACTGCGAGATCTGGTAGTCCTTGGGCATGTCGGGATAGAAGTACTGCTTGCGATGGAATTGCGAGAATGGCGCAATCTCGCAGTTGAGTGCGAGACCAGCGAGAACCGTTGCCTCAACGGCTGCCTCATTCGGCACCGGCAGCGCGCCCGGCAGTCCGAGACAGACCGGGCATACTCGAGTGTTTGGCTCGCCGCCGAACTCGACCGGGCAGCCGCAGAACATCTTGGAGTTGAGCGTCGTGAGCTCGGTATGGACCTCGAGGCCGATGACGGCCTCGTAGCGCTCAAGCACAACAGGGAGACGATCTCTAGCCACGTCAGGAGCTCCTTCGATGAAGGGGAAACGCCGGCGGCGTCATGTCGAGCGCAAGCGCGCCTTCGAGCGCGGCAGCAACCTGCAGCATCGTCGCCTCATCGAAGTGCTTCCCGATGACCTGCACGCCGATGGGCAGGCCGCTCGTACCGCACTTCGCGCAGGGGATGCTCACCCCGGGAAGTCCGGCGAGGTTGAGCGGGATGGTGTACACGTCCGAGAGGTACATCGCGAGCGGATCCTCGGCACGCTCGCCGATCTTGAACGCGACCGTGGGTGACGTAGGCGTGATGAGCACGTCGAAACGCTCGAATGCCGCCTCAAACTCCCGTGTGATGAGCGTTCGGGTCTTCTGCGCCGTGCCGTAGTACGCATCGTAGTAGCCAGCCGAGAGCGCATACGTTCCGAGCATGATGCGGCGGATGCTCTCGGGACCGAACCCCTCGGCGCGCGACCGCATGTACAGGTCGAGCACGTCGCTCGGCTCGGCCACGCGATGACCGTAGCGGATGCCGTCAAAGCGCGCGAGGTTCGAGCTCGCCTCGGCGGGCCCGATGATGTAGTAGGCGGCCAGGCCGTGCTGGCTCATGGGGAGGTCGACGTCGCCCACCTCGGCACACAGGCCCTCGAGGAGCTTCACGGACGCCTCAGTTGCCGAGCGAACCTCGGCGGCACAGCCTTCGAGTTCGAGCATGTCGCGCACGACACCGATGCGCAGGCCCTTGACGCCGTCGCCGAGCGTTGCGGTGAAGTCAGGAACCGGCTCGCGAACGGAGGTTGCGTCCATGTCGTCGTGACCGGAGATGGCGTTCAGAACGAGTGCGGCGTCTTCGACCGAGCGCGCGAACGGCCCGATCTGGTCGAGCGACGATGCGAACGCAACGACGCCGTAGCGGCTGACACGCCCGTACGTGGGCTTCATGGCGACCGTGCCGGTCAGTGCGCCCGGCTGGCGGATGGAGCCGCCCGTGTCGCTGCCGAGCGAGACCGCCACCATGCCCGCGCTTACCGATGCGGCGCTGCCGCCCGATGACCCGCCGGGGACGCGCTCGAGGTCCCATGGGTTGTGCGTGGGGCCAAACGCCGAGTTCTCGGTGGACGAGCCGAACGCGAACTCATCCATGTTGCACTTACCGATAGGCAGCGCGCCTGCGTTGAGGAGCCGACGTACCGCCGTGCAGTCATAGGGGCTCTTGAAGCCTTCCAGAATCTTCGACGAGCACGTGGTGTGCGTGCCCACGAGGTTCATGTTGTCCTTGAAGCCCGTTGGAACACCCGCCAGCGGCGGCAGCGGCTCGCCGGCAGCCACCATCGCGTCGATGCGACCGGCGGCTTCACGGGCAAGCTCGGGGGTGAGTTCGTTGAACGCATGAACCGCGCCCTCGACGGCGTCGATGCGGGCGTAGGTGGCGTCGACAACCTCGGCTGCCGAGAAGGTACGGGCGGCAATGCCGTCGCGGATCGCGCGCGCCGAAAGTGTGGAGACGTCGAAGCTCATCTGCTCACGCCCCCTCTTCCACGCCGACGATGCGCGGAATCACGAATGCGCCGTTCTCGGCCTGGGGAGCGTTCATGAGCGCGAGATCGCGCGACAGGCCCGGCTTGACCACATCGGGGCGGGTCGCGTTGCGCAGCGGAATCGAGTGCGACGTGGGCTCAACGCCCTCAAGATCGAGCGACTGCATCTGGTCCATGTGACCGAGGATGGAGTTCATCTCTTCCTTAAGGCGTGAGACCTGCTCGTCAGAAAGCGCCAGACGCGCAAGAATCGCCACGTGGCGAACATCAGCTTCCGAGATGGACATGCGGGGTCGTCCTTTCGACGTGCGACTGACCTGCAGTATTCTACGGCAACCGGGGACCGAGCGCGTCACCCGTGCAGCGAGGCGCTACCCGCCAGCGCGCATGAACCAGATGACGGCGCCCACGGTGAGTGAGTTGTACGCCGCATGCAGCGCGATCGCCGGCCACAGACTCCGTCGCTCGTGAGCGAGCCAGCCGAGCGCCACTCCGAGGACGGTCATCGGGAAGAACAGCCACCACGACCGGTGAAACGCCGCGAAGAGCAGTGCCTGGATGACGATCGCAGGCCACGCCCCGATGCGCGCCTCAAGCCCGCGCAGAAGCGCTCCTCGGAACACACACTCCTCCACAAACGGGCCGACGAGGACAAGCATCACCGAGGCCAGCACCAGCCCCCCGACTGATGTCCCGAAGACGTGGGTGATGGTATCGGCCCCGGCCTGGGGCATCAAATCGAGCGAGCGCGTGATCATGCTGTACACCGTGGCCGTCACGCGTGTGATCGCGAGCCCCGCGAGCACGAGCCCGAACGAGATCGCCATCTCGTTGACCGATTCGTTCTGCCGGGAAAGCCCGAGTGCATCGCTGAAAACGCCGCCGCGCCTGCGCACAAGGTAGCGGAGCAGCACGATCTGCACCGCGTAGAAGACCGCGAGCGCGACGGCTCGCACACCCACCATGACCTCGGAGGGCAGTGCTCGGACGACCTCGCTCGCGAGGAACACCTCTTTGAGCATGAACGCCGCAAACGTCACCGACAGCATTGCTGCGGCCTCGAGGATGGTCCAGGTGAAGCCACCGACCGTGCAGGATCGCTGTGGGTTCGCCGAGAGCGCGCGGGGTGTGGCTGCCGGCTGCTTCACAGGTGCCGGCTTCACCGGCCTGGTCGCGGTGCGAGCGCGCGACGCCGCGTCAGTGGCCGCACTGCCGATCGCACCCCGGTCACACGCCCGAACGCACTCCATGCAGCCGTCACAGCGGTTCCAGTCGACCATGATGTACGCGCGACCGACACGGATGGCGTTCTGGTTGCACGCGGGGAGGCATCGACCGCAGCGGTCGCAGGCACGTGGGTTGAGCACCAGTCGAGCGCGCGACGTCATCCAGTCACCCCGAGCGCCCTGAGCATATAGAGCAGAGCCACGGCCGTGCCGTTGAAGATGGCGTGGCAGATGATCGCCGGCCAGATCGACCGTGTGGAGGATGTCAGCCATGCAAGCATCGCGCCGAGCACGAAGATCGGAATGAACTGGAACCAGGAGAAGTGAACCAACGCAAAGAGTCCCGCCGAGACAAGCATGCCAGCGAACTGTCCCCACCGGTCACGCAACCCCGGGAAGATCACGCCGCGAAAGAGCGCCTCCTCGGCGAGCGGAGCGAATACTACGGCCGTGAGCAGCGTCGCCATGACTCCGACAGCGGACGATGGAAACAGACGCGTGACGTCGGTGACCTCGGGCGCCTTGATGCCGAGCTGCGTCATGAATACGGCGTACTGCAAGCCGAAGACACGTCCGGCGAACGCCAGACCTACAGCCAGGCCGATACCGGCTCTCACGCTGAAGCGCCGCACCGCGAACGTCTCGGCGAGACGCGCGCCTCGCTTCCGCGCCCAGAGCGCGATGAATGCGAGCGGAGGGAGGTACTGCACGAAGATGATGCCCAGCAGCACGAGCGCGCGGGCATCGGCCGAGAGCCCCCGCATGATGCCCGAGCGATGGGCGAACCACGAGCTCCCGAACGCGAAGGCGACCTGAGCCGCGACGAGCACGAAGAGCAGCACGACCGACCAGCGGATTGGCGCGAGCGGGGTGCCCTGGTGCCCGGCAAAATCGAACGCAGCCGGTTTAGCGCCGTCGGCGGTGGGCATCTCTCCTGCGGACTCCGGCGGGATGGGGACTGGCGCCGATGGCAGCGCGAACTCCTCGCTCACGAGCCAGCCCCTGACGGAAGTTCGCCTGATGCGAGCACGCGATCGAGTTCCGCCTCGTCGAGCACCGGCACGCCGAGTTCAATCGCGCGGTCGAGCTTGCTACCCGCATCGGCACCAGCGACCACGAACGACGTCTTCTTGCTGACACTGCCGGCCACTTTCGCGCCAAGCTCCTTGAGCGCAGCGCCTGCCTCGTCACGCGTGAAGTGCTCGAGCGCGCCTGTGAGCACCCATGTGGTGCCGGCGAGCGTCTGCGGGCGCGCCGGCTCGGTACGTTCCTCGGCGGTACGGACCTCGGCGCGCTGGAGGCGCCTGACGATGTCGACGTTCTCGGCGTTGTCCGCGAACGCGCGGATGGACCCGGCGATGACCGGCCCGATGCCGTCGACCGCCGCGAGATCCTCGGGTGCGGCGACCAGGAGCGCGTCGAGCGAGCCGTATGCGGCGGAAAGCGCCTCGGAGACCGTGGCCCCAACGTGGCGGATTCCGAGCCCGAAGATGAGCTTCGAAAGCGGCCTGTCTCGGCTGGCCTCGAGACTCACCATCAGCTTCTCGGCCATTGTCTCGCCGAGCAGGACCGGCGTGCCGTCTTGCTTGACTCGGCCCATATCGAGCGCGGCGAGCATGTCACGGGTGAGCAGGTAGTAGTCGGCGACATCATGGAGGAGTCCTTGCTCCACGAGCCGGGTGATGATCTCGGCGCCCATGCCGTCGATGTCGAGCGCGCCGCGCCCGGCCCAGTGTCCGAGACGCTCGAGCCGCTGCGCCGGACACCCGGCGTTCGTGCAACGCGGGACGACCTCGCCTTCCTCCCGCCACACCTCACTACCGCAGCTGGGACACATCGCGGGCATGGTCCACTCGAGCTCGCTGCCGTCGCGCAGGCGCGCGACCGGAGCGACCACCTCGGGAATCACATCGCCTGCTTTGCGGACGACGACGGTGTCCCCCACCCGCAAGTCCTTGCGTCGGATCTCGTCTTCGTTGTGGAGCGTGGCGCGTGCGATCGTGGAGCCCGCGACCACCACCGGGTCGAACTCCGCCACAGGCGTGAGCGCCCCGGTGCGTCCGACCTGCACGCGAATCTCGCGAAGCACGGTCGTCTTCTCCTCGGGCGGGAACTTGAACGCGACCGCCCACCTCGGCGCCTTGCTCGTGAAGCCGAGCTCATCTTGCAGCGCGAAGCTGTCCACCTTCACGACCACGCCGTCGATCTCGTACGGCAGCGTGTCACGCGCCGAGAGCGCCCACTCGCAGAACGCATGGACGTCTGGGCCCGCAGCGCATGGCTTGATGTCGGGGTTCACCCGGAAGCCGGCGTCGCGCAACCACGTGAGCGCCGCCGTCTGCGACTCGAGGCCGAGTGCGCGTGGCTCCACGACCTGGTACATGAACGTCGACAGGTCGCGCGAAGCGGTGATGGCCGGATCCTTCTGCCTGACCGCGCCGGCCGCGGCGTTGCGCGGGTTGGCGAACAGCGGGAGACCGGCAGCTTCCTGCTCGGCATTGAGGCGCTCGAAGCTCGCCTTCGGCATGTACACCTCGCCACGGACCTCGACCCGCCACCCGGACTCAGCGTCGAAGAGCGTCTCGGGCGCCGAGGGAACCCCGCCCACAAGCAGCTTGAGCGGCACGCTCTTCACGGTGCGGACGTTTGACGTGACGTCCTCGCCGGTCGTACCGTCACCGCGCGTTGCAGCGCGGACGAGCATGCGGTCCTCATACGTGAGTGCCAGGCTGCTGCCGTCGATCTTAAGCTCGCATACGAACGCGCACGCGCGCCCGGCGACCTCGCGCTCCACGCGCTCGAGCCACACATCAAGCTCCGCGAGGTCCATCGCGTTGTCGAGAGAGTACATGCGCTGCGCGTGACGCACCGACGCGAACTGCCCGGACGGCACCGCGCCAACTCGCTGCGTGGGCGAGTCGGAGGTGACAAGCTCCGGCCACCGCGCTTCGATGGCTTCCAGCTCGCGCACCAGCGCATCGTACGCTGCGTCCGAGACCTCGGGAGCGTCAAGCGAGTAGTAGCGATGCGCGTGATAGCGCAGCTCATCGCGAAGCTTGCCGACGCGCGCCGAAGCGGCCTCGATGCTCGTCAGGTTGTCGGACGGGTCGGGCACTACTCGCCCTCGGCCTTGAGCTTCTGCACGTGGACGTCGTTCACCGAGTAAATGACGGTCTCGGGCACGAAACGGTTCGTCCGCTCGGCCTCGTAGATCCACACGTCGGTGAGCGTCACTTTGAAGTACACGCCGCCGGGACCCACCACCGGCTCGACGAGGGCATCATTGGCGAGATACGCGCGCAGCTCGGTCTCGATGTAGTAGTTGAAGACGCCTGCGGCGCCGCGATACTCCTCGTAGAGCTTGATGCGGTACTCGGCCTCCCGCAAATCTAGTTCGTCGATGCTATCCATGTGCTGCCCCTTCCGTCTCGGGCTCCTTCGCCCGTACAGTCATCCTACCCGCGAGGTGCCGGCGCCAGTTGTGCCAGGCCGGTCGCGCCGATGCGGTCACCGGCGATTATGACAGCACCGAGCACGCCCGGTATGCCCTTTGCGCGCTCGAGTCCGGACGCGATATCGTCCGGCCCGTGCACGATGTTGCCAACCGCGCTTGCGGCGGCGTCTGCAAGCGCGCCGCCCGCGGCCAGGATGGTAACGGCATGGGCGCTCCCGTAGCTCAGACTCGGTCCCACTGTGGCCGAAGACGTGCAGACCGCAACCGGCTGGAGCGCGGCCGAGATCACCAGCAGCACCTGCCCCGAAAGCGGAGAGTCCCCGGCCTCGAGGAGCACGGTGCGCTCCCGGGAGCCGGCGATAAACAGGTCGCCGCCGTTCTCGACGATCACGTCCGGCGACGCCGACACAAGCCCGATCGCGACCGCCTCGGCAAACGCACCTGCCACGGACGCCATCGGGCCGACTCCTGTGATGCGCGCGGCGTCGGCCATTTCGCGCACGATCACCGGCGCGCCCGGGGAGATCTCGACGGGCACGTGGCTTTCCGCGAACCGCGGATGCGCCGCAATGTACGTCTCCAGGTCACTTCGCAACCCACGTACGAGGGCGCTCGCCTCGGCGGACAGATCACCCAGCGCACTCACCTGCAGGTCCGTCTCGGCATAGACGACCTCGAAGGTGACAAGGCCGGCCGCGCTCACGACGTCGCGATATGTTCTGGGCTCGTAAGTCATGCGGTAATCGTACCAGCAACTGTGGGATATGAAGTATGACGCCTGCGAAGGGATATCCATGCGACAGATTCTTGAGTTGTGCATTCAGATGGGACAGCTGGCGCAACAGGCATACGGGGTGATGTCGTCCCACTGCACTAACGAGGAGCTCACAGACACCTTCCAGCAGATGGCTGCCGAGGAAGGTGCCAACGTCGCGTGGTGGAGCGACCTGCTCGAAGCGTGGGAACAGGGGCTGCTTCCCGATCTCGTGAACGACACCGACGATCTTGTCGGCCGATTCACCGACGTGCGCGATGAACTTGAAGCCGTGCTTCCGGATGCACTCAAAGATCTCACCGACCACGAGATGCTCGCAACGGCTGCGCGCATCGAGTTCTACCTGATCGATCCGATCTTCGGCGAGATCGTCGACCTGACAGAACCCGGTCGCGCCGAGGGTATGCATGAGGCGTACTCGGCGCATCTCCAGCGGCTGATCGGGGCGATCGAGGAGCATTATGAGGAACAGTCGCTCGCGTCGTTCCTGGCCCGCATCCTCAATCGCACGTGGCGCGACAACATGGCGCTCGCGGTCTGCGCAACGCGCGACCCGCTTACGGGCATCTACAACCGGCGCGCGCTCGACACGCATCTCCGGCAGTGGTCGGCATGGTCGGCCCGGTACGGGCGCCCGCTCGGCGTGGCGCTCGTTGACATCGACCTGTTCAAGAACCTCAACGACACGCGAGGCCACACGTTCGGCGACACCGCGCTACGCGCCGTAGCCGCAGCACTCACATCGGCTGTTCGCTCCTCGGACATGCTCGTGCGCTACGGCGGCGATGAGTTCGCGGTAATCGCGCCTGAGGCGGAACCCGGGGAGTTCGCTATCTTGCTCCAACGCATGGTCGAATCCGTCAGGGCGATCGATCTGCGGGATGCCGAGGACCGCCGCGTGCCAATCAGCGTGAGCGCGGGCGGAGCGGTCGCGGTGGACCCGCCGGCCTCGCTGCCGAGAAGCCCCGACCGATTGCTCGCCGCAGCCGACCAATCGCTCTACGCGGCCAAGCAGAGTGGTCGCGACCGGATTTCGGCGCCCGTCATCCTCGGGAGTCCGTGACGCGTCAGGTCCGCTCGGCCATCTCTCCGGCGTGATAGCTGCTGCGCACGAACGGTGCGCTTGCAACTGCCGAGAACCCGAGCGCGTCCGCCTCGGCTGCCAGGGCGTCGAACTCCTCCGGCGTCACGAATGACGTAACCGGCAGGTGCTTCGCGCTCGGACGCAGGTACTGCCCCAGGGTCAGCATGTCGCACCCAGATGCTCGCAGATCACGCATAACGGCTACGACCTCATCGTGCGTCTCGCCAAGACCGAGCATGAGACCCGACTTCGTCGGCATTGCGGGATGGCGCTCCTTCACCCGCGCAAGCACACCGAGACTGCGCGTGTACTCGGCGCCGGGGCGAACCTCGGCATAGAGGCGCGGAACCGTCTCAAGGTTGTGGTTGAAGACGTCGGGGAGCGCATCGGCAACGGTGTCGACGCTCTCGAGGCGCCCGCCGAAGTCGCTCGTGAGCACCTCGATGCGCGTGCCGGGTGACGCGTCGCGGACGGCCGCGATGACCGCCACGAAGTGCGACGCCCCGCCGTCGGCGAGATCGTCACGCGTGACGGTCGTGATGACCGCGTGCTTGATGCGGAGCGCGAGGACCGCCTCGGCGAGGCGCGCGGGTTCCTCCGGGTCGAGCGGCGTCGGCTGACGCGTTTCTACCGCGCAGAACCGACATCCGCGAGTGCAGGCGTCGCCCATGATGAGGAACGTAGCCGTGCCCGAGGCGAAACACTCGCCCTGGTTCGGGCACTTGGCCGACTGACACACGGTATGCAGCTCAAGGCGCTCCATGAGCTGCTTTACGGAGTCGTAGCTGCCCTCACGCGCGATCGGCCGCTTCATCCATGCGGGCATGCGTTTGGCCGACGCTCCGTGCTCGTACGCCATGAGCTAGCAGCCGCACTTACCGGCGGCATCGGCACACGCCATCTTGATGACTTCCGACACGGTCGGGTGTGCGTGGACCATCTCGGCCACCTGGCGAACGGTGACGTCGTGCCTCATCGCGAGCGCCACCTCGTGGATGGTCTCGACTGCGTGCGGGCCGACGATCTGACAGCCGACGATGCGACCGGTGCCCTTCTCGGCCACCACCTGGACGAAGCCGTCGGCCTCCCCCTCGCCGAGTGCCTTGCCGTTAGCCGCGAACTTCGCGACCGCCTGCACGGCGTCGATGCCGCGCTCTTTCGCGCTGTCGCGGCTGCTGCCCACGACCGCGACATTGGGGAATGTGTACACACACGCTGGGATGCAATCGTACCGGAGCGTCTCGGCATGACCCTCGCCCGTGAGCTCGACCATCGCATTGCGCGCGGCCACGATGCCCTCTTCGTCCGCCACGTGCGCGAGCATCATGCCGCCGATGAGGTCCCCGATGGCGTACACGCCCGGGATATTCGTGCGCAGATGCTCGTCGACCTTCACAGCGCGGCGGTCCATCTCGATGCCGGCCTCCTCGAAGCCGAACCCGGCCCCGTTGGGCACGCGTCCGACCGCCGACATCACGATGTCGCTTTCAACGACGGCTCCGCTGCGGAGAGTAGAGCGCATGCGGCCATCGGCGCGCTCAACTGACTCGACCGCGTCGCCGAGCACGAACTCGACACCCATCTCCTCAAGTTCCGCCTGCGTCGCCTTCACGACTCGCTTGTCGTTGCCGGGCAGCACCTGTTCCATCAGTTCGACGACGGTGACCTTGCTGCCGAACGCCGCGTACGCGCAGGCGAACTCGAGGCCGATCACGCCGCCGCCGATGATCAAGATGTCCTTCGGTATGTCGCTCAGTGAGACGGCGTCGTCACTCGTCCAGACGCCTTCCATGTCGTGATCGATGTTGGGGAGCTTGAAGACGACCGAGCCGGTCGCGAGAATGACCGCGTCTCCCTCGACGCGTTCAGTCCCGCCCTCGGCGAGCGCGACTTCAACGGCCTTGGGACCCACGAGGCGACCCTCGCCGAGAACCACGCGCACCTTGAGGCGCTTCGCGCTGCCCTCGATCTGGGAGACGAGCTCGTCGACGACGCCTTCCTTGCGAGCACGAAGCCCTGCGATGTCAACGCTCGCGATCGTTGCGTTCAGACCGAATGTTTCGGCCGCGCGGGTGTCCGCAACGATGTGCGCTGAACGCAAGATGGTCTTCGTCGGGATGCAGCCCCAGTTCAGGCACGTCCCGCCGAGACGCTCGCGCTCAACGAGTACGACCTCGGCACCCAGCCGCGCCGCCTCGAATGCTGCCGAGTAACCGCCGGGACCTCCGCCAAGGACGACGATGCGCATGAAGACCTCCCTCGAGCCGTTCAGTGAGGGGACGATTGTACCATCGCCCGCAGTGGCGACATCACGTCGCAGTGGCACCATTCATCGGCGCATTCTTCCGTCTATCCGAATGATGTGCCGCTCGCACGCCATTACATCGTGAGAGCGTTCACAATCCGTTAAGGGGGATCTGCTGGCGTGCCGATATCGAAGTCGAGACGACCAAACCGCCGGGGCGGACGTCAGCCGAAAAGAGCGCATGATGAATCGCGCTACACAGTCTGTCACGCACCGCCGACCGCGGCTCTTTCTCGCCGCCAGCGTCACGGTATTCTTCTTCCTGACAGGCTCCGCACTCGTTCACAACGCGATCTCAAACGGTGACGTGCGCGTACTCGGCTTCGTCCTGAATTCCACGACGGCCCCGCGGTTGATGGGCCTGACCGTCGCCGTCCTCATCCTCGGCGGAGCGTACTACACGCAGCGCAAGCTGAACGCCAACATAGAGACCGCACGGGCGCTCGACCACGAGCGCTACAAGCTGGAACTCGTCTACGACAACAACCCCGATGCCATCCTGATAATGGGATCCGACCTCACGGTGCAGTACGTGAACCGCAAGGCCGAGGAACTCACGGGCATCGATGCAGAGAACATCGTCGGCCGACGCTGCCATGAGGCGATCCTCGGCAGCGACACCATATGCGACGCATGTCGCGTGGATGCGGTGCTCCGCAGCGGCGAGCCGGCCGTGGCCGTGAAGCACGAGGTGACGGCATCCGGCCGGGAGTACTGGCTCGAGACGATGTGGTATCCCGTATTCAACGGAGACGGAACGCCGGAGTCAGTCGTCGAGATCCTGAAGGACATCAGCGACGTCAAGCAGGCGGAGTTCGCGTTGCAGGAGTACAACGAGCGCCTCGAGCAGAGCGTGAGCGAGCGTACCTCGGCCCTCGAGCAGTCGAACGTCGATTTGCAGGATGAGATCGCCGAGCGCCGCAGGGCCGAGAAGGCGCTGCGCGAATCCGAGGAGCGCTTCCGGAGCCTGGTCGAGCTCAGCCCCGATCTCATCATGGTGCACATCGAGGGCGTGATCGCGTTCATGAATCCTGCCGGCGCGCGGTTGCTTGGATACGCCGACCCTGCGGAGATCTGCGGGATGCACATACTCGATCTCGTGGATGCCGCGAGCACCGAGATTGCGACCGAGCGCCTGCGCACGGCGGTGAGGGACCGTCGTGCCTCCGAGCCGACCGAGGTTCGTTTCATCCGCAAGGACTCGTCATTGGTGGACCTTCAGATCGCCGATACGCCGCTGCTCTATCACGGCAGGCCCGCGGTGCAGGCGGTCGCACACGACATCACCGAGCGCAAACGCGCCGAGGATACGATCCGCAAGATGGCGTACTACGACATGCTCACCGGTCTGCCGAACCGCGCGCTCTTCGACGACCGCCTGGCCGTAGCGATCGGCCACGCCGAGCGAGACGATACCAGCTTCGCCATCATGTTCATGGACATGAACGACTTCAAGATCGTCAACGACACGCTCGGTCACGCGGTCGGCGACACACTGCTCTCTGAGGTTGCGCAGCGTCTCCAGTCAGTAGTCCGTCGTAGCGACACCGTGGCGCGCCTCGGCGGGGATGAGTTCACGGTCTTGCTCCCGCGCGTGAACTCCACCGAGGGTGCGGAGATGGTGGCTGGCAAGATGA
>CAKMKD010000003.1 GCA_927439865.1 uncultured Coriobacteriia bacterium | reverse complement strand
GTCGGGGTCAGATGACGCCGACATCCAGCCGATCATGTTGTCCTTGTTCCGCGGCGTGAACGGCATAATGAGCATGAAGTCTTCCACTGGCTCCGCCGGAAGCTTCATGAGCACGTAGAACGGATCCATCGGCGTTCCGGCGGCCTCGCCAGGGAGCGCCCACTGGTCCTCTTTGTTGTAGAACACGACCGGATCGAGCATGTGGTACGTCTTGTAGATCTCCGCCTGCATGCGGAAGAGATCCTCCGGGTAGCGCAGGTGGTCGCGGACGCCCTCGGGCATCTCGGAGCTATCGGCGATCAGGCCGGGATAGACCGCTCGCCACGTTGCAAGCAGCGGATCCTTCTCATCGAAGGCGTAGAACTTCACGGTCCCGTCGTAGGCGTCCATCGTGATCTTCACCGAGTTACGGATATAGCTGATCCCACCGAGGCGCTCCGAGTACGGGTAGCGGTCGGATGTGGTGTACGCGTCCATGATCCACACGAGATTGCCGTCGATGATGGTGGCGTACGGATCGCGGTCCAGAGTAAGGAAGGGCGCGAGCTCGCCGATGCGCTCGGTGAGCGAGCGACGGAAGAGCACCTTGCTCTCCGGAGTGATGTAGCTGCTGAAGAGCATCTGCGGCGCCGAGAAGCGAAGCGCGAACGCGGCGCGACGCACGATGCCGCCAACAGCGATGCCGGTCTCTCCCTCGTACGATGTGGTGGCGTTCTGGTCACCGACCGGATAGTCGAACTCGTCGATCTGCGTTGCTGCCACCACGTAGTTGTTCGTAAGCTCGCCGAAGTAGACTGCCGGGCGGTCGACCTTAAGGTCGGTGGTGCCCGTCGGCGGTATGTCGCGCACCATGAAGCGCGGCAGCCCCTGCCCGCTCGCTTCGTTCACGGGGCTGACGACCGCACCATACCCGTGCGTGTACACCAGATGCTGGTTCACCCAGGTCTTTGCCTGCTCGGCAAGCTGATCGATGTTCATCTCACGCAGCGACACAAGCACCTGCCGGCGCTCACCGTCGATCGTGTAGCGATCGACATCAACGTCCACGAAGTCGTAGTACGGACGGATGCCCTGGAGCTGCTTGTACGACTGCGAAACGATGGCGGGATCCCACAGACGCACGTTCTTGATGGTATCGCTGTCGCCCGCAACGGACGAGGCAGTCAGGCTTTCCTCGGCAGGGAACGGGCGCACGATGACATCTTCGAGCTGGAACGCTTTGCGCGTCATCGCTATGTTGCGCTCGAGATACGGCGTTTCTGCCGCAACCTCGTTCGGCGACACGCGGAACTGCTGCACGACTGCCGGGTAGATGCCGCCGATGAGCACCGACGCGCCAACCCACACGCCGAGCGCGATGGCCGGAAGCCGCCACCCCTTGAAGCGGATGTTGATCATGAGCGCGAGGCCGGTGATGATCGCGATGACGATCAGGATCTGGTACGCCGGGATCTGTGCGTGGATGTCGGTGTACGAGGCACCGATCACCTGGCCGCGCGGCGAGAAGTTGAGCTCGAAGATGTCGAGCCAGTACTTGAAGCCCTGCACCACGATCATGAGGCCGCCAAGCACTGAGAGGTGCGCCTTCACGTGAGGATCGAAGCCCTTGAGGCGTGCCCACGGCCGGATAGCGCCGCTGAGGACATGCACGATTGCGGTCACGACCAGCGTGAATGCGAGTGCGCCCATCAGCCAGTCGGCCACCGTGCGCAGCGCAGGGAGCGTGAAGAAGTAGAACGACAGATCGCGTCCGAACTGCGGATCCGTCTCGCCGAACGACACTGCGGCGAACGCCAGCCGAAAGACGCTCCACTGCGAGGCCATAGCCGCACCGGAGATAAACGCCGCAGCAGCGCTCACCGCCACAAGCGCCACACCTGACACCTTGTCGACTACGTCGCGCACCTGCTGCAACGCCATCTCGAACCTGAAGCCGACCTCGTCGGTGGCACGCAGAACCGACCGCGGCGCCATGCGGCGCGCGATGAGCACATTTACGTACAGGATCGCGAAGAAGAGTGCGAAGAACACGAGCCCCGTGATCCAGCCCGACGTGATCCTGGTCCAGAAAACGCTTGCCTGCCCGAGATCCGTGTACCACAGCACGTCGGTATAGAAGGTGGCGACACCACCCGATACCGCGAAGAGCAGCACGGCGGTGCCTATGAGAATAGGCACCACCGGGCGTGCAGGGCGAGAATTCGCGTTCATATCAGCCATGTGTTCCTCCGGTCGGTTCGCTCACCTTGAGCGGCGTTACAAGAAGTCGGAGACCTCGACGTTGAGTCCGGCGGGGTCTATGCAGCGTACTATCGTTCGGCCCTCGTCGTCCTCGGCAAGGTCAATGTCCACCGGTGCCGTCATTTCGCCGCCTGCCGCAGCGATGACCCTCACGCGAGGCAGCGAGACACTATGAGGATTCGGTGAAACGACTATACCCGTCTCGCCCGAACTCAAAAGCACGACGGAGCGCGGCGGGTACAGTCCCATCAAGCCGACGAACAGCCGCACAAGCGTGGGATCGAGCGCACTCTCGGCGTTCTTGACAAGCGTGAGAATCGCGTCGTCCTGGGGCCGTGCGGCGCTGTACGTGCGTCGGGATGTCATCGCGTCGTACGCATCCGCTACCGCGACGATCCTGCTCGCCAGATGCTGCCTGCGCGGTGGCGTGCGCTGCGGGTACCCGGTGAGATCGTAACGCATATGGTGCTCAAGCACGATCACAGTTGCCGCCTTGTCGAGTCCCGGCGTGAGCGCGGTGTTCTCGGCGCCGTAGATGGGATGCTGGCGGATGTACGCCCACTCCTCGGATGTCAGCGGACCCGGCTTGTTGAGGATGTCGAGGTCAATGGTCATCTTCCCGACGTCGTGCAACAGCGCTCCGGTGCCGAGGGTGGAGAGGAAGCGGTAGTCGTGGGTGATCATCGACCCGAGCGCGAGCGAGAGGATGGCCACATTGACCGAGTGGTAGAACGTGTACTCGTCGAAGCTCTTGAGCCCGGCAAGCTCGAGCGTGGCGTAGCGGTTGTTCATCACGTTCTCGATCAAGCTTCGAACGGTGCCCTTCACGCGCGGCACATTGATGACCTGGCTTGTGCGGATCAGCCGCTCAAGCTCACGCATGAGGTCGAGTGCGTTCGAGTACGCCTCCTTCGCGAGCCTGCCGCCATCCACATCCGAAACCTTGGGCTGCTCGTGGTAGACCGCCACGTCGCTGACGATGATGTGCTCGAGACCGGCCGTGGTCACCATCGCGCCGATGCCACCCTGGGCGGCAACGATCTCGGGGTCGGTGCTGATGATCCGGGCGAATTCCTTGATCTCGGCGAGTGTCACTCCGCGTTGAAACACGACGTTGCCGGCGCCAACAGCGGTCATGTCTCTGATGAGTTGATCGAACAAGACGCTGTCCTCGGCCAGGAGCTGGTCACCGAGGAGCAACTCGTCTTCGAAGAACGTGAGCGGCACGTCCACGCCTTCTTCGTGAAACTGCGAGAGCACGGCTCCGAATTCTTCGGTGGCCTGAACCACCGCCGGGTGCTCCTGGGGATAGAAGCGCTCCGCGCGACGCAGCGCGTAGAGCCGGGCCAGGAGGTCTCGCGCCCGACGCACCTGCTTCGCCGAGAAGACGGCCGTGGGGGCGTTCTTCGCTCCTACATCTGCCTGGATCACATCCTGCACGGTGGTATCGCCGAGCGCACCCGCGGCTTCGCGGATGATGTCGGCGCTAGGATCCTCGACCATCACGCACCCCCGTTCCCGGCAGTCGCAAGCATGGCAAGCGCGGCTTCGGCGGCGGCTCGGATTTCTTTCGCGCGGCCAGAACGGATTATCGACCGACGACCGGCAAGGTCGTTGAGGACAGGGATGGCCTCGGTCGCGCCCATGCGCCCGAGCGCCTCGATGGCCTCGGTTCGCGCGGCGACATCCCGGTTGCCCCGACCATCTCCGCGAGCGACTGCTATGAGCGCAGCTGCCGCGCCCTTTGCGCCCACGATGCCGAGGTAGCGAGCCGCGAGCTGAACATTCTGGCCATCATCGTCCGCCAACGCAGATGCAAGCATCTGCTCGGCAAGCCGGTCCTTGATGTTGGAAAGCGCGCGAATCGTCTCGCGTCGGACGCGGGCGTCGGGGTGCCGCAGCGTCCGGCCGAGATACGGAATCGTATCGGACCCCCGGGTTGAGCCGAGGATGCTGATGACGTTGCGCACGAAGTACCACCTCGGGTCGCTGACGCGATCGCCGAGTCGCTGCACGTGCCCGGGAGCGAGATCGGTCACAAGATCGACAAGCGCCTTCCTGGCCGCCATGTCCGGTTCATCGGCAAGCACCTCGAGCAGCGAATCGATCGTGGTCCCGCCAAGAACCGTGAGGAGGCGCCGACACGTCGCGTGCTCGGGTGACTCGGCGGAGAAGACTCTCATCGCCCGTGCGATCATCCTGATCTGCTGTGGTCCTGCGAGATTCCGAAGCACCTCGCTAACCCGCATGCGCTGCGACGACTCAAGGTCGTCCTCGAGCGCGAGCGCCGAAAGCGCAGTGGCGGCGTCCACCGCGATATCGAAGTCACCCCACTCGATGAGCATCGAGAGGTTGTCCTCGACGCTCGCGAGCAGCGAGGCAAACACATCCGGCCTGCGCTCCAGCGTGACGAGGGTAACGAGACTTGCGATCACCTCACCGTCGCTTACGTGAGCCGCCGCCTCGTCGCGCAGCACCTTGAGTTCCGGGTCTCCCTCATCGCTGACCATATCCCGCGTCGGCGCCAGGTCTATGAGCTTGAGAATGGTGTCGATGCTCTCTTCTTCGCGTACTTCTGCTGCACGCGAGACCAGGAGGTGCGTCGGCATGGCGTTCTCGATAATCTCGTCTGCCTCCGGACCAGAGGCGCCGGCCGCCGTGAGCGCGTCGTGAGCCGCCTCGGCCACGTCCTCCCTGGCTGCCATCGAGATGAGAGCCAGATTGCGAAGTGCCCGAGAGATTCCATCCCGGCTGACCGGATCCGGACCGAGGCCGTCAGCGAGTGCCCGGCAGACCTCATCGAGATCGAGCTGGCGGATGATCTCGGCAACAGCGTCGTCGATGCGCGCCTCGGCGAGGAGGCGGTCGACGAGGAGCTGATGGCGCGTCTCGGGGTCGAGCCCCATGACCGCCTCGGCGAGGGAGCGGAAGAGCGAGTGGCGGTCCTCGAGTTCACCATTCGCGATTCTTGCGAGGTTCGCGATTCGTTCCGCAAGCGCGCCGACGGCCCCCGATGCCACTCTGGCAAACGCGAGTTCGGTCAGATATCGGTTGACGAGCTTCGGGCTTGCCATGAACCGCACAAGAAGGCGCTGCTCCCGCGGCTTGATGCCGAAGCGGTCGTCGAGCAGCCGATCGATTCGGGCGTCGTCGGGAGGCCAGGGCTCGTCCACGACCGGCAGATCGTCGACGGCCTCGGGAATGTCGGTGTCCACTATCTTCGTGGAGACAAGGGTCACGGTGATTCCGTCGACCTGTCGCTCCCAGAGCCGGGATTCGAACCCTCCGGCCGCATCGATATCCCCGGGCGCTTCCAGCAGCACGCTCAGGAACGCGGTGACTTCCTCTTCGGTGACCCCGGAGTGGAAGCGCACGTCGGAAAGCTTACGGGCATACAGGTCACGCGCGAATGCCGAGAATGCCGGCTGTCCGGGCAGAACCGGGAGCGACTCGAAGAAGATCCCGTCTTTGGCAACCGTGAGCCGTACCGCGGACCGCTCGCGAAGCTGCTGCCGAAGCGAGACGACCACGTCGGCCGCGTTCTCGCGGGGAATGGTACTTGTGGGCGGGTAGAGCTTGACCGCCTTGAACGTCACGAGCAGCTGCTTGACCAGGCCCTCGATCGCAGCAGGCGCGCGCTCACCCGATGTCTTGGCCTCCGCCACGATGATGGACCCTTTCGTGTCATGCCACGCCGACACTCGCCCTCACCGTGATTATGACGTGTCCGGCGAGCCGGTGCTATCATCACGCCCATGGAACCCTCACAGACCCCCATCGTCCTCGCCTCGGCATCCCCGAGACGGCGGCGACTTATCGGCTGGCTCGGCCTCCCTGCAGACGTGACCTCGGTGGAGACACCCGAGGAACTCGACTCGCCGCTGGCCGCCCTCCCTGAGCAGCTGGCCGCGTCGATCGCGGTCGAGAAGGCCGAGGCCGCTCGCGCCGAAGGCACCGGCGGGTTGATCCTCGCGTTCGACACGATCGTCGTGCTCGACGGCGAACTCCTCGGCAAGCCGACCGACCTGGATGACGCGTACCGGATGCTGCGCGCGCTCTCGGGACGCACGCACAGGGTGCTCACGGGCGTCGCCATCCTCTATCCGGACGCGCTCGCACCTCGGACATTCACGGTGGCAACGCGCGTGCTCATGCGCACGCTCTCGGATGACGATATCGCTGCCTGGGCCGAGAAAGGCGAGCTCCTGGGGTGTGCCGGCGCCTACAACATCGAGCACCACCTGGCGTCGGTCGGCCTCGATGAGTGCTACCAGAACGTCGCCGGCATGCCGCTCTGCCACCTGCATGCGGCGTTGGCGTCGGGAGCTGGCGGACCGGTGCCCGACTGCCTCGCATCACCCGTCGCCGCCTGCGACGCCGCGCTCGGTCGCCGGTGCGCGCTCGGGCCCACGCTCGTGCGCTAGGCGCGAATCGCCGTCACGATCATCGACTCGTCCTTCTCGGCATCGAGCTCACGTCCGGTGTGGTCGCCGAGGAACCGGACCTCGCTAAAGCCCGCGCGTGCCAGCTCGGCCGAGATGAGCGCGGGCGGCATCGCGAAGTGCAACGAGCGCCGCGACCGGAGCGTCCAACCGCCGGTCGGGTCGGCCTCGAGCGTCTTCGGCCAACCGTCGATCGTGTGCGGAGCCTCCCGCACCGCCGGATCGCGCACCAGCGTCACGAAGTCGAAGAGCACCCCGTCGCCGGTGGGCGTGTAGTCGAGCACCCGCAAGAAGAACTTGTCGCCGCCGGAGGTCTCACGAAAGACGGGACTCATCGTGCGGGTACGCTGTGAGATCAGCCGCTCGTGGTTGAGGTAGTGGAGCACCAACACGCCGCCCGGCCCAAGCGCCGCCGAGAAGTCCTCGAGCGCCCCGCGCAGCCCCTCGAGCGAGCGCACATGCGGGAGCGCGTTGCCGGTGCACGTGAGCGCATCGACCTGCCTCCCGAGGAGTGTCGCCGCCTCCCCGAAGCCGCCCTCGACGATCCGCACGTCGCTTCCTGCCGCCTCGGCGTTCTCGCGGGCGAGCGCGAGCATGTCCTCGCTCGGGTCGATTGCGGTGACTTCGAGCCCCCACGAGCGGAACATGATGGCGTGGCGGGAACTCCCGGCGCCGACGTCCACGACTGAGCGCACGCCGTGCGCGTCGAACAGCTCCCGGAAGAACGGCCCTTCGCGCGTCAGCCGACGGCTCCAGTCCACGAGCTCGTCGTACTCGCGCTCCTCGTTATGCTTCGCGTCGAACACGCTAGTCATCCAGCCCGTAGATGCGCACCGCGTTGCCGCGCAGCACCAGGTCGCGGTCCTTCTCCGAGAGACCCAGCTCCTCAAGCGTGCGAATCTGCTGGTACTTGATCCACTTCCGGTACGCCACCGTCGTGCCCGAATCCGTGCCGAAGAGCACGCGCTCGGGCCCGAATGCCGTGAGCGCGCGGTCGAACACCTGCGCGAGCGTGTAGCCGTGCGGGTCGTAGTCCATCCAATTGTTGGTGCCCGAGGAATCGAACGACACGTTCTTGCACTGATAGCCGAGACGAAGCGCCTCATGCAGATACCCCGCGCCGAAGTGAGCGATCACGAACGGCATGTCAGGATAGTCGCGCGCCACCGGTGAGAGGTCAGTCGGGTCTGCATAGCGCAGGTCGCCCGTAGGATCGACGGTGACGCCGTAGTGGATGCAGATCGAGGCGCCCAACTCGGCGGCCTTGTCGAAGAACGGTCGACACGCTGGATCCGAGAGGTTGAAGCAGCGGTTGACCGGCAGCAGCTTCACGCCCTTGAAGCCCGCGGCCATCTCGCGCTCGAGCAATGCCGACGCCTCCGGCAGACGCGGATCGAGGTTGCAGAGCGCCGCAACGCGACCGCCTGAAGCCGAGATGAAGTCGCGGGAGTACTGCGAGTCCGGCAGCACCGACATCACGACGGCCTTCGCCACGCCCGCGTCGTCCAATCGCTCGGCGTACCACGCGGCCATCTCGGCAGCGTCGAGGTCCGGCAGCGTCTCCTGCCTTCGGCCGAACTTGCCCTCTTCAAGCGCCTTCTTCCATCGCGGGTTCGCGTCAGGATTCGCCGAGATGAACTCGCGGAACAGCGGCAGCGAGAACATGTGGACGTGCGCGTCGACGACGTCGCCCGGGTGTGTCGGCCGTTCGCGGCTGCCGCTGTCGTCGGCTCCAACCATCGTTATGCCGCCTTCGGTTCCTCGGGAATGACTATCGAGAGGATGATGTACGCCACGATCGCGCTGCCGTAGTTGGCGAGGAACACGAGGGCCAGAAACACGATGCGCAGCAGCACAGCGTCAATGCCGAAGTACGTGCCCAGGCCGCCAAGCACACCTGAGACCCACTTGTCACCGCGGGAGCGATAGAGCCGCGTCCCCTTCGAGGGCATCCTGACGTTTCCGCCTCGGCCGGCAAGCACGATCACCACGACGCCGATCAGCACGAGAGCCACAGCTCCGCGGGCATCACGCACGAGCTCCCATACACGCAAGAGCGGCTCGGGGATCAGATCGAACTGCCGCGCCATGAGCCATACTCCTACGAAAATGAGCAGGGCGCCTATCACCAACAGCGGTGACTGATCGTTGCGTCTTTCAGACATCGTGCCTCCTAGTAGTACTCGATGCGGACGTTGCTGATGCCCGCGTCGAGCGTGATATCCCAGTAGCCTGCGCTTTCCGAGAAGCCATCCGACTCGTACACGTCATCGCCGCCACCGCTATTGACCTGCCTCATATCAGACGGCTTCGCGATCGTGCTGAGCCCCTTGTCCATGCGCAGTCGCACATGCTCGCCTTCTTTGATGCGGACCGTGAATGTCGACACCCCTGTGTCGAGTATGACGGGAACTCCCCCGTCGGTGACACGTGTGTCGACCGCGCCGAGGATGACTGTTCCTTTGGACACTCCGGCCCTGATCTCAAGAGCGGTGAGCGTAAGGTCGCTCAGGTCCGCCTCGATCTCGCTGACGCCGCCGTCGATCCTCAGGTCCCAGGCAACCGCACGATCGAGCTCAACGTCGAGCGACGCGTTGTCGCGCAGCGCAACCCACTGGCCGTTACCGAGTCCGACCACAACATCGGCGCCCTTGCTCGACGTGTTCACCTCGAATACCGGGTCGAACGGAGATGTACCCGATGCCGACACAAGGTTCGAACCGGCCGTGACCGTCAGAGAACCCACACCCCCGCTGACGAGCGCGTCGCCGGTCCGCACGGTGGGATCGTGTGCCTCGGAGTTGTCGAACGGTTCCGAGTTCGCCGAGACGGCTCCTGTCCCCATGAACACGAACGGCCCCCACGGACTCCAGTTGCCGCCATTCGCCGGCATCACGAAGACGCCGTACGCCAACCCGGCGATCACGAGCAGGCTCGAGAGCACCCGCAACCAGGAGTTGTCCGTTCCGCGACCGATGACATCGATGCCGGCCGCGATCAGCAGTAGTGGCCAGAGCGAGATAACGTTCCACCACACGCTCCACGGAATCACGCCGAACGTGTTGCCGAGGAAGACGAGACCCACAGCGATGACGGTGAGTCCCTCGGCGATTCTCTTGAGCTCCATCAGCGTCGCGCCCCCTTGAAGAGCGCGCTCACGCCAACAGCGATGATGATCACGGGCCAGAAGCGCCACAGGTCGATGCCGGGGAGGAACTGATTCGCGAGCAGCAGCCCGCCGATGACGATGAGCGCTACGCCGAAGCCGACCCCGCCGCGATGCTCATGCACTTCCGTAGCAGGGGGCGTCCAGCTCGGCACAGCGGGTGGCACGGTAGGAGCGTTCGCCGGAGCGGAGACCGACTCCGGTGCCGGAACGACCTCTGGAGCTCGCGGAACATCTTCGCCGAGAGGCGATGATTCGTTGGAATCGGTCACGTTGACCCCCCCTTGTTCGCTGACGGCCACCTGGGCTGCTCCCCCTAACGGCTCCTCGGGAACGAGGATCGCCATGATGATGTACGCGGCGAGCACCACACCCTGCGTGAGCACTCCGAGCAGCACGACCCCCACGCGGACAAGTGTCGGATCGACTGCCAGGTACTCGGCCAGCCCGCCGCAGACGCCCGCCACCATCCGGTCGCTACGACTCCTGTACAGTGTCCGCTCCATTCGGCCCCCTATGCTTCACTTCTTCGGCGTGCGTTCGTGTGATCCGGAGTCGAGCGATTCTCCGGCGCCGAACCACCTCGACCTTGGTCGTCAACGACCCGCGCATGACCACCTCGCCCGGCACGGGTATGTGTCCAAGCTCCATGAGCACCCAGCCAGCCACAGTCTCGTACTCGTCAGATTCGGGCAGGTCAAGCCCGAGCATCTCGCGTGCCTCTTCTACCGAGAGCCGCCCGTCGACAACCCATTCGTCCGGTCCGAGAGTCGTGACGTAGCGACGCTCCTTGTCGAACTCGTCCGCTACCTCACCGATGATCTCCTCGACGATGTCCTCGATCGTCACGAGACCCGCCGTTCCGCCGTACTCGTCCACAACGATGGCCAGGTGGTTGCGGGCCCGCTGCATGTCGCTCAGCATCGTGAGAATCGGCTTGGTCTCGGGGACGAACACCGCCGGCCGCATGAACTCGGTGACTAAGGCGTCGACGTTTCCCACTGAAGCCGGACCGACGAGGTCTTTCAGGAGCACGATGCCTACAACCGAGTCGGGATCCTCACGATAGACCGGAAGGCGGGAGTACCCCGACCGCTGGAAGCTGACTATCGCTTCGGCGACTGTCGCTGAATCCGGCAGCATCGCCGCGTCCACGCGGGGAACCATGACCTCCTTGGCAACGGTGTCCCCGAGCTGGAAGATCTCGTGAATCATCCGCTTCTCTTCGTCGAGCAGCGTGCCCTGCTCGGTCACCAGAAGCTTGATCTCCTCCTCGGTAACACCGGGACGAACAGAGCCGGGCGGCACGCCCAGGAGGCGCGCCACGCCATCGGTCGAGCGGGAAAGCACCCAGATGAGCGGAGCCGTGATGCGCTGAAGGATGCCAACCGGCCCGGCGACCGCTTTCGCCACTCCCTCGGCGCGCTGCAATCCGAGACGCTTTGGCGCAAGCTCACCGAAGACAAGCGTGAGATACGAGATCACGATCGTCACGAGAAGCACCGACATGCCGCTAGCGATGTCGGCCAGCCAGCTCACACCGAGCCCGCGAAGCCATACTGCGACCGGCTCGGCCAGAGTGACGGCTGCAGTCGCCGATGCGCCGAACCCCACGAGCGTGATCCCGACCTGAATCGCAGCCAGGAAGCGGGAAGGGTCGCTCGTGAGTCTCAACACGGCCTGAGCCTTTGCTGAGCCATTCTCGGCTTCCGCACGGAGTGCAGCACCGCGCGCACTCACAAGCGCGATCTCCGACGCCGCAAAGTACCCGTTCAAGACTATGAGAGCCGCTACCAGGATTATCTCGCCAATGTATGCTTCCATGCCGATAAGGTTACCGTAAGTAGGCCGCACGAAACGACAGCTTCTTAATTTCGTACCGTGTCGTGCGGCGGGTTTACGCGCGCAGGGCGATAGCGGAAGATTGTCTGCGGCCGCGATCACGTTGGGGGTGAGCACTCGGTGTCGGATGAACGGGCGAAGCGCACGGTCGAAACGGTGGTTCGCTCTCTTGCGACCTCGGCAAAGACGCTGCGCCTGTATCCCCCGACCAGCCCGATTCCGAGACAGACCGCCGATGCGGCACTTGAGGCGCTCACGACGTACATGGTCGATGAGTCGGTGTTGCCGCTCACGATCGCCCGCGACGGCTTCCTCTTCCGAGGCGAGATCGTGAACGCGCCGGGCTCGAGCGACCTGGCAGACATGCTTACCCGGCACGGGGTCGCCGAGCTCAATGTACTGCCCGGTGCTAGCGTGGATGACCTCATCGCGTTCGTGGGAATCGTGCTGCGAGATCCGAGCGACGTGCGGGACGCCGGCGGCATGGGCACCATGCTGGCGGCCGGAGGTGTCGAGGCGGTTCGCGTCTCCGACGTTGCACTCACCGTTTCCGAGTCGATCCTGCCGCAGCAAGGCGACGACATCGACGAGTTCCTCCGGGAACTTGTCAGCGATCCCGACAAGCTCGCCCTGTGGCTGGCAAGCGCCAGTGCCGGCGATCCGGCTGCGCTCGCGGAGGGACTGATGGAGCTGAGAGGTGCTGTCGGTGCTGACGGCCTCGAGGGGCTCATGGAATCGCTGTCCGCCGCGTTCATACAGCAACAGCCGGAGGGCCGCGACGCGCTCATGGGGCTGTCGGTCAAGAACGACGACGTCCGCTCGCTTATGAGCGGCGTCTTCTCATCGATCACCACCGGCGATATCGCGCAGTCGCTCGCGGGCGGGTTGTTCGGCGATAACGTGCTCTCACTCTCGAATATGCTCGCGCATCTCCCCCTCGGGCAGCGTGTCTCGGAAATCCTGGCCGAGGTCAAACCGCTGCTTGTCTCGGCGGGACACACAACACGCGAGATGACGTTCCTCGACCACATGCTCGAGCTTCGCGAAAAAGATGAGCCCGAGGCGCCGCTCATCGAGCAGCGGCCGGACTACGCGAAGGTTGCGCAGATCGCCGAGGTCCGCCCTGATGAAGTCAAGAAGGTCCGGGGCGAGGTGCAATCCTCGATGTCGAAGATGAACGCGCGCAGCGTCACGACGATGCTGCAACTTCTCGATCAGCAGGAAGACTTCGCGCTCTACTGCAAGACCCTCGACGGACTCGCCTCAACGGTGCCGGCGCTCTTCGAGATGCGCGACTTCGCCCTTGCCGACCAGGTGCTCACCGAACTGGCGGGGCGAGAGGCGAAAACCGATCAGGCGTGGCCTGAACTCACCGAGAAGCTCCGGGATGCGTGCTCGCGCGCGACAGGAGCGCGCTCGATGTCGGCGCTCCTTCATGCCATCGAGGACGACCAGTCGCTCGTGCAGCAAGCACGTGACATCCTGCGGCGCGCTGGCGGGCCGGCGCAGACCGCGTTTCTGCACGAGGCGCTCTCGATGCGAGACGCCGACGGTCTTGCTGTCGCGGGCGAGGTGCTCGGACGCCGGCTGGTCGATTTGCTGATCGCCGAGGCGCCCCGCGCACAGTGGTTCAACATCGCCCCCATCGTACAGCGCCTTGCCGAGGAAGGCGATCCGCGCTCATCCCAGACGATCGACGCCATCCTGCGCAGGCCCGAGGAACAGTCCCGGCAGGAGGCGGCCAAAGGACTCGCAGCAGTCGGCTCGCCGACCGCGCTTCGGCAGCTTGCGACGCTCGTTGCCGACTCGAGCCCCGAGGTGGCGCTCGTGGCCATCCGGGCAACAGGTCGCTCGGTGGCGCCGGGAGCGGCCAGAGTCCTCGGCGACCGGTTCGCCGAGCTCGACTGTGACGGGAAAGACTTCACCGCGTGTCGCGAGATCATCAACGCGCTCACCCGGTCTGCCGACCCCGATGCGAGTGATCTGCTCCGGAAAATCGCGTCGCGAAAAGCGCTCATCAAGCGCGGCCACTTCGCCGAGATCGCCGACCTTGCCAGGCAGGCGGTCACAACCCGTGACGCTGGCGGTGAGCAATAATGGAGGAGCGCGTCGCTCTCGCTATGATCACGGCGCTCTCGGCGGCTCGCAAAGCGACGCACCTCTACCCGTCTGCGCACCCGAAGTACCGCGAGGCCGTCGACGAACTCGCCCTGGCTGTCCGCTCGTGCGTCGCCGAGGGTCCGTTCACGCTGAACGTGCATCTCGGCCGCCTGTACCAGGACAGCCGCGTCCTCTCCTCGGATGTCTCTGGTGCTCATGCCGTGGCCGAGGCACTCGAGGCACACCGCGTCGAAAGCGTCACCTTCGGTGTCGACGCGTCCGAGCATGATGCGATCACGCTCGTCGAGGTGCTCGCGATGCGTCCCTCGGCAACGCTTGATGTGGGCGAGGAGCTGGAGCGCAAAGGCGCGAGTGCGATCACAATCGCCGCGTTCGTGGACGAAGACGCCGCCGAGGCCGAGGAGCGTGATCGCCTTCGCGAGCAGGACCGCGCGCTCTACAAGCGGCTGCTGGGCGTCTTGCGCACACTCACCGCACGCATTCAGGAGACCGGTGACCCCAACGTGGGTGAAGCCGGCATGGTCGTCGAGGGCATCCTCGCGAGGCTGATGGACGACAGCGCCGCGGTGCTCGGACTTGCCACCATGAACGGACAAAGCGAGTCGAGCCTGTTCCACTCGATCAACACGATGATCTACTCACTGGTGCTAGGTCACGAGCTCGGCATCCCCGAGGAGGGGCTCACCTCGCTCGGCGTGGCCGCATTGCTTCACGACATCGGCAAGGTTGCGTTCGATATGACCGACCCCACACAGGCCGACGAAGCGCGGTATCTGCACCCGAAGATAGGTGCCGACATCCTGTCGCGTCTGCCCGAGCAGGACCGCACCCCGATGCTCGTCGCGTACGAGCACCATATGGCCGCTGACGGATCGGGGTATCCCGAGCGTGACGAGGGGTACGTGACCCATCCATTCAGCCGGATGGTGGCCATCGCCGACCGTTACGATCGGCTCACGACGACGCAGCCGGAGGGCTCCGGCATGACGCCTGACAAGGCCGTCATCCAACTCCTGCGCGATACCTCGACGCTACTCGATCAGACACTCACACGGCTCTTCGTCAAGGCGCTCGGGGTGTTCCCGGTCGGGTGTGTTGTCAGACTCACGGACCACTCGGTCGGTGTCGTCTGCGCACGCGGAACCGACCCGCTCCATCCCAGAGTGCGGCTGATGTTTGACACTGACGGAACGAAGCTCGAGCCCGAGCGGGAGCTGGATACCGCCGAGGCGAGCATAGGAATCGTGGAGATCGTGAACCCGGAGAACCTTGCGGTGACCGTCTCGGATCACCTGTAGCCGGGGCTATACACCAGCGAGCGGGTTGATCTTGTGCAGCACGAGCGCAATGAGCGCGAGTCTGCGCCCGCGGTCCTGACAGCTGTCGACGAACGCGCTGACCGTCTCACGCATCTCCGGAGTGGGCTTGTACCGAATGAGTCCGCCGGCGAGCGACAGAAGCCGACCATCCGCAAGCGCTTCGATCTCGGGTCCGAGTTCCTCAGAGCGCCTTCCGAGGCGAGAGGCAAGACCCTCGATGTCGAGAACGGCATCTGGGTTGCGATGAAAGAACACGAGGATGTCCCACGTCAGCAGCGACCGGACGTGTTTGTCCACGAATGACATCACCGAGGGCCCGAGGACCCCTTCCAGGTCGTACACCCGTCACCTTCCTCGAGGTGGAACGGAATCGGCGCGTGGCCCGAAACCACACTTCCGACTAACGGCATCAATCGCGTGCCCCCAGTCACATACACGCCGTTCTGAGTGGCGCACCACCACGCTGTAAGTGTATTCGCATGTAACACAATCCGCTATAGCACGGGTATGGGCGACCAGAATGCAAGGACGAACGGCTGCACGTGGCGACGAGCGCAATGATGAGCGGAACGTCTACTCAGGATTCAGCTCACAGATTCGCTGCATCCTGGCGGCCAAAAAGAACAATAAGGCGGATATTGCCATCGGGCCAATCAGAACCCCGGCCATCACCCACCAAACGCCCGCTTCCCAGCCTGCGATAACGCCCCAGGCGACCCCCGCCACCACACCAGCAAGCAGCAGCGCGGCCGCAAGGTTCTCGTAGAACCACCCAACACCGAGCGCTACGGCCGTCACAACCAGCGGGACGAGTGCACTCTGCGCCGCGCCGAAGACACCCGCGTCGCGATAACCGAAGTCCATCCCGAACACCGCCGCCACCCAGAACAGACCACCGGCGACCACGAATACCCTCGCTGCAAGCCGCTCGAAGTTCATCTCGTCGGTCTTGCACACCTTGGACATCATTTCCATCGCTGTCGCCCTTCTTCGCTGTTGGAACGGCTCGGCATGCAATGAGTTTCTACCCGTTAGGGCCGTAGCCCGCGAACAGTTCGTAGGCGACCGAGTCCGCCGGCACACCCAGATTTCCCACGACCACCTTCATCGCGTCCACCATGGGCGGCGGTCCCGACACGATCCAATAACGGGCGGCGGGGTCGGCTACATGTCGCCGTACGAGATCCGCCGTGATGAACCCGGCCTCACCGGCCCACTGCGGCAGCGGATGATCGAGCGTCTCGATGTATGCCATGCGCTGCGCCGCCGCGTAACTGCGGAACTCCTCGCCGTACGGGATACAGTCCTCGTCCCGGTTCCCGTAGAACAATGCAATGTCGAGGCCGCTCTTCCTCTGAATCGCATCTCGGATGATGCTGCGCGCGGGTGTGATTCCCACGCCGCCGGTGAGAAATCCGACCGCGCTCGCTCCTTCAGGCACGCCGAGGCGCCCCTTCGGACCACTGATATGCACGATCGAGCCGGGCTCAAGGTGGACGAGCGTCTGCTTGAATGCTGAATCGCTCAACCGCGTGGTGAGCTCAATCGCATCATCGCCGGGCGCATCGGCATGTGAGAACTGCTTCGAGGTCACGCCTTCGTGAGTCTCGAGGGTGAGGGTGAAGAACTGGCCAGGTATGAATGAATAGCCCTTCGGACGCACAAACCGGAACGAGGCAACACCGACGGCGCACGACCGGGTCCCGAGATACGCGATGTCATACTCGGCCGTCATTGCACGAGCACCGCCCAGTTCGTCTCCCGGCGCATCAGCTCTGTGAAGTCCGCAGCCGGAATGGGCCTGCTGAACAAATAGCCCTGCGCCATGTCGCACCGCAGCAACCGCAGATACTGAAGCTGCTCGGGCGTCTCAACGCCCTCTCCCACAGCACGTGACTTGAAGCTGTGAGCAAGCGCGATAACGGCTGCAACGATTGCTGCATCACCTGCGCTCTGGTCGATTCCCTCTATGAACGACCGGTCGATCTTCAGCGAATCGAAGCTGAACTTCTTGAGGTAACTGAGAGAGGAGTAGCCCGTTCCGAAGTCGTCCATTGCCAGGCCGACACCCAGGGCGCTTATCTCGGTCATGATCTCTATGGCTGCCGCTGGATCCTCCATCACAAGACTCTCGGTGAGTTCGGCCGTGAGGAACCTCGCCTCGATGCCCGTGTCTGCCAGCGCGCTCTTGAGCGTGCTGACCATGTCCCCGTCACGGAACTGCCGCGCGCTCACGTTGACCGAGACCGAGATCTCCGGGAGTCCGGCATCGCGCCATTCCCGGAGCTGGCGGCAGGCTTCGCGAATGACCCATTCTCCAAGCGGGACGATGAGTCCGCTGTCCTCGGCCACCGAGATGAAGGAGCCCGGGGCGAGCACTCCCTCCTGAGGGTGCACCCAGCGAAGCAGCGCCTCGGCACCGTGCATCTGTCCGCCCGAAATCGTCACGATCGGCTGATAGTAAAGGGCGAACTCACCGAGTTCGAGGCCGCGACGAAGCTCCGCCTCGGTTCGCGAGTACTCGATTGCGCGCTGGCCCAGGCTCTCATCGAAGAGCTCGTAGCGGGCTCGGCCCTGTTGTTTAGCGCGGTGCATCGCCGCGTCGGCGTTCCGGATGAGCGCATCAGTCTGCAAGTCGGGGTCTCCCCCGCCCATGACGACGCCGATGCTCGCCGAGAGCGAGATCTGCGAGTCGCCGCTTGTGAACGGCTCGTCGAACACATGGAGCATCCTCTCGGCGAGCTTGATTGCTCCGCTCCCGCCCGCGTCGATGTCCGAGAGCATGCAGAACTCATCGCCACCCACTCGCGCAACGAGTTCACCCGGCCTGACATGTGTGCTCAGTCGTGCGCCAACTGCCGCAAGCACCGTATCGGCAGCAATATGTCCGAGACGTTCGTTCGCTTCCCGGAATCGATCAAGGTCGAGATAGAGAACGTTGAAACGGTACTCCGGCTCTTGCTTCGCGCGACTAACAAGCAGGCGGAGCCTGTCGAGGAAGTACGCGCTGTTAGAGACACCGGTGAGCGGGTCGCGCTTTGCACCGTCTACCAGCGCTCGCTCTCGCGCGATGTCATCCGTGATGTCCGTGATGACCATCAGGATAGCGGCCACCCCGTCGTACTCGAGGTCGGTGCAGTAGATGCCAACGTCGTGCCTGTTGCCGGTGTCGTCGATGTGCGTCCACGGCCCGGAACGGTGACGAGCTGCCGCAGCGACAGCGAGAATGCTCTCGAGGTCGGCTCGCTCGGACTCTGGCCACAGCCGGGCCGCCGACCAGCCCGTGAGTCCCCCAGGCACTCCGTACAGATCCTCGGCTCGCTTGTTCGCCGCCAGGACAGCAAGACCCGAACGTTCCACGACAAGCATCGGCAGCGGATTGCTGTCGAACAGATGCTGCGTTCCGGCTTCGGTGGTGCCTGCCATACCATCCTCCAGACATGTGCGAGTCGAGCACGCACGACGATTGTACCCCCACTCGCCTGGCAACCACCGGGTGGGTACACTCTACGCGGAGGTGCTACATGCATATGCGCACAGTGATTGCCACGGCCGTGCTTCTGACGCTTGCTATCACCGGGTGCTCAAGCCCCGGAGGAGGCGCACCACAGGACTCGCCGAGAGGCGCGGGCATCCAACTCGACGGCGTTGAAGTTCGCGAGTACAAGGGCGAGAAGCTCGGCTCGGTGAACGACTTCCGCGAGAACTCCATCAAGGGCCCGCAGTCGGTCGACAAGGCCACGTACAAGCTCACGGTGACCGGACTCGTCAACGAGCCGCGCGAGTATGCCTAC
>CAKMKD010000002.1 GCA_927439865.1 uncultured Coriobacteriia bacterium | reverse complement strand
CGTTCCTGGGGCGGATTGGATTCTGCTAGGACTCTCCACCTTCCTCTACATCTACGGCATGCCCTCGAGGCCTAAGACCGTCGCCGCGCTGTAGAAGTAGGCAACGCTGATGGCGACCGCAACCAGCGTCATCATGCCGGGCTTGCGGTCGCGCAATTCGCGAACGAAACCCTTGAGGAACGGCATCCCGCCGTAGATGTAGAGGAAGGTGGAGAGTCCTAGCAGAATCCAATCCGCCCCAGGAACGTTCACGATGCGCCCGCTGGGGACGAACGGTAGCCCAGGTGAAATCAGAATGACCGGGACGGTGACTGCGAGGCTTATCCAGAAACGGCGTCGAAAGTCCGCCACTGAGTGACCCTCGTGGCGACCCTTCGAATGCTCCTCGTGACTGGACGCCTCTGCCTCTGGGCCAGCATGTGCTCCATGCTCGTCCGTATCTGAGTGAGCCAAATGATCCTCCATCGGTTACGCTCCAAGCGCACGCATGATCTCGTCATACTCCTGTGTCGTGATCTCACCGCTCGCACACCTGCGCTTGGCGATGGCCACAGCTTCGTCATGACCAACCGCTCCAAGTGGCGGCGTCCCTCCACTCGCTGTGGGGTGGTGGGCAGAGGCCCTGACCGCCCAGATGATGAGAAGTACGATCCCGGCGATGAGCAGTGCGCCGAAGAAGAACATGAGCAGCCCACCGAACCAGCCGTAGCCGCCCATCCTGTTGTAGCCGTAGTCATATCCTCGACCCATCATGGTTCATCCAGCTCCTTTGGTTGTCAGGTGCCGACCCGAAGATCAGCGCCCGTACCACTCGTCGTACCAGGTCTGCATCTTGTCGATCTCCGTGCTTTGCGCCTCGATGATTGATGACGTAAGCCCACGCATCTCAGACCTGCCGGACGCACCGCCGGCCATCTGAGACATCATGATCGCGGTCTGGTGGTGCGGGATCATGGCCTCGATGAACGCCTTGTCGAACGGCTCAGCGACCTCGAGGTCAGCCATGTTCATGACACCAGAACCCATCATGCCGCCCATCATCCGGGACGAACCGCCGACATCAGGGACAGCGGTGCCGAACCACTCCTGGTACCAAGCCCGCATCTGAGCGTTCTCGGCGGTCTGAGTCCGCTTGATGTCTGCCGCAAGCTGTTTGATCTCCGGGTGTTCCGCACGTGTGAGCGCCAGCTCCGCCATCTCGATCGCATCGTCGTGGTGGGGGATCATCTGCTCGATGAACATGGCATCCATGCCGCTCGCGGGCACTGTTCCAGCAGGGACAACAGGCTGCAGGTACGTTGCGGCCACGATGATACCGGTCAGGCCGACGATGATAAGGCCCGCAGCGACTATCGGTGTGACTACCCTATTCATGGTCCGCCTTCCCGTAGAGGAGTCAGTGCTGTATGCCGCCGAAGAGTCCGCATACGGCGACCGTACCTATCACGCAAACACGCAGAGTGACCACAGCCCCAGTCACCAGCGTCTTGTTCTGCATGACAGGCAGATACCCGAACGACACCTCCCAGAGACACAGACCAACCGAGAGCCGAACTGCCGTGACTGCCGCAGTGCTCGACCGGAGACGTTCGTTCGGTGAGAGGGTACTATCCCAGGGGGGTTGACCCTCACATTCGTCCACTGGAATTGGAGGAACCGCGATGTCCGACCAAGTCCTCATGCTGGTCCTACTAGTCAGCGGCCTGATGCTGGCTGCCGGGATTACCTTTCAACTTGTTACGGGGATGCGCATGCACCGTCCAGAATCACAGTCGCGAAGAAAGTCGCACAAGGTGATCGGCTACTCCGTCATGACCCTCAGCCTGCTCCATCTGCCGTTCGGGATATTCGATTTCGTGGAAGCCTTCATGAAGTAGCTCCCATAGACGATTCCGTCTCCACATCGAACCCCGCCGTCCGAATCGCGGCTACGATGGTCTCCCTGGCGACGAGATTCTCATTGAACATCACCGAGGTCGTGCCGCCCGAGAGCGCCGCCGTGACGCTCACCACTCCGGGAAGCCCCCCGACCGCCTTCTCCGCCTTGCTCGTGCATTCATGGCACATGAGGCTGGGGGTCTTAGCGTGTACTGCATCCATGATGCTCCTCCAGAAGTCTTCTTAGGGTCGCGTGCTTGTCATTGTGCGGCTTACTGCCGCGATTGACGATGTTCGCAGTCCTGGCCAAAGCGCCTAGCTTATCGCCCGTCGAATCTCCTCGAACTGAGCCGAGTCGATCTCACCTCGGGCCAAGCGCTGGCGTGCGATCTCGATCGGGTCTGGGCCGGCTGCAGGCGGGGTCTGTGCCGTTCCGGCATGACTCATGCCGCAGCAGCCCATGCCGCCGCCGTTGCCGGAGCGCATCATCCACATCATCGCGAACGGGATCAGGAACAAGAATGGAAGCCAGAGAAACATCATCAGAACTCACTCCTTATGGTTGTTGAAGAATCGGGCCGAGCAGGCGGAGCGGCCCAAAAGCGCGACCGCCCCGCGAGAGAGTGTTCTAGTAGGTCGAACCCATCATGTTGTAGCCAGCCGAGCTGCCATCAGAGGACAGGCCCTGCATCATCGCTGAACCACGGCGGTACGAAGTGCGACCGCTCTGGGCCTTGGACGCGCTCGCAGAACCTGACGCACCTCGCATGTGGGGAGGAGTGACCTTGCCACTCGTGACGTCGGCGTGCATGCGGTTGACGTCGATCGATCCGTTGGCCGTGCGGTACTGATCCATGAAGGAGTCCATCTCGGCGATCGTGGACGCGTCGAATGCGCCCGACGTGCTGAGCGCGCCCATCATGCCCCTGAACGGGGGCGTGACCTTGCCGCTCGTGACGTCGGAGTGCATCCGGTTGACGTCGATCGATCCGTTGGCCGTGCGGTACTGGCCCATGAAGGCGTTCATCTCGGCCAGGAC
>CAKMKD010000001.1 GCA_927439865.1 uncultured Coriobacteriia bacterium | reverse complement strand
GCGAAGCTCTGCAGGGTCGAGGCCAGCGCGCTGCATGATGTCCTCGGCGACCATGCGTGTGCCCGAGCCGGCCTCGCGCACGATGAACGGCTCGTCGGCGAGATCAGGCAACAGCACGTGTTTGCGAGACGCGATCTCGTGCCCGGGCGGGCAGACGAGCACCAGGTCGTCGCTGCCGAGTCGCTCGGTGGCTACACGCGCGCCGGGAACCTCGGCGCCGGTCATGCCAAGCTGCGCATCGCCGCTCTCGACAGCAGCGATCACCTCGCTCGTGTCGAAGACACGAAGCGACACAGTCACATTCGGGAACTCACGCAGGAATCCGCCGAGCAGCCGAGGAAGAACGTACTGCCCGGGCGTGGTGCTTGCCGCGATCGTCAGGGGTCCCGACACGGTGCCCGACAGGTTGTCGAGATCCGCGCGAGCAGCGGTGACGCCAGCCATCAGCTTCCTGGCATGCGGAAGAAGCGATGTGCCCGCCTCGGTGAGCTCGACTTTGCGGTATCGGCGGTCGAGCAAGGTCACGCCGAGGTCGGCCTCGAGCGCCTGCACCTGCATCGTGACCGCGGGCTGCGAGAGTCCGAGCGCGCGCGCAGCGGCCGAGAACGACGCGTGCTCCACGACGGCGACGAACGTTCGGAGCTGGGATAGGTTCATGGGTCTCCCGAGATCATCGCAGCGAACTATCGGATTCTCTTATGCTACGACAATCCTCGCTGCATAGCGACGACAGGAGCCTAGAAGTGGCTGTGCCCGGACGCCCATCCCGGAGCGCTCCGGTCCCCCGACACCGTGCCCGAAGCGTCCACGTAGTAGAATAGCCCGCTCGTCGGACAGACCGGTGCTCGCTTGAGGTAGCTCGGCACGAGAAGGTCGACGCTGTCGGCGGTACCGTTGCCGTTGAACCGGCGACTCTGTGTCCAGAGCCCGTTGTTGATGGCCGAGTACTGTGCAGCCGCACCCTCGATTGCGCGCTGATTGGACTGGCAGGTGCGCAGCCTGGCGGTGTTCGACACTGCATTGAATACCGGGATCGCGATAGCAACGAGAATGCCGATAATGAGGACGACGACCATTAGTTCGACAAGCGTGAATCCCTCTTCGTTTCGCTGCATCTCCGTGCACCTCACTGCACACGCTCCGCTCCGGGAGCACCACCAACGACGTTCGGTACATCGACCGTTCGTCGCCGGTACTTGAGCGGAAGGGTCGCAACTGTGAGGTAGCGCACACCGACGTCAGCGCGTCTTGACTGCCTTGCCGACCTCCCGTCCCCACGCGGTGGCCGCAGCGAGGTCGTCGCCGGTCGGCTTGAACTTCTCGGAGTAGTCTTCCAGCGGCGCGTCGAGTCCTATGGCCGTCACGCGCTCGCGCATCTGCTTGATCGCGCCGCCGCCCCAGCCGAAGGAACCGAAGAACGCAGCCATGCGGTCGACCGGCTTCAGCCCCTCAAGGTACTGGATGTAACCGGCGACCCTGTAGAGCATCCCGTGGTGCAGCGTTGGTGAGCCAAGCACGAGAGCCTTCGCCTCGAGCAGCTCATAGGTGATGTGAGCGCCGGAGGTGCGCGCGAGGTCGTACATGTCGACCTCGACTCCCTCGGCTGCGATTCCGTCGGTGATCGCCTCGGCGAGCATCTTCGTTGAGCCCCACATCGTACTGAACGCGACCACGGCCTTGTCGCGCCTGTGACCCGATGTCCAGCGTCCGTATGCCTCGAGCGCCGCCGTGAGCGCCTCGCCGCGCCAGATCACGCCGTGCGACGGAGCGATGACCTCGGGCGCCCATCCGGCCTCGCCGATCTTGGCGACCATTTTGGCGACCTGAGAGCCAAGGGGCATCAGGATATTCGCGTAGTAGATGCCGAGTTCCTCGATGGCAAGATCGACGCCGACCTCATCGGCGAACCTTCCCGAGGACGCCATGTGCTGGCCGAACGCGTCATTCGGCATGAGCGTGCGGACCTCAGGACAGTACGTGAACATGGAGTCGGGCCAGTGCACCATCGGCGCCGGCAGGAACTGCAGCGTCTTGCCACCCAGGTCGATCGTGTCGGCCGCTCCGACCGCTTCAACGACGAGACCGTCATGGTAGCCGGCAACGCCCTTCACGCCCGATGCCGACGCGACAACACGCGCGGCGGGCATGGCTGCCATCACGTCGACCAGACCGCTGTTGTGATCGGGCTCAACGTGAT